>CANENS010000027.1 GCA_947428935.1 uncultured Candidatus Saccharibacteria bacterium | reverse complement strand
TGCATTCCATCGTGTGAAGGCTTAGTTTATGGTAATTATGTAACAAGGCCATTTTTGTGTTTTTTGATTTTTGATCTGTGGGGGTAATAATAGAAGACAGTGACACACTAAGTGATAATTATGATAAACATTAAGCTTTCACTCATTAGTATACGTTTCTTCTAGTCACTGCCTTCTATTATTACCCCCCGCATCACAACTTAAAACTCAAGCATAAAAACAATTTATGCTTATTCCATACATTATTACTGTCTAGCTAGGCAGCGGAGGGAGAGACCGACCCAGCGGCTGTTGATGTTTGACGGGTAGGCATCAGAAGCACCAAAGTAGAGGCTGTACGCATAACGAAGATCAGAAGAATTAGCCCGTGTAGACCATCTGTAACCGCCGAGGCCAAAGCCCCACAAACGACCGCTATCGATACTGACTTCCCCGCTGCGAACTACTTAGATTTTTTAGCGTAACCGTTAATAAAAGCCTGGGCGGACATTGCCTTTTTGCCTGCCGGCTGCAAAGAATCAATAGTTACTTTTTTCCCATCTCGACACTTCAATGATAGAGTTTTAGATTCTGAGATACTATCGGTGTTTTTTTGATTTTTTTCTATAGCTTCTTTTTTGGTTTTATGTGATGAATTTGTTTGATTATTAATATTATTTATGTCGATATGTGCAGTATGAATGATGCAAGTTTGTCCGAAAAAATCGTATTTTGCCTTGGGGAATTTTTGGAAAGCGATAATTTGGCGTAAAATTGTTTCTGCTGAATTTGACTCAGGATGCAATCTGGACATAGACTTGTCAAGCTTTTTGGTATAGGTAGCTCCGCTTTCATTTTGCGCTTTTGGCTTTGGGAAAGGTAGTGAATGATTGGCTTGAGCGGATTCTAGCTGATTGACGATGTATTTGGCCCCGTTCGTGGCTAAGGCTTGGTAAATTACTGCTTTGTCCAGGGGTAAACTCTCTATGGTTTCTTGGTGATAGACTGGCCCGGCGTCCATTTTGGGTACTAATTTCATGATAGAATAGCTAAAATCATGGTCGCCAGCTAAAATTGCGCTTTCGATCGGCGAAGGTCCACGGTATTTTGGAAGTTTGGAGGGATGTAAATTAATAATGCCTGTCGGCTCGAATAATTCTAAAAGATCTGGTTTAATGATGACACCAAAGGACACTAATATACCATAAGATCTGGGGTTGGCAAGCTTAATCTCACGTGCGGTGACTAAATCGGCGGTTGTGCGAGCATGGAAAATTATATCACATTTTTCTTTGATAATCGGCAGTGCGGCGTCAGCTAGCATACCGTTACCAAAAAAAATCACCTTGATTTTTTGATTATTCTCCATGTTGGCATCGCTCATAAACCTATCCTTGTCAATCTTAATCTTCCTCTTGAAAAAGGTGAGGGATGTTTTTTAGCATTTCATCATAATCATATTCTTGCAAATTGCCTTTTTGGTCGAGTTGGTAGAACGCGTTGCGGTTATTCTTAATACGATCGACAAAAAGTAAGCCGTCGAGATGGTCAATTTCGTGTAGTAAAGTGCGCGCTAGGTACCCCTCGGCCTTAAGCCGAACTTCGCGCCCGTCTTCCAGTAGCGCTTTAATGCGAACTTTGCGCGGACGTGGCACTAGGCCGTAAACCTCGGGCACGGAGAGGCACCCCTCGTGATCTCGAATGGTCTTACCTTCGGTTTTTAATACGATTGGATTGATTAGTGCCGTGAAAGTGTTTATGTCTTTATTGCCCAGATCATCGCGCACGATGATAATGCGCTTATTTTCGCCTAGCTGTGGTGCTGCCATAGCGGCTGAAAGCTCATAAGGATGCTCTGCTTCCCAAGCCAAGGAAGACGCTACCATATCCGCAATGATTTCCCGAATTTCAGGAGTAATTTCCTTCACCTTGGCGGATTTTTGGCGCAACCGTGGATCGGGAACGGTGATTAGTTTTCTCATATTTTATATTTTATCACATTTTGTCGATTTTTAGAAAAATCTATGGTGAGCAAGGTAAAGATGTCGGCGACTATAAAAATGATAATGTTTTATTATTGCTGTCTAACCAGGCAGCGGAGGGGGAAGCCGAGCCAGCGACTGTAGCTGCTGGATGAATAGGCGCCAGACGCATCAAAGTAGAGGTTGTATGCACTATTGACATTAGAAGAATTAGCTCCTGATGACCAGTCGTAGCCGTTGACGCCAGAGTTTCTTAGGTGATGAGTAATACTAAGATCCATGGCCCCGCTGCGAAGTTTATTATAATAGTGAGGGTGGATCAAGTTCGATGTGATGGGCGGAGAAAGGGGTGAGGGCGTGGCGCAAGGTTTCGCGTGAGGTGGATTTGAGAATGATTTGCCAGGTGTAACCACGACTAGTGCGTTCGTGGAAGGCGGGTGTGGGTGGAGAAACAGTCAAGTTTTTGATTTGACTAAGCGTCTTGTGCGCGGCGCGGATTTTTGAAAGGGTGGTTTTTTCGGTTTTGTAGGTGATGGCTAGGCGCGCGAGGTAATAGAACGGGGGGAGTGATTGCGCGCGCCGCTTTTTGATTAGATAGTCGGCGAAGCGGGGAAAATCAGCCTCGATGGCGGTCTGGATGACGGGATGATCGGGCTGGTAAGTCTGGATGATGACGTTGGCTTGGTCGAGATGACCCCGGCCGACGCGGCCGAAGACCTGCGCGAGGAGTTGAAAAGTGCGTTCTTCCGCCGCAAAGTCGGGCAGGGCGAGGCCCGCGTCGGCCTGGACCACACCGACCGTAGCGAGGTGTGGTAAATCAAGACCGCGAGCGAGCGTTTGCGTACCGATTAGGATGTCGATGGCTCCAGCTTTCACTTCGTGATAAAGACTCGCGAGGTCGCCGCCTTTTTTGTTGTCGCCGTCGAATCGGGCAATTTTGGCTTCCGGAAATAGGTGTTGTAGTTCGGTTTCGAGTAGCTTAGTCCCGAAACCTTTGTGAATAATACCAGCATGATGACAGTTTGGGCAACTGCTAGGCACTTTTTCTTCATGTCCGCAAATATGACAAGTTAGAATATAACCATCAGCGTGCAAAGTCATAGGTAAATAACAGATTGGACAAAGCGCTTGCCAGCCACAATCTTCGCAAATAGTCAGCGGTGCAGAGCCACGGCGATTATGGAAAATCAAAGTTTGATGATGGTTGGCAAGATTTTTGTCAATTGCACTAATTAGCGGGTTTGACAAATAGCGATTTTTATAAAAAAGATCACGATTTTTGAGGTCGACAATAGTGAACCTAGGTTTAACGGCGGTGTTTTTGGCTTTTTGGGTCAATTCAACCAAGGAATTTTTGGTTTTGGCGAGATGATAATCGACTAAGTTCGGGGTGGCTGAACCCAGTAGACAGGGAATTTTTAGCTTGCCGGCTATGAAACTGGCCAGGCGCAGGGCGGAATAGCGCGGGGCATTTTCTTGATAATAAGCGCCCTCGTGCGCTTCGTCAATAATGATTTGACCAAGGTTCTGAACAGGAGTGAGCAGAGCGGAGCGCGGCCCAATGATAACCAGCGGTTCCGCGGTACATGATTCCATTGTAGCATACTTTCCATTTTTTGTCAATAGTAAATCGGAAAAATCGAGGCATTTTTGTGCTTTCGAAGGATTTTTGGGCTTTTTGTTCGGTTTTTTAGCCGATTTTTGGCCATTGTCGAAGAGCGAAGATTGTTCAATTTTAGCCGTAAGTGGCGGTTCTGTTGCAGTTTTTGATGCAGGTATTACTTTTGGTGATTTTGAAGCTTTTGAGCTTTTTTCAGGAGTAAGATAAGGTTTGAATAGACTCAGATTTTGTCCAGAAAGCAGGATTTTGAGCCAAATCTTGCGGCGTTCGGCTAGAGTTTGGTTTGAATGGACCAAGAGGACGCGCGCGCCGAACGTTTCGGTGAAAATTTTGACTAATTGGCTGGTCAGGGCAATCTCTGGAACCAGTAGAATGGTCGATTTTTGCTTTTTTAAGGCTTCAGCGGTGAGCTGGAGATATAGATTGGTTTTGCCGCTGCCAGTAACACCTCGAAGCATGCGGGTGTAGCTAGGGGCTTTTTCGAGACCCTGGAGGGCGGTTTTCTGGGGTTGATTAAGTGGAATCAGCGGAAGTTTCAAAAGGCCTCCAGAAATGTCTTCTGTGAGCTTTGGAGAGGCTTTGTGTGCGGTTTTTAACCCATAGCGTTCTCTTACTGTGGTCTCAGCTCGAGACGGCTTTAGCGAGGCAAAATGAGGGTCAGAGAGACAGTCTAGCGCACCGCGCGAGGTTAAGCCAGCGGGGATAGCGAGGTTGGCAGTATGCGAGATGGGCGCTAGATAATAATGCGCCAGCCAGGGAATGGCGGCCAGGAGGTGTGGCGGAATCGGAACGGGCAGAAGGAGCTTCAGGATTGATTTAACGGTAAAGGTGATTTTTGTGGCTTCGTTCGTTGGAAGTTTGCGTAAAACCACCCCCACTACGGTGCGGCGGCCGAGTGGAACCAGGACTATATGTCCCGGTTGGTAACGGTAGTTCGAAGTGTAGACCAGCGTCGAATTTTGGTCTAGAAAAGTATCTGTAGGTATCACCTCGAAAAACATACAATGATTATTATATCAGGAAAAGTGAGAAAATATTTTTTAAGCTTCGGGCGTGAGAATCTGAAGCTTTGTTTGAATAATAACAGAAACGAGTAATAATTATAATGGTATATTGTTACTGTCTAGCTAGACAGCGGAGGGGGAAGCCGTACCAACGATCAGCGCCATTAGAAGAATTGCTATCGTTTTCACTAAAATACATGTAATAACTAACATTAATACTGGCGTGCGAACGCGACGACCATACAAAGCCGCTAATGCCAGAACTCCCTATATGGTCGTCACTAATGGCCCCGCTGCGAA
>CANENS010000026.1 GCA_947428935.1 uncultured Candidatus Saccharibacteria bacterium | reverse complement strand
ATCGCGGTTACTACATCTCCTTTAGATGATTGTTGCAAAAAGGGTTGACGGATCAGGTAAAGTCCTTACTTATGGATTCTACTTATACGATTCTACTTATACTTATGGTTATGGTTATAGTTCAATCTTCTCCGCAAAATTAAAAACCATCGTTCAGACGTTACGCGTCCTTGACCGTGATGCGTAACGTCAAAAAACAAGCTCTTCTTTATTCTGCAGCCACCCCGCCATCTCGAGAATGCATATCATATCCTCCAAGATTCAGATTCACGCCATCTTTCCAGAAGTAATTCTCAACCTACTGCAGCTACCGACAAAATCCGCCATCAAGTGCCAAAAATACATCACTCACCGATTCTCGTCAATAGCGCAAACCTCAATACATAGAAACAACTTATGCCATGCTCGCCTCTTCCTCAAGCTATCGTAAGTTATTGAAGCCCCTCACGAGAGACCAATTCATTCCACTATATTAAGACTTAAACAAGCCCGAGCGCCCTCATGCCATTACACTCTCTCCAGCCGCCAACCTTCCCGAGACCCTCACCCCCCCTACGTCTTGCAGGAGCGCTCACGCGCTCCTGCAACCTTGACACATCCCCTACCATATATTATTACTGTCTAGCTAGGCAGCGGAGGGGGAAGCCATACCAGCGATCGGCGCTTGTATTAGCCGAATCTACAACCGGTCCATAGAGATAAAGAAAATATATTTTCCAAAATTCAGCAGGAGTACTCGACGACCATCCATAGCCAGCAATACCAGGCCAGTTCAGACGCCCACCACTACTGTGAACATACCCGCTGCGAAGCAAAAACTAACCAAAAAATCGAGATATAATTGTAAAAATAGCCCCTAATTTTTAGCAAAATGGCAAAAAGGCTTTGTTCCATAATTGGAGTGCCCACCTCTGTTGACGATATCAAAAATATTGTAAAAATTACAACAACTTTCCCTGTGGAGTTTAATTATCGAACAAGACCGCAAAAAAATAAGCTTGACAAATATAACTATCTGTGCTACAATAGAAGCAAGCTGCTAGTTTCGGCTAGATCTGTAGTTGTGAATCAACATAAATTATCATAAATCCCATCAAAACGGGAGTAAGCCATTTTATTAAAATCCAAAAGCTAAAAATCATCAACCGAAGTCAACTTCACAATCCGCCCTTCCACACTACGAATGCCACGATAAAAATTCTCTTCCAAAGTAATCCAGGCATCTATTCGATCATCTTGGTGTAGCCAAAAATAATCTTTCGGCGCTACAAAAGCCATCAATTTCATATGATTGCCCCAACGATCCTGAATCAAAAAACGCAGATGTTCCTTTTTAGGACCCAATGAAGCCACTTCCATAATTTTTATATTATGCAACAAGAAAACTGGTTCTTCATTCCCTATCCCATACGGCTCTAACTGGCACAACTCCTCTACCAGTTCAAGCGACAATTCGTCAATTTCATCAATTTTCAAATCCTCATGGACACCTAAAAAACGGTCTTGATCCGTCAATTTCAAACTTTTATAATACGAATTTATGCTATCGCGAAAGTCCTCTAAGCGCCCTTGTTCAAGCTTCACGCCACAAGCCGCTGCATGCCCCCCACCGCCGATAATACAATCTTGGCACTTTTGCAAGGCTTCGGCAAGATTAAAATCGCCGAAACTACGCCCCGACCCCTTCAACATTCCATCGACTTCCGCCAGCGCAAAAGCCGGACGTCGATATTCTTCGGTCAGACGGCCAGCAATAATGCCCAAAATCCCCTCATGCCAGTCCCCCACCTCAATAATCACCGGCCCATCCTCGACTCCACGCATGCGCACCTCAGCAACCGCAGCATTTTGTTGCTGTTTACGCTTTTTGTTCAACCCCTCGAGCTCCAGTGCTAAATTAGCCGCTTCCAGCCTCGACTCCGCCAACACTAAATCAAGCGCCCGCTCCGCCGTTTCCATGCGGCCAGCCGCATTAATCCGCGGACCAATCTGGAACCCAATCGAATCACTGTTCAACTTCTTCACTCCAGATTCACGAATTAGCTCTTTCAAACCTGGCCGCCGCGTCTTCTCTAAAACTTTCATGCCATAGTAACATAAGCGTCTATTCTCGCCTAAAAGCACCATGCTGTCGCAAATCGTCCCAATCGAAACTAAATCCAACAACCACTTTTCCTGTCCATCTGGGATTAGACCCACTTCGACCAAAGCTTGCGCTAACTTAAAAGCGATTCCTACCCCCGCCAATTCTCGCAATTGCTCAATTATTGCCTGATCCTGCCGTATACATTTTTTAAGCTTAAACTGATTAATTCCCGAACACGAATCCTTAATCTGCTCAAAATCTTGAATACATTTTTTAAGCTTTTCTAGTTTTACCTCTGCTTTTTCTTCTTGAACACATTTTTTACTCAGTCCTAATTCTTGTAATAACGCCGTTAGTTGTATTTCAAAGCACTCCTGCGCATCTTGGCGCTTTGCGTTTACTATCCCAATCGCCGCCGGCAAGTTCTCCTCGCACTCATGGTGATCGGTCACAATCGTATCCACCCCTGCTGTTCCTAGCTCCCGGATAATTTCATGATTGCGACTCCCGCAATCGACTGTAATCACTAGTTTTGCCCCTATTTCGTTAGCTCTTTGAACAACTTTCTTATTCATACCATAGCCATCAGTAAAACGATTTGGCAACATAATCTCGAGCTTCTGAGATCCAGCCAATCGCAAAGCGTTAAACAAAACCGCGCTCGCCGTCACACCATCCGCATCGTAATCACCATAGATCAAGATTCCCTCATCACCGTCAATCGCCTCCTTAATACGCGCAACCGCCGCAATCATATCCGGTAGAACCCAGGACGACCAGCAATCCTCATATTTCGGCTCCAAAAAATCCGCCGAAAACCCCCGTTTCTTCATTAACCGCTCAAAAACTTCACTCACGCCGCACTGCACCCACTTAATAGCTTAACTAATAATTTTATCGATCTTGCCGGTCTTTGTTTTTGACATTTGCTGCGATTTAATCACCATACTTTGCAACTCTTTGAGCAGCGGAAACTGCTTATTCATCTGATAAATCCGCGTGTTGCCGTTCTTCGTCATCAGCAAAAAACCGCCTCGCTCCAACCGTTGCAGCTCACGCTGAATGTTCCCCGGATCTTCTTTAATTAACTTCGACAAGGCCCGCACATGAGTCTTAAAATCCGGATATTTCGCAAAAACCACAATAATCTTGCGCCGAACTCGCGAAGTAATAAAAATGTCTAACATCTCACCTCTCTTCCTCCGTCCATTATACGCTTTCTCATTCAGCGAGACAAGTCATTTTTACAACATTTCTAAATCACGTCTGCAATAGGATAAAATTCTCGCAGCGGGGAAGTCAATATCAACGTTAGTCATTTGAGGAACTCTGGCATCGGCGGTTATGGGCGGTCATCTCGAACCAACTCTTCCGATGTTACTCGAGCATACTACCTCTACTTCAATGCGTCTGGCGTCCTCCCTTCCGGCAACAACGTTCGCTGGGTCGCTTTCCCCCTCCGCTGCCTGACTGGATAGTAATAATAACGTTCAGCTGCTAGTTTCGGCTAGATCTGTAGTTGTAACAAAAATAGCAAAACTGGCAAAAATCATAAATCTGCCAGGGGATCCGCAAAATTACTTGCAAAAATCCAATCAATAATGCATTGTTTCAAATAGTAATAATTTTTCTCCGAAAATTCCATATTCGCGACACAAAATTGTTTATTAGACAAATGACTACACAGAATGCATTCGTGCAAATCACTAGCATCTTGGATAAACAAAGAATTACTAATTTTCCCCGAACAAATTACCGCATAAGAATTACTGCAACTATTAGAGTCATCAACGCGCAAACAGAAGTTCACATTGTCACTACGTGCGCAAGCAATAGCGTAATCAGAATTATAAGTTCCGTCGCAAAAAAGCAAATTCTTCGACTTGCCGCAATTGGCAGATCCATAAACATTTTCCGATTCATAAATCGGGTCGCTCGCATGTACATTATCACTATCATAAACTCTTTCCGTAGTCAAATAATTAATCGACTTCGCCACCGCAAAAAGCTCACGCAAATTATGCACCTCACGCGGAGGCAGCATCCAACCCTCTTTTTCGTCATAAAGCGCTGAATTTTGATCAGTAATGAATTTACCAAATTCGGGTAAAATGGTATATGTATTTTCAGCGGTGCGTGAATCTTGCACCATAGTGGGCAGATGAAGTTTACTAGCAAATTTCGTGCGCATTTCGGTCAAAGAATAAGGATTATCTCGGCCAAAAATCGCCTGGAAAACTCGATTTGCCATTTTAGTCGTTTCATTTTCAATCATTTTATCTCCTTATTTATCGTTCCGGATTACATTCGACTCTCTACTCATATTTTGTTTAATTTTATCCGGAAAAATCAAATCCTCTTCAATCTTATCAACGCTCGTCAAGTCTTTCTCCTTTTCATTCAAAGAAGTTATATCCATGCCAGCCATTTCAGGAAAAGCCAAAGCCTGTTCTAAAAGCTCAACCTCTTTTGTTTCTAGTCTTTCGTTATCAAAATTAAGCGGCTGGTCTAATAATCTTGTTTTGCCAGCCTTTTTCAAATCAATCCCTGCACATTTTTGATCTAGTGTTTGGCGTCTATTTGCTAAAGGTATTAATATATTTTTACTATTATCATTTTCTCCTTTTCTGATCAAATCGGTATCCGTTTTTGTTTTATTCAGGTTCTGCATATTATCTAAACTATAATTATTCATCTCATGAATAATTGTCTCAACATTAGCAGATCTATCCTGATTAGAATAATCAATCGGTGGAGGCGTTTCTGGCCCTCTTGTGTCAAAATTATCTTTTTCCATCACTGCATTTTGCACCTGAGAAGATTCCTTTATTTCTGCTTGCTTTGACACGTCTTGTTTGACCTCAACTGCCAAATCCATTGTCTGTGCGCGAAAAACCGGATAAACACGTCCCGCCGCCTGAATTCGTACCGCACATTCCCGATTATGTAAACCAGCCAAGAAATTGATTCGATCCTCCTGGCTCTTCTCACCCACCAGCTTGCAATCCAAATTCTTCACCAATAATTCCGCATCGGCGCGCGAAGTCCGAAATAAAAAATAATTCACGGTATTAGCAAAAATCGCTGCTCGAAGCGGTGCGCTGATCTGCGCAAAAAATTGACCAACCAAAATTACCGTGACCTGATATTTGCGCAACTCTGATAAAAACCGTTGTAAAATCGGTGTTTCCACCACCGCCACTTCGTCAATCACAATTAGCAAAGGCAGTGCATTGCCAGAAGTACGCAAACGTGCCTCCGCATAAGCAAAAAGTTGCCCAAAGATCAAACCCGCAATCACCTTCGTGGCGCGCTCACCCAAAAATGACCGATTCAGCGAAAAAATATTCAAAAAACTCTCTCGTACCAACTCATCAACCCGCATTAAACCACAAGCATCTTGCCCAAAAACCGGCACCATCTGCATCTCGTCCACCAAAGCCACGATCGGCGCAATCGCCGAAGCATAATATTTATTTTTAAGCTCACCAAACTCCGTTTGAAAAAAGTGCGATAAATGCGCAGGCAAAATACTTGATGATTTATTCAAAACATCTTGTCGAAATTCCAAATCGAGCAACAATCTTTTTAAATTATGAAATGAGAATTGCTCAGATAAAAGTAAAACGCAACTAGCAAAACGCAAAACTCGCTCCAAACGACCATTATAATTCTCCGCAATTAAACTATGAAACAAATCCAACAATAATTCCAGCTGCGAATTGAGTTCCGTAGCTTTACTACCAAATAGATCAACGCTTTTCTCGATACTAGTAAAATCAACCACTCGGCAATTTGACAAATACGCCAGATCATCCTTCAAAGCATCATGCGGATCCACTACCACCACCCGATATTTTTCAGTTCCCTGCTGGTGTAAATTACAAATTATACTCGCCAAAAACTTTGACTTGCCCACCCCACTGCCACCGACCACCAGAGTGTGTTTCAAAAAATCATATCCTTCCAAGTGCAAATAGCGCTCCGACGCGTCATAAGGAAAAGTCTCCACCTTCAGCAAAGCCGCATCTTTTCTTCGATCCAAAACCGCCAACGCTTTTTCCAAGGCGCAATATTTAGTCATTTTCTGACAACTATATTGGGGATATTGCTTAAAATCGATCGACAACAAAATCTGCGGCGCAAAAATCAGCATTTTTAATCTTAAACACTTCGACGAACCCGAACGAGTCTTTTTTGCAAAATAAAGTTCCGTCCGACCAAATTTAGTTTTCCGTCCCGCAGCAAATTTTAAATTTGCTCCCCGGAAATCCGCTCCCCGCGCCGCCATTTTTTGCGCAATTCGCGCCAAATTTTCCACTTTCGCACTAGCCCTCAATCCTTTTTTATTTCCTAAATTAGCGTCAAAATCATCAAAAATGTCACAAGATTGCAAAGAATGCAAAAAGTTATTTAAGGATTTCCGATCCGATTCCGCAAGTGGTTTTAAGAAAAATTCGGTCACGCCAACACTAGACGAAAGTTGTCGCGACACCATCAAATAATAATGCCATTTTGTCGATTCCAGACGCACTAAAATTTGCCATGAGTCCATAATCCCTAAAATATTCCTCAAATTCTGCAAAAATTCTTGCCATTTTTCCGCAGTCGTGTGATTAGTTGCCAAACAAATTTCATAACAATATCGCGTCATGGCGCTATTATAGCCAAAAATCGAAAATCAACATGACTTTTTCTCCAGCCAAAAAATCAGGTCCATCATTACAAAATTACTTTTTAGCCAAAACACAACCACTTGGCCTCTTGACAAAAAGCAAAATCTGTGCTAGAATAAAGGTAAGCTGCTCGATCGGCTAGATCTTTAGTTGTGGCGACGCAATTTTTTCTTGATGTAACGGATTTTAAAATATAATTATTACAGATATTCGCAGCGGGCTCGTCTATATCAATGGCGGTCGTTTGGGGTACTCTGGTATCCTCGGTTACGGGCGGTCGTCCCGGGCTGGTTCTTCTGATATTAATAGTGCATACTACCTCAACTTCGGTGTGTCTGCCGTCCACCCGTCCAACAACGACAGTCGCTGGTTCGCCTTCCCCCTCCGCTGCCTAGCTAGAGACTACACGTTTAATACAAAGTTAATGTTAGAAAACCCCTGTATTTCTAGGGGTTTCTTGATGTTTGGGGAACAATGTACTGATAATACATACAAAAAGATAGCATTAGTCTGATAGTTTTGACGACTAGAATAGCGGCTTGATTTTACACGATGCACCAATTATATGTTTAGAGAAATCATATTATAGAGCTCTTGCGCTTAATTTGCACCACCATGCACCAAAAGCATGGTTAGCATGAGACGGGATGGGGTGTGGTTTGTTGTAAAGTAAGTAGAACTCGCTACAGGCGCCCTTAGCGTAGAGTTTTGGGAAATGGTTGCTACGAACTTTGTTTATAGGTATCCATTCCCAGGAAAAGACTGTCCCGAAGGACAGCCTTTGCTTGAATTAATGATGTACTCGGCTTGTTAGCCGTGCATCTCTAAGGTGCGATAAAATGCCTGTTTTTGGGCCTTTCTGCGCTTTCTGGGCGCGTTTTGGCGTAGAGCCCGGCACTTATAGAT
>CANENS010000025.1 GCA_947428935.1 uncultured Candidatus Saccharibacteria bacterium | reverse complement strand
TAATCATAAATTGTTTTTATGCTTGAGTTTTAGGTTGTGATGTGTGGGGTAATAATAGAGGACAATGACATACTGAGCAATAGTTATGATAGGCATTAAGCTTTCACTCATTAATATACGTTTCTTCTAGTCACTGTCTTCTATTATTACCCCCACAGATCAAAAAGTAAAACACAAAAAATACTCTTGACAAATATCATAATCCATGCTACAATAGATATAAGCTGCTCGTGACGGCTAGATCTGTAGTTGTCTTTTATCAATTTACTATTATATATTCAAATAAAGCATGAGAAAACCCTTGTCGAAAAGTTCTTTTTTTGCTATAATGTCAAACAATATGGCTATAAAAGTAACAAGAAAAGATCAGAACGAAGCTAACGAAAACCTAATCCGACGGTTTAACCGCAAGGTTCTTCAGAGTGGCATTATCCCATTAAAGAAATCCCAGATGCGTTTTTCAAAACCGATTTCAAAACGCGAACGCCGCAATAAGGCAATTATTCGCGAGGCACGCCGCGCTGAAAAAGCCGAACGTATGCGTCTTGGGCTTAAATAAGTATCATCATTGCTAATCTTGCTCGTTTAGGTTAGAGCACCGTTTACGTTTGGATGTAATTTTTAAGCCTCGGGTCTTTAACCAACTACTACATGTGAACCGCAGATAAGAAAAGCGTGTACCGCTTTTTGAAGTTCGCAGCGGCCATGTAGATAGTAGCACGAGTGATATTAAGAATATACCCAATCTTAGTTACAGTTGGTCTTCACGTTCCGAAACCGGCATCGGTCAAAATGCGTTTGGTCTTGCTTTTGGCGCATCCACCGTTCATCCTACATACAATCATAATCGCTGAATCGATTCTCCCTCCGTTATCGTCAAGGTTAGTCCTAATCCGTTGCAAGCAAAAAACGATTGAACTTAATACCCTCCATAGCAACAGCCCTAGAGGGTATTAAGACACTTAGACCTCTAGTGTTTTCGCCGCTTCAACGGACTAAATAGATACCGCTTGGCTGTCAAAATAAGACCCACTCCACCGACCACCACTGCAATTCCTAGCAATGCCACCGTCACGATATTAGCCGATCCATCCTCGCCGCCAAGCAAACCGGTGTCTGGCACGGCTGGGGCCGAAGCTTTAGGCAACTCGGCCGGCACTTGTTGCGGCAACTGCGGAACGCCCGAGAGATCAACCGCGAAGCTCGGCAAAATCTGCTTCGCCGCCAAAACCAGACGTCCATATGCAATAGTTTGTCGCTTTGCAAGATCCTCTCGTTCCCCCTCGGTATTTTGAAAGAGTGCAATTATTTCATCATTGCTATAAATCGAAGCGTCATTATACGCACCCCAAAGCTGAAAATAAGCCGGGTATTTTGGCAAAGCCTTCGTTAAAGTCACTAGTTCATCCGCCGTCTTGCTCGCCAACTCCGCCTCAGTTAAACTTGAATCAAGCAAAGGTAAATTCTTACGCAAAATCTCCGCACCGTTTCGGATATGGACGTTCATCGCGTCTACTACTGCCTTGAATTCTGTGTTGCTATTATATTGCGGTAGAGTCTTGGCATAAGCGACCGCCTTTTCCATCGTCACCGTTCCTTCTGGCGCCATCTGTTTGATCGCGTTCTCGATTTGCTCACGTTGCTCCGGAGTCACTTTATCAACGTATGGATCTGAGGTATCAACGTTAAAGAACATCTGTGCAATATGATCTATGAACCCCGTAACTCCGACATCTCCGCCAAAGTCCTCACGTGGATTTAACTGATAACCTTGAGCATATTGTGTCGCATAAATCGTCTCGTCCCACAGTTGCCAATCCGGGATTTGCTGATCAACAGATTTCAAAGCCACTTTCAGCGCCTGCGTCTTATCTAAATTCGTAATCGGCGCTACCGCCTCTTGAAAAGCCGACATAGCAACCAATTCTTCATCTATATTTGGCAAAGGCGCATAATTGACGCCCTCCCCCGCCGTAGGGCCAGTTTGCAATTCATTCTCTGGTGTTTCCTCTGTCGGGCCACAAGCCCCAATAGTCTCGGCCGTCGAACCGTCCGGACAATTCACCAAAGCGTGAGTCGGCGTAGCCACTAAGCCTGCCATACCCAAAGCCCCCACCACACTCAAAGCTGCAAAGACCGCAACCTCATTTTTTTTGATTCCTCGCATGTTTATTTTTTGTTTTCCTTTCCTAATGTACTTATATTATCTATTCTCATAATAACATAGACATTTCTCGCGTCAAGAAATTTTATCAAAATTCAGCCTGATTCTACGAGTCAAATCTTCATCCCTACCGCCAATTTAAAAACATCGTATAAATACAAAAACCCTAAAATTCCTATACAGGCACGCAACCTAAGTTGCATCTTGGTAACATAAACATGAATTCTATCATATTATCACTGTCTAGCTAGGCAGCGGAGGGGGAAACCGAAGTAGCGATTAGACTTATAGGATGGACCAACTCCAGTTGCATTGATTAGCAGACTATATGAATTAGGTAACGCAGTAAGCTCGGAAGCCCAGTGACGGCTGTCAGTGCCAGAGTTCCTCAAGCGACCATTATTGATACCGACGTACCCGCTGCGAAGATAAAATATCAACCCCAAACCAACTACAAACCTAGCCGAAACTAGCAGCTTATTCCCATTGTAGCACAGCTTATGCCTTTTGTCAAGAGATCAAGTAGCAAAACCACTCTGCAATTTCTATACCCGATTAATCACCGGGATTACAATAGGCGTGTGTCCAGTCGCATCGAAAAGAATATGTGTCACGTCCTCCTTGATTTCCTCCTTAAACGCTTTCATATCATCCCCCACCAGCTTTTCCGTACGTACGCGCAGATAATGCCGAATTTTCGCCACCAATTCTTCCGAATTGTCGAGATATATAAACGCACGCGAAACAATATCTGGCGTCTTAATTAAGCGATTGTTCTTCTTACTCAAGGTCAAAACAATCACAAAGATTCCCTCGCGCGAGATATGAATACGATCCTTCACTACCGCCTCGTGCACCGGCTTATCGGCATCATCAAACAGCTTATTACCGACTTGAATCCGACCGTTCTTACGAATAGTTTTGTCCGGCATGAGTTCAACGATATCACCATCATCCGCCACCAAAATCCGCTCTGCCGGAATGCCAACCACATTATTCGCCATCTCCGCATTATGCTCTAGCATATAAAACTCACCGTGATACGGCATATAATTCAACGGTTTAGTCCGCTCCAAAAACTCCACGTGGTCTTCGTAATAAGCATGTCCCGAAAGGTGCAACGGACCGAGATTCGTAATATGAGTCTTGCCGTTCTGAATCACGCCCGCACCTTCACGCAACAATCCATCCACCACCCCCACCACATGCGGCTCATTCCCCGGAATCGGATTCGACGAAAAGACAATTACGTCGCTACCCTTGATTTTGATATACTTATGCGCGCCCGTCACCATGCGGTTCAAAACCGCGTTCATCTCGCCTTGCGACCCAGTACAAACCACCGTCACCTTCTCATCTGGCAATTTCACGATTTCTTCCATCTTCATGATGGTATCTTTCGGGATCTTAATCACACCCGCCTTCAGCGCTACCTCAATATTATTAATCATGGAAAAGCCAGCAAAAGCCACCTTGCGCCCCCGTTTGGCTGCTTCGTTCAAAATCAATTCAATCCGTCCAATCTGCGAAGAAAAACAACTCACAATCACGCGCCCATTCGCATAATGATCCATGACCCGTCCTAAATTATCACCCACATCGTACTCCGAATGCGGATGCTTCCCTGGCGAGTCAATATTGGTCGACTCGTTCAGCATCAAAGCAATGCCTTCCTTCTTCACGATTTCATCAATCCGCTCCAGATCCGCCGGCGTTCCCAAAGGCCGCTCTTCGTGCCGCCAGTCACCCGAAAGGAAAATCGCCCCGTTCGGCGTCCGCACTACAATCGAAGTGTTTCCTGGGATCGAGTGTAGAGTATGAATAAACTCAACGCTCAAATGCTCACTCACTTTAATCTGTTCATGCTTGAACGGATCGACCGGCTGATAATTCAGATCCGGCACTTCAGCCAGCTCGGACATCTGCTTCTGCACCATACCAATCGTAAATTTGGTCGCATAAATCGGCGTCAACGGTCGGAATTTTGGCATCAAATGGCGACAAGCCCCGATGTGATCCAGGTGTGCATGGGTAAAACAGATTGCCTTCACTTTATCGATATTATCTTCCAAATACTGAATATCCGGCACCATATAATTCACTCCCGGATAATCCGCCCCAGCAAACAGTGAACCCATATCAACAATAATCATCTCCCCCTTATACTCGATGATAGTCATGTTTTTGCCAATACCAAACTCGCCAACTCCCCCCAGTGGGATGATCCGCACTGCTTCCGGATCTGGCCGCGCTGATTTCAGCTGACTACTCGTCACCTGCGCCCCATCATAACCATTATAACGACTCTTATTCACCGGCACACCAATAATATGCTGCGTAGCCTGCGCGTTCACATCCTGCGACAGCATGCGCTGATGATGCACCATTTCCCCCTTTCGCACCGAAACACCCAGTCCAGCCCGCCGATTTGCCGGTGTTGAAGCTTTTGCTGACCCTTTAGCGGCATTTTTCGCACCAACCGCTCTACCAGCCGCCTTTTTCGCTACACCAGCTCGAGAAGGCCTCTCCGCCAACGGCTTAACGCCTCTAGAGCCCGTTTTAGGCCCTTCTGCACTCCGAGAGCCACTCAGGCCCACTTTCGCACTCGGACGCCGCTGTGCGAGTTTATCAGACTTCTCCGCGGCAAAATTCGAATTAAAATTGCGCTTCTGCGCCTCTTCGAATTGTTTTTTGATATCCGGCAGGCGCTCATCTCGCATCTTCATGAGACGCGCCCGCCTTTCCTCCTCATTTCGATTCATTTATTTCTCCTTTTTACTAAGCTTCGCGTATCCTTCACCCATACACCAAGCTTATTTTATTTTTGCTCTTTAACTCTCGTAGCTAAGCCCTGTATCTGACAATTTCTGATTTTTCCGCCGATTTCCGCCATTTTACCCCCTTTTCGCACTCAACAACTCTTCACTAATCACGTCTTCGTAATTTCATCATCAACTTCTCTCGCAGATTCCCCAAGTTCCTCAGCTACCTCTATTATATCAAACGTTGGCACAAAACACAAGCCCAAAATGCCTTCTCGAGGTTATAAAGGCCAAAATATGATTTTACTCTTGACTTCTACAGAAAAGTATGCTACAATGGAAGTAGAGGGTAGGATTTTGACGTCCTAACCCTGAAACTTAAATTGATGAAAAGAAGGGGGATTCAGAATGAAGAAAACCGCGAACCAAAGAGCAGCAGCCTATATAAAGAAGCAAAGCGAAAAACACCGAATTATCGAACTCAGCGATTTTGCCAAAAGTCTTAATTTAGACTATGAAATTGGCGCTTTGTTGCGCAAACGTTGTTCTGGAGACCCAAATTTATCTCCAGAGCTATTAGAAACGCTGCAGCGAACGCTTGACTATTCGCTTTATGACATTTTCGAAGATGGCGCGGAAGCGCTCGACGACACTAAGCTTCTAGCCGCTATGCAGTTTGAGACCATAGAAGAAGAGGAGCAAGCCCAAAACTTCCTGCGGGAAAAGGGCGCAAATCCCATGGAGCTGGTTAAGGAAATACTAAGAAATCATCAGCCCAGCTTCGAAGATCGTTGCAATTGCAAAGATTACTGCAACTACGACGAACACCCGGTAGAAAGTCTGATCTTGGAGATTGCAGTGTCGATCCATGATGAATGGCAAAGATGCGGAGATGCTCAGAGCATCTTCTATACCTACAAAAAAAGTCAGTATTACTTCGTACCATTCGAGGTCTTAGGCTGGTCTTTAGCTAAGTGTGCTGTCAAAATTGCGCGCTTCTACGTCGACGCACTCAAGCTTGACTACGAACCAGAAGTCGTCAAAGAGATGTACTGCGATTTTTCTCGTAGCCGCCTCAGAAAAACTCCTGTGCAACCACGGCAAAAAGGCGTCAGCATCTTGGCGCATTATATCTCAAGAGCCGCCAGTCCATATGCAGCAGGAGTCATGACCGACAGTCGGTATGTTCAGTACTGCATCCTGCCGCAACTGGCTAAACATGGCGGTTTGACCGAACAACAGGCCGAACTTATACTGAAAGGCTAGACATTCATCAATTAGCTCGTTACCCCAGTGCAATTATGCGCTGGGGATTTTTCGTATTAAGAATTTTGTCCAATATGTTTTTGCTTTTAATATTTTATATTGTTGTCCTCACTTTTGACGCCATGAAATATTCCCCGGCCGAAACCGGGGAACGCTAAGATGAATATCAATTTTTTACCGGCGGCGTTGCGCCCTTCTCTGCTGTAGAGTCGGCAGACGCGTCCACCTCGCCTCTGAGGCCAAACTTCTTTTCCATCTGCATGATCTTCCCTGACCTATGAAAGATCTTGCGCCGCGATTTTGCCAAGCTTGAAAGTAACTTCTGTATTTCTTGACAAAAATCCGCCGGAAAGACGTAGATGTCAACGCCAGACAAAAGCGTACCTGCAACAATTTTCTCTGGCATTGAACGGAAGAAAATCGCACCGCTCTGATAGGCGGCTTTTGCTCGTTGTTGACTGACCTGTTCCCAATCCGCTAATCGGCTCCAGCGGTCAAGTAAAACCACGTGGCAAACCTCCTTGTCGTCGGCATGTGTCGCCACCTCCAAGAACGTCTCGGCTTCCTCCGTCCAGAATGTTCCTGCTAGCAGGTCAACTTCGCCCCCACTCAACTTCACCGGAAAAATTTTATGGAGTTCATTCAAAAACCCCAGAGACAGGTGCGGCATATCCAGTGGATTCGCCAAAGTCCCGTCCGCATAGACCGGCCATGCGCGATCAATGTAAAAAGTCAGCCACTCGAGAGGAGTATGCTTCACCTGTATCGACCACATCGGCCTGAACTCGTTCGCGGAATCATTTTCAGGATCTTCGCCTTCATTTTCCTCTTCGTCTTCGGTCTGGCCAACTCCGTCAAGCACTGTACCCTCCGGAAAATAACCGAAAGCTTCCTTCCAGGTCGTCTCATGCCAGAAAACGCCATCTTTCTCAAACATTGCGAGTGGCGCGGCCGGAGCCTTCTCCGATGTAGATTCGTCTCCAGTTTTGGGGTCACCTGCGTTACCAGCTTCCCCAGTTGTAGCCGCGTTTTTCACCTCCACCGCTTCTGACTTATCGATGCTATTAGTACTTTCCAGCGTCACCCCAGTTTGAGTATCCTGCGCTTCTTTTGCATAGGCTTCATTCAACTGCTTGCCTATCGTATTGCGCAAATCTGCCGACTGTGGCATACTGTGCTCACCACGAGTCGCACCTTTTCCCGACAAACTGATTGTTCCCTTCATATCTGCCATTTTTCTCCTCCTTTGGCTCTGCAGAATTTACGATATCGTCAGTTGCTAGAATATCAATATATGTCATCGACATCGACATACATATAAAGAATGCTATAGATAACAACTTTTCCCATAATCCTGCAAAAAAATGAAACTATTAGTGTCTTTCCTTGGCTTATCGCTAGCGATAAGCCAATTTTTGTGTTCTCAGGGCACAAAATCGCCCAAAAAACACCGTCATAGCACCATAAAGGCGGGTCAAATTTGATATTCACCTCTTAAAGTGCTATAGTTAGGCCTCAAAATCAAGACCCCCATAGCTACATGGTAGCACAGATATTGATTTTTGTCAATACTTATTTCATAAAACTCGTTAAATTAGCACGTAGATTTAACGGCAACAGTTCCACTTGCATGAAAAACCCCGAGTTCTAGATTTTTCTGCAAAAATATAAAAAGCCAACATCTACCATCAAGATTTACTTCACTGTCATCATCATAGCGTATTAGTTCGCAGCGGGTACGTCAATATCACTAACGGTCGTTTGAGGTACTCTGGCATCTACGGTTGCGGATGGTCGTCGAGGGATAATTCTTCTGATCTTCGTAATGCGTACGTCCTCGGCTTCGATGCGTCTGCCGTCCGCCCGTCCTACAACGGCAATCGCTACTACGGCTTCCCCCTCCGCTGCTCGAGTATAGACGGTAATAATGTACAGTGGAGGGATATTTTCGCAGCGGGTATATTGGTATTCATGCCAGTGCCGATCAACTAAAATTCCCTGGTGCAAACGGATACATATGGTCATCAAGAGCTGGGCAAAAAATTAACTCTAGCCTAGTAGCTTATGATCTCCACTTCAATGCCTCAAGTCTTGATCCATCAGATCATATTTATAGCCGTTTCAACGCCTTCTCCCTCCGCTGCCTAGCTAGACAGTAGTAATATATGG
>CANENS010000024.1 GCA_947428935.1 uncultured Candidatus Saccharibacteria bacterium | reverse complement strand
TAGATGCCAAAATACCCCAAGTGGCTGTTATTGATATCAACGAGCCCGCTGCGAAAAGGCTAGGAGGTGAGAGAAAAGAAAGTTTAGTTTCTTTTCCGAATCGACGACGACTTTTCTGACTTTCTGGAAGAAAGACAGAGCTGCGGAAGTGGCTGTAGCCAAAAAGTGAGCTTGCTCGCTTTTTAAACGCTATGCGCCGCAGTCAAGGACGCAAAGCCTCCGAACGAAGTAGGAGCTGAATAAATAATTAAAGCGATACGCTTTAATTATTTATGGGGCGACGCCCTTCGCCAAGGATGCGAAGCGTCCGAACGCACAAGGAAGTAAAATATAAATATCATAGGATTTTTCCAAAGCGCGAAAAATACATGTTATAATGAAACATAAGTTAAATAGGTGGATGGGTGAGCAAACTAGCAAACTATATTAATCGGCACGTGATTGGAAATGTTTTTGAGCGCGCAGAGGTCTGTGCTGCTTATGCTGCTGATCGGTCGCTGGTTAATATCACGCCGCGCTTGGTGGCGACGCCTGATAATGCCCAAGACATTCGCAAATTGGTTTACTTTGCGAATCAACTGGCGTTGAAGGAGTATAGCTTGCCGCTGACGGTGCGCGGAACTGGTTTGGACAAAACTGGTGCGGCGGTCGGCGAAGGGGTGATTATTTCGCTGGAAAATTTGAACGCGATCGAGGAGATCGATACCCGTGGGCGTCTCGTGCGGGTGCAGCCCGGCCTTACCATCGGCACCTTGAATTCAGCATTGTCCCTGCAGGGTTTATGGCTGCCGATTGATTGCGACCCGGAGGCGACGATCGGCGGTTTAATCGCAAATTGTCCAGCCGATGATGCTTTGCGGCGATACGGCGGTATTTACCCGTATGTGGAGCGGGTCGAAATGGTAGCATCTTCGGGCGACGTCTTGCAACTGGCGCCTTATAATACGCGCGTGATTAGCGAAAAAAGTGCCAAGGCGGATTTCGAGGGCACTTTGTATCGTCGGATGCAAAGGTTGCTTGATGCGCATGCGGATACGATTGTCGACCGCGCAATGCGCCCGTTCGACAATGCTGGTTATGCCAATATCACCAAAGTACAACAGCCGCGCGGGCTTAGTTTGCTGCCGTTGCTTTTCGCGTCGCAAGGTACATTGGGAATTGTGACTGATATTATTCTGGCGGTGGAGCCGATTCCGCCGGAGCCACGCCAGCTTTTAATTGCTTTCCAGGACCTAAATTTGGCGAGCCGCTTTCTGAATTTTGCTTGCGAGCTTGAGCCGTACACGCTGAAAGTTTATGATCCGCGGATTATTCGTGCGGCGGCTCGCCAAGGGAAGCAGATGTCGATCGTGAACGCCGAATTGACGCGCGGACTTTTTGTGTTGGTCAGTTTTGACTATCGTCCACACAAGACCAACCAAAAAGTCCGCCAGTGTCTGGATATTTTGCCGCCCGGCACGGCCGTAGTCGAAGAAACGCCAGAGAATTCTGCGGCTTTTCGGGAATTTAATACCGCGATTTTGGGTTATTTGAACGAGGCCGTGCCGGGCGAGCGGACGCCAGTGCTGGACGACGTGCGGGTGCCGAGCTTCCGTTTTACCGATTATCTGAGCGGACTCAAAACCCTTGAGGCGACGCTCGGGGTTTCGCTGCCGGTTTTTGGCTCCTTTGCGACTTCGAATTACAGCGTGCGCCCCGAAATTGGCTGTACCACCTTCGAAGGCCAGAAAAAAATCATCGAGTTTATTAAGCTATACAGTCAATTGATCGAGGATTGCGAAGGTTCACTCACCGGTGGTACTCCGGAAGGTCGAATCAAAGCTTTGACCGGCGCTCAGGCTATTCCGCTCGCTGAGCAGGAAGTTTACCGCGAAATTAAACGGACTTTTGACCCCAATAATATCTTTAATCCAGGGGTAAAGTTGGACGTTGATCTGATCAACACCGTGCGTCAACTGCGTGCTGAACCGCAAAAACGCATTATTAAAACTTAACTATTTCGCAATCAACAGTGCTAAAGTGAATTTAGCCAGCTTGGGCATTAAATCATTATCCGGGGATGTTGAATCCCGCACATCGGATCAAAAGTGCTGGCGAATGTCGTTTTCGCCGAGCGAAGTTATGCAACTAGCGGAAAAGTATGGTATAATGGCGGATATGAAGAGTACAATGAAGAAAGTATCCGACACAAAAACTGAGGCAAAAGTAGTTTTGGATGTTAATGATTTACAAGCCGCCCGCCAGAAGGCGGTGGAGCGCCTTTCTGACGGTGTGAAGTTGCAGGGTTTTCGCAAGGGCAAAGCACCAGTTAGTTTGGTCGAAAAGAGCTTATCTCCCAACGAAGTCGCGAGCGAGACTATCAATATTGCGATTCAGACTCTCATGCCGCAGGTTTTTGCGGAAGAAAAATATCCGCCGATCGCGATTGAGAAAGTGGAAGTGACTAAATACGTACCGGGTGAGAGCGCGGAATATACCGTTTATGCACAAGTTTTGCCAGAAGTGAAATTGGGCGATTATCATAAGCTCAAAACCAAGCCGGTTGAGACACAGGTTCCGGACTCCGAAGTTCAGGAAATTATTGATCGAATTATCGAAGGTTATGCTGAGAAAAAAGCGATCAAGCGCGCTGCGAAAAAAGGCGATGAGGTGATTATTGACTTTGTGGGTAAGAAGGATGGCGAAGCATTTGCGGGCGGCACGGCTAAAGATTATCATCTCACGTTGGGATCGGGTCAGTTCATCCCGGGGTTCGAGGATGGCGTTGTTGACCACGAACCAGGCGACAAGTTCGACCTTGAGCTGAGTTTTCCAGAGGATTATCATGCGGAGGATTTGGCTGGTCATCCGGTTATTTTTGAAGTGCTTTTAAAACAGGTCAACCAAGTAGTACTGCCAGAGTTAAACGATGAACTCGCCGCGAAATGCGGCCCGTTCAAGACAGTCGATGAACTGCGCGCCGATATTCGTAAAAACCTCGAGGCACAAGCGAACCACGTCAACTTCGAAAAATATCGCGATGCTCTGGTGAAGGAGTTGGTCGAAAAATCGAAAGTCGCAGCGCCAGATATCCTGGTTGACGATCAAATGCGCTTCATTCGCGACGATATCACCCGTAGCGCGACCAGTCGCGGCCTGAATTTCGTGCAGTACTTGGAGCAGATCGGCCAAACTGAAGCTGAATGGAAAAAAGAAGCGCGAGAGCTCGCAGTCGAGCGCGTGAAGGCTTCGTTGATCTTACAAATTTTGGCTCAAGAAGAAAAAATCACCGCTACTGACGAGGAGGTTGATTCCAAAGTCGCTGAGTTACGCGATGTCTATCAGAAGTCAAAGGAAGCTCTCGCTAGCTTGCGTAAACCAGAAGTTTGGCGCGATATTCGCAACCGCTTGATTATTGACAAAACTCTGGATTTCTTGGTCGCGGAAAACTCGGGCAAGTCCGCTCAGAAAACTACCAAAAAGAGTAAAAACGAAGAAAAAGACAAAGCTGCAGAGCCCAAGCCCAAAAAAGCTGCCAAAAAGAGCCGCAAAGCAGAGCAAGAGTAGTCTGGATCTTAAATTTGGCCCAGATGGGAACCTTAAGGAAAGCTTAAAATTTTCAAGATTAGCAAAAACGTGCCGCCTTTTGATAAATTCTTATGTAAAACTCTGGACTTTTCCGCCCATGTGTGATATAATAGAACATGGACGATCGTTAAATTAAGGTCGTGGCAACTTGTCAATCTTTTATTTCATAAGGGAGGGGAAACTTATGAGAAAGCTAACCAAAACTTCTTTCATTGGCTTCACGCTGACATTTCTGTTAGTAGGAAGCCTAGAAGCAGTCTCCGCTGCGAGTATGCGGCCTGAGCCAAATGCGCAGAGCGAAAGTCACGCTATATCGCTGGAAGGGAGCGTAGTGAACTTTACGCCGGCCGCAGAATCTACCCAAACAGTGCTTGAGGGCCAGACCCAATCGGGACAGGAGAGCTATTTGCGCGAGCATTTAGCTTCTGATCGGGATACGGAACCGTGGCCATACGCAGTCAGTAGCTCAGGGACGAAATCTGATTTGGCTTTCAATTCTAGACCGGGGCAGTCGGACTTTTTGCGCTTAGGTGAAATGATACCGGATATGGAAATCGATCCGGCCAATTTTGCGCAAAATGTTCTAGTGTTGGAGCCAGACCGGGAATACGGAGTTTTTCTCGGTTTTGCTAACCAAGGTGCAACGATTGAGTCACTTGAGGCGATGGTGATCTTACCTAAACGCGTACGTGCGCAAAAAGAGCGGCGAGTTATGGCTAATTATGTCTCGCGGGATCAAGATCAAGCCTTGAGCTTCGACGACTTGATACTGCTCTCTCAAGAGGACTTACGCCTGCAGCTAGCGGCTGATTCGGCTTTCGTCATGTTCTTTGGCGAAAATGCCACTTTCCGCTCGGTACGTGTGAATGATTGGTCGGAGAAATATCGCGGATTAGCGGTCGGTAGCGCGCAGCTGGGTGATCTTGCGACGGGTGAAGGCGGGATGATTTTCCGTTTTCAGACCAAAAAGCTCAAAGCAAGCGCGGCCAAAGCTCAGAATAGCCCAAACCAACCACAAAAGCCTGCGCCAGAATCTGGTTTAAATCAAACCACTCGCACCACAATTGCTATAGTACTGCTCGGCGCTTGCGGATTATGCATTTTCCTGGTTTACCTCAGGCACCGACGTCGTAAACATCCTGGGATGGACCTGGGCGCAGCCTATGATCGCGCGATTGATGAGTTTGAATTCAATCAGCGCCACAAAAGAAAGAGGAAGAAAAGTTAGTCTAATAGGCGCTCTACGGGGCGTCTATTTCATACCCTATCTTTCCATTATAGCACACATCATATAAAAAGTCAATGTTTTGTATAAATAATTTGTTCGGTTTTGGGGATTTTTGGGGGTTTTGTTGTAATTTTAACAACAAAACTATTGACAAGCATAATCATAAGGCCATATGAAACGCGTTCGCAGCGGGGTCATCGGTATTGAAGGTGGTCACTTGAGGGAATCTGGCGTCAATGGCTATTCTTGGTCGGCTCAAACTGACACTTATAGCTTTCAATCTGTATATATCCTAGGCTTTTACACATCCAGTATTAATTCAGCTTTCCTCGGCTTCCGTCGGTTCGCCTTCCCCCTCCGCTGCCTAGCTAGACAGTATAATATATGGTAAGGAGTCTGAGTGAAGAAGGTAAAAGCAAGCTTTTACCTTCTTCCGAAGCGACGTAGCTATTACTGAAACGAAGGCTCAGATAATATATGGTAAATATAAGTAAAAATAGATGTCACTAAAACGAAGCTTCCGATAACATCGGATAAGCATCATCATTATTCGCTTCTATTATTTTTTTACACAGAGTCTCAGATAATGTATGGTTAGACCATTCAAAAATTCTCGGAGTCATGCTTCGAATGATGTGCAACATAAAAAAATGCTCTGATAAACATTATGAAAAGTATGTTATAATATAGATATGCCAAAATTTGAATTGGTTTCCAAATACCAACCGACTGGCGACCAACCAGCCGCCATCGAACAGCTCACCGCCGGAATCCGAGCGGGTTTTCGTGAACAAACTTTGCTCGGCGTCACCGGCTCCGGAAAAACTTTTACTATGGCAAATATTATCCAACAAACTCAGAAACCGACCTTGATTTTAGCGCATAATAAAACCCTGGCGGCGCAGCTTTACGCTGAATTTCGCGATTTTTTCCCGAAAAATGAAGTGCATTATTTTGTCTCTTACTTCGATTATTATCAACCTGAAGCCTACATTGCCCAAACCGACACTTATATCGAAAAAGATTCGGCCATCAATGAGGAAATCGACCGCTTGCGTCACGCCGCGACTGTGGCTTTGCTCACGCGCCCCGATACGATTGTGGTGGCTTCGGTTTCTTGCATCTATGGCATTGGCTCGCCCGATCATTATACCGAAATGTCGCTACCGTTAGTGAAGATTGATGGGATTTGGCGCATTGCGGGCGCGAGCAATTGGTGGGGTGATCTCGGCGATAAAGATAATGATGGCGGCATTTTTTCACCGAAACTATTGGTTGACTCCTTGACTCAAGCTAATAACTCCCTCAGTCAGCAAAACTTCCTGATTTATCTGGTCGCAATGCAGTATCATCGTAATGATTTGGCTTTCGAGCGAGGCAATTTCCGGGTCAAAGGCGATACCATCGATCTCTTTCCGGCTTCGGGTGAAGTTGGTTATCGTTTTGAATTTGGCTTTGATACGCTCGAAACGGTGCGGATTATCGATCCTCTGACCGCAGAAACCCTCGAAAAACCTGAGCGCATTCATATTTTCCCAAATACCCACTATGCTACCCCCAAGGATCAACTCGAACGAGCACTGAGCGGTATTGAAATTGAGTTCCAAGAACGTCTGAAATACTTCGAAAAACACGAAAAATATCTCGAGGCACAGCGCTTGTCGCAACGCACCAAGTACGACCTCGAGATGCTGAAAGAAACCGGCTTCGTTAAGGGCATCGAAAATTATTCGCGGCACCTTGACGGACGCAAAGCTGGCCAACCGCCCGCGACCTTGATCGACTTTTTCCCTAAAGATTTTCTGCTGATGGTTGATGAAAGCCATATGACCTTACCGCAAGTTCGCGGCATGTATAATGGTGACCACGCGCGCAAATCAACGCTAGTCGAATACGGTTTTCGCTTGCCTAGCGCGCTCGATAATCGTCCACTCACCTTCACTGAATTCCAGGGGCACGTTAATCAAGCTATTTATGTTTCGGCTACGCCTGGTGCTTATGAGCTTGAGCATTCACCTGCGCCCACCGAGCAAGTGATCCGCCCGACTGGATTGCTTGACCCAGAGATTGAAGTCCGCCCCTCGACTGGGCAAATCGACGATCTTATGGAAGAAATCGACCGGCGTATCGCCAAACGGCAGCGTACCTTGGTGACGACTTTAACCAAACGCATGGCAGAGGATTTGACAGATTATCTCAAAGAGCGCGATGTGAAGGTTGCTTACATCCATTCCGATATTGATACCCTGGAGCGCGGAGATATTCTGCGCGATTTGCGCGCCGGAGTTTACGATGTTTTAGTTGGCATCAACTTGCTGCGCGAAGGTTTAGACCTGCCAGAAGTGGCGCTAGTGGCAATTTTGGACGCCGATAAAGAAGGCTTTCTGCGTAGTGAGAGTGCTTTGATCCAGACGATTGGCCGCGCGGCTCGACACGTTGAAGGAAAAGTAATCATGTATGCCGACAATATCACCGAAAGTATGGACAAGGCCATCTCCGAAACCGCTCGTCGTCGCGAAATTCAGCAGAAATATAACCAAGAACATAATATTACCCCCCGCTCCGTCAAAAAGGAAATCGGCGCGGGTCTGCGCGCAATTATTCCGCAAAAGGAAGAAAAAACCGCGCTCGACTTGAAGCGGATCCCGCCAGAAGAACTCTCGAGCTTGGTCAAGGACCTGCAGTCACAGATGCAGCTGGCGGCGGCCAACCTCGATTTTGAACAAGCCGCTTTGCTACGCGACCAAATCGAAGAAATCAAAAACCAGCAAAAAGGGAAAAAATAGCGCTTATTTCCTTGATTGCAAGTTCTGGAAACTCCAGGGTTGACATTTTGTACGAAAATAGAGAAAATGGAATAAATAACTAGAGTAAGGTTAGAAGGGCTTAGCTTATAGCCGAAAACTACCTAATCATAATTAATCGGAGTCTAAAATGAGCCAAGAAAATCAAGCACAAAGCCAAAAAACGATCAAGAAAACAATCAAAAAGACTTTTGAGCTAGAAGATTATGATGTCGAAGTCGAGGTTGGTCTGTCTCTTAAAAGTGCGAAAAATGACTGAAGAGAAAAACCAAACAGGCCAAACTGGAGCGAAAAAGGGCTGGAAAAAATATTTCGGCTTCAAGAAGCTCGGCATCGAAATTGAGTTTGGCGCGCCGGAGGAGGATGAAGAGCTCGATAAAAGTCGCGAAATCCACAAGAAAATTAGTCGCGAATATTTCGAGCTGATTAAGAGTGGTCAGAAAACCTTTGAATATCGCGTGAATGATTTTGATTGTAGGCCTGGCGATATTTTGGTGCTCGAAGAATGGGAGTATGAAGGGAGCGATAGCGACAAAACTGCCCGCCGCCCCACTGGACGGATTCTGCGCAAGAAAGTGGGCTATGTTGGCTATACTTCCGAATTCGACTGGCTCAATCGCCCAGACGTGAAGGCAGATTTAGAAGAACACGGCGCCCAAATCATCTCTTTGCTTGACGAATGAGGCTATTTTACCCCTTCAGGGGTAATTTTAAGCGTTTTTGATATTGACTTTTTGAGCCATGTGTGCTACAATAGAGGTATAATGCTAGTTTTTGCCTAACTGGCCGGTTTTTGGTGGACTAATGCCAGGAAGGGTGAACTGGCCGCAAACACTAGCATAGAATATTACCAAAAGGGGGAAGAAAATGGAACGCATAATTTTAGATGCACTCTGCCAATATCAGCGAGAGCACACGAAGAGGATCGAGATCGAACAGTACGAGACGATCCTAGATAATACTGGTCAGGAATTTAAAGTCGAGAATTTCTCGAAAGAGAATTTGCTGAATCTCGGTATTACCGCTCGGGTTTTGGTCAGCTCGCGCCGTGCTAGAACGAATGATGCGCTACTGGAACGTAGCTTCAGCATGTCCGGTTTGCCGTCTGACTTAGAGTCGGAAAAGTTGGCGATTTTGAAGGGGGAGTCGCGCGAGTGGCAAATTTGCCGGGTGAATCTGAGCACGCTCGGGATCGATCTGGTAGTGATTCGGCGGGATCTGGCGATTTTTGAGCAGCCTGATTGCGGTACGCCAGCCTGGAAAGAGCGTCATCTGCACTATATCCGCTTCGGTAGAGAGGCCCACGAACAAGTATTGCTGACGATAAAAGGGCAGTATTGTCTCTACGAACGAAGATTAATTACTAATTTGAGCAGCGGAGTGAACGCAAGATTGATCGAGAATGATCTACTAATGTTCGATGAATGCCGCAAAAAATGGCGGTTGCGTACATGCTATAGCTGCCAATCGGAATATGCGCCCAAACAGCTTTGGGAGAAGACTACTTATGGCCAAATCCTGAAGCTGGAACGATAGCAATATTGCTATCGTGGCCCAGTTCCTGAACTGGGCCAATTTTCATGAAGAAACCATAATGTGCTAGCTGGTTTTTCTTTAGAAAAACCTCTTTACAATCATACTAAAATTAGTTACTATATAAGGGTAAGGGTCGGAGCTGGTTGATATTAGTGCTCTGGCAAAGATTAAATTAAAAGGAGAAAGAATGGCAGAATTTGACCGTTCCAAGCCGCATATTAACGTTGGTACGATGGGCCACGTTGACCACGGCAAAACTACTTTGACAGCTGCGATTACGAATGTTCTCGCGAAGAAACTTCCATCGGATGTTAACAAAGCTGTTGCCTATGATCAAATCGATAATGCTCCAGAAGAGAAGCAGCGCGGTATCACTATCGCGACTTCGCACCAAGAGTACGAATCGGATAAGCGCCACTATGCACACGTTGACATGCCAGGCCACGCCGACTACATCAAGAACATGATCACCGGTGCGGCGCAGGTCGACGGTGCTATCCTTGTGGTGGCCGCAAACGACGGTGCTTTGCCACAAACTCGCGAGCACGTACTTTTGGCTCACCAAGTGAACGTGCCAAAAATCGTAGTTTTCTTGAACAAAATGGACTTGGCTGATCCAGAATTGGTTGAATTGGTTGAGATGGATATCCGCGAGCTTTTGAACAAATACGGCTACGATGGTGATAATACCCCGATCATTAAGGGTTCGGCGACTAAGGCTCTTGAGGGAGACGCCGAGAACGAAGACGCCGTGATGGAGTTGGTTAAGGCAATGGATGAGTACTTCGAAATTCCTGAGCACGACCTCGACAAACCATTCTTGATGCCGATTGAAGATGTTTTCTCAATCAAAGGTCGTGGTACGGTTGCCACTGGTCGTATTGAACAGGGCGTAATCAAAATCAACGACGAAGTCGAAATCGTCGGCTTGAAAGACACGCAAAAGTCGGTCGTGACTGGTATCGAAGCTTTCCACAAGACTTTGGATCAAGGTCAAGCTGGTGATAACGCTGGTTTGTTGTTGCGTGGTATTGAGCGTGACCAGATCGAGCGTGGCCAGGTGATCGCTGCTCCTGGTAGCATCACTCCACACACCGAATTTGAGGCTCAGGTTTACATCTTAAAGAAAGAGGAAGGCGGACGCCATACTCCATTCTCCAAGGGATACAAGCCTCAGTTCTATTTCCGCACTACCGACGTGACTGGTGAAGTTGAACTTCCGGCTGACAAGGAAATCGTTATGCCCGGCGACACCGTCACTTTTAAGGTGAAGCTTTTGCAACCGATCGCGATGAACGATAACGACCGCTTCGCAATCCGCGAAGGTGGCCGCACGGTTGGTTCTGGTGTTGTGACCAAGATTACCAAATAATCCAAGTCGATAACGCAAAAAATCCCCCTGTCTAGGGGGATTTTTGGGCGCAATATTTCTGGCGCTCAGCAACTGTAGCTTCAATCAGGTCAGGTTTAATAACTCGCAGCTTAATGTGGCCGAAGCATCAATTATGGGACAAAACCTATGACTCGTAAATAAAAAAGCATATTTTCTACAACTCTAAGCATAATTCCATCAGTCGGGAGTATAATTCCCGATTACAAAAGTATAATTTTTAAAGCACGAAAAATCGTTAAAATTCAAGGGTGAAAATAAAAATGATTCTATGAGCATGATTTTTTGAGTCAAGAGTATGTTTTTATAACCCTAGAGTATGTTTTTATAACCCTAGAGTATGTTTTT
>CANENS010000023.1 GCA_947428935.1 uncultured Candidatus Saccharibacteria bacterium | reverse complement strand
TAGGCTTGGACACAAGCCCCTTCGTGACCAATATTACAGTTCATGGGGCCGGTCGTACTCCCAATAAGTGCTTTATTGTATGTACTAAGATTGGCGTAACGCTGGTTAATTGCTTCAGTAGCCCTACTTAGAATCAAGTTTTGCGCATCACCAAACCAATCACTAAAATACAAATAGAAGTTACGGTTACCATAGGCGCCACAAGCATCACCCACGCCATAGCCTGCCGCTAAAGCTGAAGCATTAGGCTGATATGGCGTATAGCGATATAATGCAGAAGTTGCACGGTTCTCAATATAAACATTGGTTCCACCACAGCTACGATTTGGATTGTATTGAACATAAGTAGTGCGGTAGGCTGGATAATTTGACCACCCGCCATCTAAAACCGTCCTAAATAACTGAGCGGCTAAGCGAACCTGATTTTTGAAACCATAATATTTACTATCGCAAGCTGCCGTGTCAGGGCAACCATAGCCAGTGGCCGACCGATAATCGTAGTTATTCGGATACTGATCCGTGATCAAGCCCTGTTCTTTCTGCAACAGGACAATCAAAACCTGCGGATTAATACGAAAATCCTGCGCTGCATGATAGATAATCTCGGCCGCAGTTTCGCCCCAACCAATTTCAGTCCATGTATTACCAAAACGCTCTTCGGAAAGACAAACAAAATGCCCATTCTGAAAATGCCAATCGCGGTTAGGATACTGGTTTTCTAGCTGTCGCCAAAAAGCTTCATTGCGATTACCACAATTGTTTTTTGAAGTCAAAAAGCGCTGAATGTCGTCGATCGACATTGAATTATAGTCCCCCATTACCGCGTCACTTATAATATTGCCAGGTTGAAATCCCGCAGTCGAAGCTGCTGAAGTTGGTTCCGACATTAAGAACATGCACAAAGTAGTCATCAACAGCATGCTTATAGCAGCAAAAAAACCGCAGATGGGGTGCATTAATCCCATTAAACCGCAATGGTTCATGCATTTTTTTCTAATCATATATTTACCTCGCTTTCTATGGTGCCTTCTTTGTTCTCGCCTGTCACCACAATCTTGATTTGATATTTATCCTGTTTTAATTCGCTGGTTGGAACTGTAAAATCCTCGCAATAAGAAGTAGTTATATCAGCGAAAGCATCCACAGAGGCAGTATAAACGTCATCTGAATCATCATTCATGAGGGTCAATTCACAATTTCCCCCACCAGCGATGTACTGGTCGATCATCGTGCTAATGACCAAGTTACTATTTTCCACACCTGCATAGGTGACCACTCCCGTGAGTTCTTCCAGCTCATTCGGATCCTCGCCTTCATATTGGACAACCATCTTATCTCCCGATTCTTGATCAGATTCTATGACTGGAGCAGGTGGATCTTCCACATCTGAAAGCTCTTCTGCTGTCTCTTTGCGCGTAAGCAATACGATACCTGCCACAACGGCACCAATCACTAATAATATTGCAATGACAAATACTGGCTGCCGATAAAGAGGCATTCTGCGCTGCGGTTGCGTATCTGTTGCCTCGCTTTTTTGTTCTACCTTCATAATCACTACTCCTTTTTAAGGTTAATTTTATGTTCTTGGCGCCAACCGTTTTTGTTTTATCAGTTTCTCTATTACCAGTATATATCAAACCCTTTTTCTCCGTCAAGCTTGAATATAAAAACAAAATTCTTTTTTCGCCCAGATTAAACGATCAAAATAAATCAGTGTATCAATGTGTTAGAGATATTCCTATTTGAGATGTTCCGCTATCTCTAAGACTGCCTCGACCCCATCGGCAGCAGCCGTAATGGCCTGGCGCACGCTTCCCGAACGTACGTCGCCGGCAGCATATAATCCAGGTAAAATAAGACCATGCGGAGATCGGTCTTTGAAGCCAGTTTGGATATACCCCTCTTTATCTAGGATATCCTCATGCTTTTCTAAACTGCCCAAGCAAGAGGTAGCTGGCTGATGACCAATAAAAACAAAAATCTGATCAAAGCCATTCAATAGCTCGGAGGAAAGTTTAGCTTCTTCCACAACATTAATATTATTTAGTTGCGACATTCTTTTTTGTAGGTTAATGCTCGCTCGCATTTTCGAGCGCGACAGTAGCGTAATATGCTCCACGATTGGCGACAAAACCAAGCTCTCTTGCGCCGCCGAATTACCACCGCCAATTACGGCGACGTTCTTTCCTTTTGCTAAATCCGCGTCACAAAGGGCGCAATATGATACCGGAACATCAACTTTAACATCGAGCGAGCGCGGTTCGGAACCAGTAGCGATCAAAACCGAGCGCGCCAACACTACCTCATCATCGATCGTTAGCCGATACCTTTTTTCTTCACGCCTAATGTCAGTACATTCGCCATATGCAAACTGTGCGCCAGATTCGACCGCTTGTTCTTTAATTTTCGCTCCCAAATCTAGACCTGGCCCATCAAAACCGGGGAAATTCGAAATTCTAGCAATCTGGCTTAATGCTCCACCAAAAGCTTTTCGCTCATAGGCTATTAAATTCAGTCCTAACCTCGCGCCATACAGAGCAGCCGATAGCGCAGCCGGACCACCACCAATAACCACTAAATCATAAGCTTTTGGCATCTTTTTCCTATTCTTCAGAATTATCAGTGGAGTCCGTAGTGCCGGTGGTAGAGCTCGTGCTGCCCGCATACTCGTCCGAATATGCACGATAAAGCTCTAGATAAATATCATTAAGCTCATCGTTTAGTTTGACGATATTCTCGTCCTTTTCGATCGCCATAATGATAAATTTGAGCGGTGAACCCTTGGCTCCGCAAATTTCCTGACTCTCGCCGTAAGCTAATTCTCCGGGGATCGTCAATTGGCGCACACCCTCAATCTTCATACCTACCACACCCTGATTCCACCCCTCAATTAGCCCAATACTAGGGTCCAGTGGCGGGTTAAGTGCAATTGGTTTCTCCTTCGCTTCATCGTCGTCAGCAAATTCAAACGAAGAATCGAAAACTGAACCGTCCGGACACCACCCCATATAGTAAGCGAAGTAGTCCTCATCGCCTTCACCTAAGGTGCGACCAGTTCCCTGTTTCAGGTCTTTAATTCCCATTCCGCTCGTATTAGCCGTCACGGCGTTATAGGCTTTCGCCTCCGAGCGATACTTCGAAAACCCGTCCAAATATTTATCCGAAAGCGGCTTGGCAGCCTCCTCCAATTCTGCCTCCTTCGCATCATATTGAGCAGCCAGATCTTCGATACTCGATGCGTTCTTTTTGCTGGAACCGCTACCATTACCCAAAACGATAAAAATATACGTTACTACCATAGTACCAATCATAATAATCGCAACTAATACAATCACGATTCTCTGCCACATTGATGTCTTCAGCTCTTTTTCGTCCATTTTCCTCCTTTAATAGTTTATGCCTCACGTTTAAATCACTTCGGCGCCAGCCAGCCTGATTTCTTTAATAATTCTCTCCATTATACCAGAGATTTCATCCGGCGCCAGGGTTTTCCTTAAGTCGGAGAATTTTAAACGGAAAGAAAGATTCTTCGTCGCACTATCAGCCTCTGCCTGATAGATCGAAAGTGGTTCCAACTTGAAAATTGTTTCTGGTTCTGCTTGCATCACCTGGTTAATTCGTTCATAAAAACGGCCAAAAGGAGCGTCCGCGCCTACTCGCAGAGTCAAATCACGTTCTACCGCCGGATACCTCGAAACTACGATGTCATGTTTTTTGATAATCGGCGCATCCAGAATAATCGGCAAATTAAGCTCCGCAGCCGTAATCATTTCCGTAATTTTAAGACTTCGCCGCACCGACTTTTCGACTTCGCCACATGCGCCTGCACTGCACCCATTAACCCTCACTTCGATTGCTCGCCCAGGCTCTAGATAAGGATATTCTTGAGCTATTTTAGAGCCAGGAGCGAGCACATTATACTCCACCTTAACGCCCAATTCCGCTTTCAGCATTTCCAGAACTTTCGCTTTCAGATGGTAGAAATCCGCGAGCATAACGATCCCGAGGTGATCCTGCATCTCGGGTACACCATCATCCGACAAACCAAGCTTACGGCTCGTAACCTGATTTAGCTCATAGAACGCAAAATCATGGTAGCCAGCCTTTAAGTTCTCCCGCACTTTTGAGAGTAAACTCGGCACGATCTGTTGACGGAAACACTGTAGTTCCGGCGAGATCGAGTTAATGATTTTATAGCTTTCTTCCGGATTTTGCTCGACTTGTTGCAGTAGCCGTCGACTAACAAAAGAGTAGGTCAAAACTTCGTGCATATCGAGCTTATCGGATAGGATATTACGGAGCTGATCTTTCAATTTCAGTATAGGATCGATCTTCGCCTCCAAAAATGGCCTTTTCGGCAAATCAGGTACAATATTATCGTACCCCAAGAGTCGGCCAACCTCCTCGATTATATCTTCTTCGATATGAATATCGGTTCGCCACAAAGGTGATAAAACCTCAATTTCTGCCTTCTGAGAGCCTCTCGCTTCAGACTGCGGTGGGACCGTGTTTTGGGGGGCAAACTCGTCTGAGAGGTCCTGGATAGCCTTAGAAGCCATTTTGCCATCAATTTTTACCTCAAAACCTACATTTTCTAGGGTGTCAACCACAATTTTAAGACTATATTCCGTGCCTAGCAATCCATTTATTGCCTTTAGATCGGTCTCGACTGTAATCTTCGGCTCAGGCTGCGGGTATTCATCAATCACAGCTATAGCCTTCGCCCCCATTTCGTCGAGAGCCGCTTTTAGCACTGCCAGTGCCTGCGCCGCCGGCTGCCCCTTCGTAAACCGCGTAATAGCCTCAGAAAAAATCCCGTGCGCCATTTGAGTCTTTCGTAGATGATAAAGCGAAAAAGTGGCTGATTCAAGCACGACCCTCTTCGTACTGGCGTCGATTTCGGTGTTTTTGCCGCCCATAGCCCCCGCCAGTGCCACCGGCACATTATCCGAGGTGATTAGGATATCATCCGGAGTGCACTCAATGGTTTTTCCGTCCAAAAGTTGCAACCGCTCACCTTCTTCGGCAGCGCGAACAATAATCTGCGCATTAGATCCGCCTCCTACTGTTACTAGCTTATCGTAGTCAAAGGCATGTAATGGCTGCCCGGTTTCCAGCATCAAAATATTGGTTAAATCTACCATCGGACTAATCGCCCGCATTCCGGCTTTGTTCAGAAAGATCACTTGCTTAGTCAAATACTTACTCGGCTTTTGCTCCTGGAGGTCAAACACCGCACAGCTATAACGAGGACAGAGCTTAGTATCCTCAATTTTGACTGCTAGTTTCAGCTTTTCCGGATTCTGCAATTTTACTTCTAGACTTCGATAAATCTCAGGTTCATCAAATTTCTGCCCCAGAATCCCTGCCACCTCGCGTGCAAAGCCAATCAACCCAAAACAGTCCGGACGGTGCGTCAATGATTTATTCTCGACATCAAGAATAATGTCATTCAGGCCAAAGACTTCCGCAAAACTGTCTCCCGGCCTCGCCTCACTTGGATCGATCTCAGCGATTGCCTTGTGCTCGTCACTAAAGCCTAGCTCATCAGCGCCCGCCAGCATACCGTTCGACATATATCCGCATAACTTACGCGCACCAATCTTAAAATTTTCGCCGCCATAAGTCTCCGGCACAATCGCTCCCGGAGCAATCCAAACCGCCAGCATCCCGGCGCGTACGTTCGGCGCACCGCAAACTACCTGTACCAGACCATTTTCAAGCTGATCGAAATTTGCATTCTGCGCGCCAGCGTCGATCTCACAAAGATGCAGATGAGTGCCCTCAATCGGCGCCGCTTTCATCACCTTGACGATAAAGATATTTTGGTAGGCCGGCGCTAAATCAATCACCTCCTCCACTTCGACTAAACGCGAGCCGATCAAATCGACTAAAGCTTGATCGGAAACTTCCGGAGGAATTTTTGCGTATTGCTTAATTTTGTTTAGAGAAATTTTCATACTTTTTTCTCCTCGCATTGTTCTTCATTAATAGGCTTTTCGGCCACCACTTGGAACCACCGATTATCCTGTTTGCCTCCGTAGAGCCTCAACACATCAATTCGAAAACCAGCCTCTTCTAATACCTTGTGTAACTCATCCTCAGCCCAATATTTAAAATATCGTTCTACGCCCATCGCATAATCACCTTCGTAATCAACTAGTGCCTCGGCCAGTCCGTCGTGACCAGCGCTATTGAGAGTATTAAAGATGAATTTTCCGCCCGGCTTCAAAGCCGCGAAGATTTTTGCACAAGAATTGCGGAAGTCGTCGGCGGTAAAGTGGACGAAGACTCGCCAGGCATAAATAACATCGTATTGCGCCAGAAATTGATCCGTAAGCAAATTAAACTGCACGGGCGTAAGCCCCTTCTGCCTCATTATTTCGACGAAGCTGGTCGGAGCATCGCTCAATGCCACTTCATAACCCAATTCTCGGAACATGCTCGCAGCTTCCCCATCGCTTGAACCGATTTCAAAAATAGTGGCATTTTTCGGCACCTGTTCTAACGCTCGACCAACAAATTCTTTTAGTTCAGTATATTTTTTAGCCTGTTTCTCTGGTTGATTCGCTTGATGCTTCACTCCTCCTTCCAGGTATTTGTCGGCATATTTTTCGTAAATCGCAATGGTTTGCTCATTCTCTTGACTCATCTAAAATTCCTCCAAAAAGCTTAATTTAGCCGACTCAAAATAACGTACATCAACTAGTCCATATTTCAACATGGCGAGGCGGTCAATCCCGCCACCCCAAGCGAAGCCGTGATGTTCCTTAGGATCAATTCCCGCCATTTTAAGAACATTGGGGTGGATCATACCGCAGCCCAGCATTTCCAGCCAGTCACCACCTTTACCACCCAGCGCTGCAGGTTTCTCAATCAAGAGCTCGCAAGAAGGTTCGGTGAACGGAAAATATCCAGGTTGAGTTTTGATCCTGAGCTGCTGCCCATAATACGCTTCGAAGAAATGTTTCAAGACGCCGAGCATCTGCCCCATAGTCGCGTCTTTCGAGACAAAAACTCCTTCGCACTGATAAAAAGTATGCTCGTGTGTAGCATCAGCATCTTCGTTTCGGAAAACCCGACCGGGCACCACTACGGAAATCTGACCTCCTTCTTCGAGATGCGCACGGTATCGCTTAAGGATACGGTGTTGCATGGTTGAAGTATGCGCTGGCGGAATGAATCCTTCCTCCGTCCGAAAAGTATCATAGCCATCCCGTGCGGGATGTCCTGGCGGAAAATTCAGGCTCTCGAACATGTGAAATTCGTCGTCCAACTGCCGCGACTCCATGACATCAAAACCCATCTCCTGATAAATCTGCATTACATTTTGCAGTTCCACCATCAACGGATGTCTGGTCCCGCGCGCAATCCTCGGAATCGGCTCATTTGGTGCACAGGGTGCAGATATATCAATCGGCTCCACTGCCGGCTCAGCATCATCAAGCTGCACAGCTTTAATTTTAGCCAAAATCTGCTGTTTCTGAGCATTCAGCTTACGACCAAACTCGCTGCGTTCTTCCGGGGGTAGCTCCCGGATTTTCGCATACTGCTGATTGAGCTGCTTTAACTCCTTTTTCCACTGCTCCAACTCTAACATATTCTTAATTGTATCACATCCTGAACAGTTCAAAACTATTTTATCTTATTAAATGGAAGCAAAAATTCCAAGTGCTAGTATTTAAAAGAAAGCAATACTTACAAGCGACAAAATCGCCAGCACAATCAGCACCACCCAAATCCAAGTGAAGCGCCCAGTTTTCTTGGTATTCTTCTGAGTTGTGTTACTACCAGTAAAATCTACTTCGGCATCTCCTCGCCCAGCTGAGCCCTGCGTGCGCTCGCGTAGATCCGAGGTAATTCGCTCATTTAAACGTGAGTTTCTTTCCTGTTCGTTAGATATCATTATTGCCATAGGATCCTCTTCTGATTATAGTTTATGTTTAATTTGACATTTACAATTGTAACACAAGTGTGCTATAATGGCTCAAAATATTAGTGTAAAATTGGAGGTTTATTTGATGGCCAACCAAAAGCCAAAGAAGACTACGAAAAAGTCTTCGACCAAATCAGAACTCAAAACGACCAAGAAAGAAAATTCCAATCTGTCTATGGCCAAAACTACAAAATCCACAACCAATGAAGCTTCGCTACAAGGTTTCTTTGCGCGTAAATGCGATCGCAACGAAAACGTCTTGACGATTTTCAAGAGTAAGCGCATCTGGGGAGCGTTGCTGGGTGAGTTAATCGGCACGATGCTTATCTCGATGCTTCTGCTGACGCTTGGCGTGCAGCAGCCGCTTTACTTTGTGCTAGCTGCGCTCTGTATTTATGTCACTGTAGTCGGGTTGTCTGGCGCAAATTTGAACCCACTAATCACCGCCGGTATGATGGCGACTCGCCGCATGTCTGCGATCCGTGGTATCCTTTATATGCTGGCGCAGGTGATGGGCGCTTGGATCGGTTTAATTATTGTCAATGCTTTCTTGCAGAACAGTGCCGGCGCCGAGACCGTTGATTTACCGATGATGAGCGAGATGACTGGTGAGGTCTTCTTCAGTGTTGCACTAGTTGAGCTATTAGGTGCTCTTGTGCTTGGGTTTTTCTATGCACGTTCGCTGATTTTTGCGAAGAAAAGCCCTTTGACCTTCGGTTTCATTATGGCTAGTGGCTTGACCTTGGTTTTCATCTTCGGTATCGTCATTGCACAAAGCTTCTTTGCTTATGTTGAGCCGACTTTCATCTTCAACCCAGCAGTTGCGTTGATGTATCAAATTATCCCAACAACGGCCGATAATATTGGTGAGCTATTCGGGTTAATTGGCCTGGTACTGTCGGCCTACGTGTTAATCCCGGTACTTGGCGGCATCATCGGCTTCTGGATTTCTGATGTCGCAACCAAACTCTCTGCAGGCGGGTATTTCTGCAACGATAGCTTGTGCGACTCTATGGAAGAGGTCGTTGAAGTCGACGTTGAGGAGTAAGCGACTTAGATTTTAGCCTAAAGCTAAGTTTTATGTCAACCTCACTTTTATGGTGGGGTTGACTTTTTACCATAAGTGTGATAGGATAGAGATAAGCTGCTAGTTTCGGCTGGATCTGTAGTGATGCGATCAACTAAATACGACTCTTTACCACAAACTAAAGGGGCGCTTCGGCAACTGCCTACCAGCAACACCACGGATAATGGGTCGTTCTATGCACTGCTTGCTCCATATGGCATTGCTACGGGAATTAATAGCGGTAGTGTGACTGGCACTGGAACGGACGGGAAGAGCTATAATATTGCCTAAGCGCCCCTTTATTTCGTTCGCAGCGGGGAAGTCAATATCAACGTTGGTCATTTGGGGGCCTCTGGCATCAATGGTTACGGGCAGTCGTCAAGGGCTCGTTCTTCTGATGTTCGTTATGCGCACCTCCTCGCCTTCAATGCATCTGACGTCCGCCCGTCCAGCAACGACAATCGCTGGTACGCCTTCCCCCTCCGCTGCCTAGCTAGACAGTAATAATGTGTGTTTCAAACATAAACATAAACATAAATAAACATTATGACCGTACGGTTGGGTCTAATAACCAAGTCTTTTGGAACTGATGGTAAGATTTTTCTCACCTGAAGGATCGAAAAATCTTAGCCAAGGAGTCAAGCTCCATAGTTCCAAAAGTACTTAGCAATTAGACGAGACATATTATCACGAATTCTTATGTATGTCAGAAAGACTCAGTTCGGGGATGCTTGCTTTTGTCCAAAAATTAACACTCTATAATACAACTGTAAATGTATTTGAAGCAAAATAGATTAGCTTCAAAATTATACAGATATTCAGGAATAAACAAAATCAATAGCAACCTTATCCGTAAAACTGCCAGAATGATTATTTATGCTTATGTTCAAATATTTTTATTCGTATGACATTTTTTAATCAACGTCGGCAAAATCGAGCCAATATTGTTTGCCGCCCATCATATCGTAGTTAATCAGTTCATAATCACTTAGTTCATCATAAGGCGTTTGCGACTTACCATCAAAATAGCTATTGTCCAGGATCGGCGTACGAGCGCATACCGTATCTAGCAAATACATGAGCGAAGGTTTTTTTACTCCGAGAATATCATACATTTCATTCGCCAAGCAATTCGGGCTCACAACTGGTAAATCAATACCGTCGGTCGGAAGTTCAAAGCCTAACCGCGAATTCATTTGAACAACTTCTTCCACCGAATATGGTGAATCAATTTCAAAATTAGCATAAATAAAATATGGGGTCAAATGCGCAAGATCACGCTCATTTTTCGACTCGGAATATATATATTCGTCAATCACACCAGCCGCATGATCGCCGAACCACAGCACTACGGTTCGTTCATCAAGCTGATCGATCGCCCGTAGAAAATCCCCCAAGTACTGATCAGCGTAGTGAATGCTCTGGAGAACGGATTCAACTGCAGCTTGGTTATATTTTTCTTCGTTAAGCCGGAACTGTAATTCTGGATACTGCGCGTTACCATAAGGACCGTGATTCTGCATAGTGATCGCCCCAACCATGTGTTTATCGTCTTGGTCATCCTCCAAAGCATCGAGGATTTCTCGGAAAATCTCTGCATCACTGATGTAGCCGTTGCCATTTTCAAGCGCAGTGTGCTGCATAGATGATTGATCCAAAAAAGTGTCAAAATCCATCAACTGGTAAATGATATTGCGTTTATACATCGTACCATCGTACGAGTGTATTGCAGTCGTAGAAAAGCCTTGATCTTTCGCTAAGCTGGCGATTCCTGGTATGGCGTCGTTTTTAGACAACGCGTTAACATAAGGCACAGTGTTCGCCCAATAATTTGAAAATCCCGTAAAGACTGCGAACTCGACGTTAGCTGTGCCGCCACCATATTCGGGGGAGTACATATAACCACTCGGATAACGCCGAAAAATCTCGTGTAAATTCGGTGTTATCTCACCACCCGAATAGGCGTAATGATCAGATAGCAAGGAGGGGTCATAAAAGGTCTCGTCCAAAATCACCACCACGTTATCAGCCACTTCACTCAAATTCGGCTGCTCACGAGTCTCTAGCTCGCTTTTGACTTTTTGATATTTGAGGGCAATTTCGCGGATACGCTCTTTGTTGTAATCTTCGGGCGGATCTAATTCACCCACGCCGATATTATATAAAAAACCGAGCGCAAAACCATTCCGTCGGTAATTTTCGGTTTGATTCCAAACCGAAATATCCGCGTCCATAAACTCTATACGGTCACTCCTAGTCTTACGGTCACGATGAACTACCGGAAGCATAGCCAGACTCAGCGCCGTAAAAGACAGAAAGAAGAAAGTTGCGCGCGGGATCAATGAATGTTTTTCCCAAAATGGCAAATCTTTGCTATCGCGGCCCAAATACTTCCTCGCTTTATATTCCAAAATTGATGCGCCCACTAAAATCAAGACAATCCCCAGTACCAAGCGCGTCACCTCCCATCCGTCGACAAATTGCATCAAGTTTCCAGCGTTGCCCGCCATCGCCAAATCCTCCGGCAAAAGCGGCGCCGCGCGGTAAATATATTTCTGCTCGTTAGCATACATTATGACAGCAGCTACAGAATATATGATCGCAGCCGACAAGAATGGACGCCACAATATAGCGCTAACCGTCAATAGTAGAAAGTAAATGACCAGACTATCATACCAAAAGATCACAGGCTTTCTCTCAATAAAACTCCAAGTATCACCCACATTATTCGAAAGCTGTCGCCACTCAATAAACCAAGTAATCAACAACGCTATTAAATACAAAAAAATCATTGAAAACAAGATCCGAAAAACCGCCGGCATCGGACGTCGGCGCGGCCGATTCTCTACAATTTCCTCCTGATCGATTAGTGGAGCAGTATCCTTTTTCGGTCGTTCCGTTTTTTTCACCGAACCACGCACGGAGTCACTTTTGGTTTCATCCGCAACTTTACGCTTTCGTGTTTTCCCTGTACTGGACGATCCATCACCTTTTTTACCTTTTTTTCTGGCATCTTTTTCTGGCTGGATCGCTGTTGGCCCAATTGTTTTTGACGTTTTTTTCGCCATATCACCATTATAGCATAATTCAAATTATAAAATAGCAAAACTTTGAGCATTTTTCACTAATCAGTCGGTACGTAAGCCTGGATAAAATGTCCCTGTGTTTTACGTTCAAACTGCATCTTTAGCTACGACGCATAGCGTCTAGAAAGTGGCCGGGCTTCCTTTTGTTAACTATAACTATTTTTACAGTTTTGTCCTCAAAAAGGCCGACATCATAATTAATAGCGGTAGTGTGACTGGCACTGGAACGGACGGGAAGAGCTATAATATCGCCGAAGCGCCCCTTTATTTCGTTCGCAGCGGGGACGTTAATATCAATAGCGGTCGTTTTAATGAGACCGGCATCGCCGGGTTCGGATGGTCTACGCGGACCAATTCTCATATTCATTATGCATACTATCTCGCCTTCAATGCATCTGACGTCTACCCGTCCCACTACTACCATCGCTGGCATGGCTTCTCCCTCCGCTGCCTAGCTAGACGGTAATAATAAACGTAAGCATTTTCTGCTATTATTAGATCTTCAAGATAGAGAGCTAATTCAGCGATGCGCCAGCAAGATAGAGAGCTAATTCAGCGATGCGCCAGCAAGATAGAGAGCTAATTCAGCG
>CANENS010000022.1 GCA_947428935.1 uncultured Candidatus Saccharibacteria bacterium | reverse complement strand
GCAAGCATAACACTATTCTTTTTATCGTTCTACCTTGAATTGTGTAACAAGGCCCCAGGGGCGTTATTGAATAATTAGAAAATTATTTTTCCAGATAGCGCATAGTTTAGATATTATGTTAATATATGTCATATTAATACCTAGTAGTCAAACACGGGTAGGTCTTCCGGAAAGGGATCAAAATCGGCATTCCCATCCGACTCAATACTCGACTTAGCACTAAATTCACCGTCCGGATCGCCACCTAAAATGCCAAAAGTCAAGCCATTGTCCTGCCCATGCTCACCACCGATACTAAGCATTTCATTATCCGGATCATCATAATCGACCGAACCATAGGGATTGAAACCGAGCTCAAGTAGAAATTGCGAGGGTGCATTATAATTGCGGCCGCCGAAGGAATAACGCGAGCCAGCAAAAGTCAAAAACAACGTCTGCATAGCTCGGGTCATGCCAACATAAGCCAGACGGCGTTCTTCCTCCAACTCCGCTTCTGAATTATCCGAGCGCGAACTGGGGAAAAGTCCTTCTTCCAGCCCCACCATGAAAACCACTGGGAATTCGAGGCCTTTGGCAGCGTGCAAAGTCATGAGCGAAACTGAGTTTTTGGCGCTGGACTCGTCAGCAGAGGAAAGCAGGGCGGCGTCGGCCAAAAACTCTTCCAGGCTATCATAAACACTAGCATTACTGGCCAAGACTTCGAGGTTTTTCATACGCTCTTCCCCTTCCGGCGTATCGCTACGCAATAAGCTCGGAAAGTCGAAGTGATAAATAATTTTCTCGACCAGCTCTACAGTTGAAAGTTGAAGATTTTCGGCATTTTTCAGCGATTTTCCCATTGACTCCTTATCGCTATCATTCTCATCTTTATCATTTCCTGGACTGTCCGTCATTTTTATTGTTACATTGGAAGTATTGCGCTTTCCGGATTCTTCGGTAATTGCTAGGGGTTTGATACTAGCCGCCAGCAAATCGAGTTGCGCAAACTGTTCATGCCCTGCAACCCCCTCGCCAGTTTCATCTACCGCTCCCGAATTGCTCTGCCTCGAATCCGCATTGGGCTCAGTCAAGCCAATCTCCTGCCGGGACCTTTGCAGAAATTCAATCAAACGAAATACTGAATTCTTAGCCTTACCCGAGAGCAGCTTCGGTGCGGCTGTTGGCAGATCCAACAAGCCCGACGACGGATTTTCGCGCAAAAAGCCAAAAATTTTCTCTAACGAAGTCGCGCCGACTCCAGACAAGATGTTTTTCGCCACTCGCTCCAGGCTCACCCGGTCGTTCGGATTTACCACTAACTTCAAAATCGCTAACACGTCCTTTACCTCTTTACGGTCATAAAAGCGCACCCCGCCAATAATTTTATAAGGAATCCGCAGCGCCATAAATGCCTTCTCAAAAGCATATGATTGAGCATTGGTCCGATAAAGCACCGCGAAATCGCTATAACTGCGCCGTGGGTCCATACTACGCAAATTCATGATCTGGCGTGCGACGTATTCGGCCTCACCCACTTCGTCCTTAAGCCCTTCAATCGTGACTGGGTCACCCTTACCTGCCTCTGTAAAAAGGGTCTTTTCGGTTCGAGTTTTGTTCTGGTTGATGATTTTTTGCGAAGCAGCCAGAATATTGCCGGTGCTGCGATAATTCTGCTCCAGTTTAATCACCTTCGCACCCTCAAAATCGCGCTCAAAATTTAGAATATTGGTAAAATCCGCCCCGCGCCAAGAGTAAATCGACTGCCAATCGTCACCGACCACACAGATATTACGCTCCTCATTAACCAAAAGCTTAATTAGTTTATACTGGACGGCGTTGGTGTCCTGATACTCGTCGATTAAAATATGTCGAAAACGCTGTTGCCACTTTTCTTGTACGCCAGTATTTTCGGCAAAAAGAGCAGCGGTTTTGGTCAGTAAATCGTCAAAATCCAGAGCACTTGCTGCGGCTTTCTCCGCGGCATAACGCGCGTAAACCTCTGCGGTTTTTTGCTGATTGGGATAAATCGCCTCTTTGCGCGCCGCTGAAGGACTGAGACCTAAATTTTGATAATTACTAATCCCCGAAAGCACCATTTTTGGTGTAAGACTCTTGTCGCCGGCGAAATCCATACCGCTCATAATGCGGCGCACCAAAGTCAGCTGATCATCAGAGTCATAAATCGTAAAATTACGATCCACGCCGGCCGCCAGATACTCAATATGCAAAATCCGCACGCAAATCCCGTGAAAAGTCCCCATATAGGGCATAAAATTACGCGGCGGATCAACCAGGGGCTCTGACACAGAAAATTCCCTCGCCTCCGGATTATTTTTACCACTAGAGCCTTCTAGAGCCGATTCTGGCGCATTTTTAGAATAAGAGCCATCATACGGCGGTTCAAGCTCAGAGTGGCCTTTTCGAGACTCTCCCGCGCTCTGAGGGGTAATTTTAAGGCCTTCTAACCCCGAACGCGGGTCCCGCTGCGCCCGCAAGGCATTTTTGTGCTCGGCCTCCAGCAAACGCCAAAGCCGCACTCGCATCTCTTTAGCCGCCTTATTAGTAAAAGTCACCGCTAGGATCTGCTCCGGACGCACGCCGTGTGCGATCAGATTAGCAATGCGATGGGTCAGTACCTTAGTCTTCCCTGAGCCAGCTCCTGCGAGTATCAAAAGCGGCCCCTCCAAAGTTTCAACCGCCTCCCGCTGGGGCGGATTCAAACCTCCCAAAATCGCATCCATAATTCCAGTGTAACATATTTTTGGTTCTTTGAGGCATTTTCGCGCTATCAGCCCCAAAAGGCCACCGCGTACAGAGGCAAAACTACGATTAAGCGTATATTTCTAAAAACACGCTTAATCGTAGTTTTTTACCTATAAATCAGCTTAAAACTTCGAAATATTATTTTGCAACATCTGTTTGATGATCTCCGCCGTTTCGAGCTCCAGCGCCCTGTCTTGCTCGTTCTCGCTCTTAACCGCTTGCGGGCTGAGGTAGGTATAGAAATAATCACCATCAACAAACACGATTTCGCCAGGATTAATTTTTTCATCCGATATACTTACCTGCCCACCAACTTTAGCTTCGCCTTCCACCACCTCGCTGACGTGGTGACGTCCTAACGCGCCCAATCCACTCGAATGCTGAGATGCATCTGCGAAGCTCGGAACATATTGCGCGCTACTCGTTAGACCATTAATGTAAAGCGCTTCTCGGTTATCAAAATTACTGAAAAGGTAAGAAACTTGCTTCAAATTTTCCGGGATTTTAATCTTAATCCCCCACTCACCAATATAAATATAATCTGTAGAAGACGACTCGCCCTGCGTCGGCGCCTGGCTCGAGACTTCCGAATCCGCAACATTGCTAGTTTCCGGCTCGGTATCCGTGGTTTTATCGCCCACAACCGGCGTCTGCTGCGTCTGATCTGCCCGATCGTCCCCATTATCCATATTCGAAATCAAGGCAAAAACACCAACTCCTGCGCCGATCAAAGCCAAAATAACCAAAATAATTACCAGAATCAAAGTAGTGTGTTTTTTCTGCGGTAACGCGTTCATAGGCGGCACCGCATTCTTCGGACTACCAGTCAGGACTATCGGGTTTGGGGCCGGAGTCGGGTTTGGCTCTGGGGTAGGCGCCGGGTTAACTTGGTTGGCGGCAGGCGTACTCGCGTCAAACGGAGTAGGTGCCGGATTTGAATCAGAATTATTGAACTCTGGAGACATTGTTTTCCTTTCTTGGTTATCTTTATTTTTTGAGATTGAACTAAAAGAAATTCAGAAATAAGTCCAGCCCGAGAAGTATCATCAAAACCGTAAAGTAGCAATCCCAGCCAAGGCCTGCCACTGTCAATCCGTCCTATGCTTTATTGTAGCATACTTTCGACTTTTCGTGATTTTTGGCCTCGTTCATTATTTTTCCAGAAAATCCCCTAATGGAAGTAATTTTATTCCAGTAATGATTGTTTGTGATCTATTTTTTTGCGTCGGGGCGTAAATTATGCTAAACTAAATCCAGTGAAGAGCGGAACAGAAAAACCAACAGCGAGGTCGGAGAGCGAATTTTTGGCGGTTTTGGGTCGTCAACCGCGAATTTCTCTGGCGGAGCTGGAATGTTTGTTCGATGATGTGCGCCTGGTGGCGCCGTATTTGGCCAGCTTCCGGCTTTTACCAAATTCACCCAGCTTCAGAGCGAAGGACGGGAGTACTATCCCGGATATCCGGCGTCTGGGCGGATCTTTAAAGTTAGCGCGACCGCTTAATATTTCGCCGCTAGATTTTTTGCGTTCGCTGCCAGCTAAAGGCAAAATCACCCTAGGGGTTTCGGATTTTTCGCACGGGGCCAAGTCCTTCGTGGCCGAGAAAGAAGCATTGCGACTCAAAAAAGCGCTCGCGCGGGCCGGGCGGGCGGTGCGCGTGATACCGAATAAAAAATCGGCTGTCTTGTCGACTGCAACCACCCTACATAATCGGCTCTATACTGGTCGCGGGGTGGAGCTGATCAAACATAACCAAGCTTTTTACCGTGTCATTGCCGTGCAAGATATTGATGCTTACACCGCCCGCGACCAGACCCGCCCGGCCCGCGACGCCAAAGTCGGCATGTTGCCACCGAAATTAGCCCAGATTCTGATTAACCTCTGTGGCAATTGCCCAGCGGGTTCGGTGCTACTCGATCCTTTTTGTGGCACTGGAGTGGTTCTGCAAGAGGGTGCGCTCATGGGTTATTCGCTCCAGGGATCTGATCTCGATGCACGAATGATTCGCTATACTCGCCAAAATCTGCGCTGGCTGAGCGAAAAGCAAATTAACTATAATCGACAGAATCCGCTCGATAATATCGGAGAAAAACAATTAAAATCTGGTTTTCAAGAGGTTGAGGAGAGTGGGCACTTTGAGGACAATGAAGGCACCAAAAAGTCCAGCGTGGCGGCGAAGATGCCACCCCATACCTCTATTGTAGCACAGAATGCCGAAAAAGTCAATAGTAAAAATAAGTGGGGTGATGATTTGCTAAATTTAGCCTCTGCGACAGAGGTGCAAAGGTTGGAAAATTGGGTGCGGGAGGGCGATGCTCGTAGTTTTCAATGGCGTCAACCGATTGGACTGGTCGCCTGCGAGACTTACCTCGGTCCGCCGATGTCGCAGCCGCCGGCAGAGATTAAGCTGAAAGAGACAAAACAAGAGTGTAAAGGGATTATTCTGGGGTTTTTGCGCAATTTGGCCGCGCAAATTCAGCCGCAAACACCGGTGGCGATCGCAGTGCCGGCTTGGCTGCGCCCAGATCAAGGTTATGAGCGCCTGAATATCCTTGACGATATTCGTAATCTGGGCTATAATGTAAAGAGTTTTAAGAATTTAGAGCAAGCCGACCTCCTCTATCACCGTGAGAGACAAGTGGTGGCTCGAGAAATAATTGTTTTAAGGAAGGAATAATATGTCGCATGTCAAAGCGGGCGGTACCGCCAAAAATATCCATAATAATGCCGGTCAGCGCCTCGGCGTCAAGCGTTTTGGTGGCCAAAAAGTGCGTAATGGTGAAGTGCTAGTACGTCAAACTGGCGCCACCAAGATCCCAGGCGAAGGCACCTATATGTCGCGCAATTTCACGATTCACGCAGCGAAGGATGGCGTGGTCACTTTCGTCAAAACCAAGAAGACCCATTTTTCGGGCAAAAATGTTCCGCGAGTGCGGGTTGAAGTACGCTAGGGCCGGCCATTATATGCTATAATGGTAGCATGGGCAAGATTTTGATTATCGGCAACGTATTGAAGGACGTCTATCTGCGGTTAGATGACCGTTCCAATGATTTTGAGACCGATGCACGTGGGATTAGCTGGTTAGAACTGGGTTTTAACGGTGCTGAGCACACTTTCTTTCGTCGTACTAGCGCTTTTGGTGGCGCGGCAGTCTCGCTAGCCACTTTACATGCTCTAGGGATCGAGGCGGCGATTTTAAACTCCGCAACTGAGGTGAAAGCCGGAGAAATTAGCTGGTCGAATGATCCTTCTGGATACCGTTATATTTTTTGTCATCATGACCAGATTACTTATTTTGTGCCGAGTTCGCGCAGGGCTACCGATTGGTCAATGCCGAAGGGCACGCCAGAATGGCTACTGGTGGACCGATCAACTACGGTTACGCCGCGGTTAGTCGAAGAAATCAAAAACTTTTTGAAGTTTGCCGATGGCACAAAATTGGCCGTACATATGGCGAAGGACATGCCGCCTCATGCGCAGCAGTTGGCGGATATGGCAGATTTGCTATTTTTAGAAGAAGAGCCACCGATGCATAGCGAGGAGAAAATTGTCGACAAGATTGAACTAGATGAACCGCACAAGCAACTGGTTTGTCACATTACTCCGCGTAAAATTATGCTCGGTGAAGCAGAGGAAAGCTGGAGCCTCAATCGGATCGATATGATGACGCACCTAACCGTTTACTCGACTATTGTGGCGACCGTGTTGGGAGTGATTTTAGCCGGAGGTAGTGCGGCAGATGCGCTACTCTGGGCGAGGCTAAACGCTGAAAATACTACCTTAGACGGGGCACTCGGCGCGGAAAAACTGCAAGAATTGGCTAAAGCAGAATTAACAAAACGTGCGGATTTACGGCTAATCACCCGTTCACTTATGACTTCTAAACGTGGGATTTTGGCAGTCGATAGCAGTGAGCGAGGAGTCGCAAAAGTTTTGCAAGAAAATAAGATCGCTAATACGCCAGAGAAACGTCGGGCTTATCGGGAGTTACTGGTGACCACGCCAAAGCTAAAAGAATATATTACTGGTGTAATCATTACTCCCGAAATGGCTCATCAAAAAATGGCTAATCAGCAGAATTTCGTTGATTATTTGACCAGTAAAGGCATTATTTCCGGCATTAAAGCCGACCGTGGTTTGGCTAAAATCGAAGAGACTGGTGAAACCCACACTCTGGGCCTTGAGGGGCTACATGAGCGGTTGGTGGACTTCTATGGCGTCGGGGCGCGTTTTGTGAAATGGAGAGCGGAATTTCGGATTGCACCGAACCAGCCGAATTATATCACAATTCGTCGCAACGTCGAAGAGCTGGCCAGTTTTGCGAAGGAAGCTCAATTGGTTGGTTTAGTGCCGATTGTCGAAGTTGATATTCTGGCGGACAGTGAGCATAGTTTGCAACGTTCGGCCGAGGTGACTGGTCGGATTTTGGGCGAACTTTTTGAGCGCTTGGAGCAGCGACACGTGGACCCAGCCGGCGCGCTTTTGAAATGCAGCATGGTCAGCGCCGGAACAGATGCGGAGTCCACTTCTTCGCCCGAAGAGGTAGGCGTGGCCACCGCGGCGATTCTGCGCAACGTGGTGCCGAAGTGGTTAGCCGGGATTTTGATTCTGAGCGGCGGACAAGATTCACGCACGGCGATCAAAAATCTGGCTGCCATTACACAGCAGTCGCCGTTCCCTTGGCCGATTACTTTTGCTTTTGGACGAGCTTTTGGCGAACCAGTGGCTATGTCCTGGAAAGGCGAGGAGAAGAACCTACGCGCAGCACAAGCTACTTTGGTGCGCCACCTTGAAAACGCAGTCGACGCACTACGCTATCTTAAAGTAGAATCGCGCGGCAGTAGTGGCAAAATCCGAGTGCTCGATTTATAGGCTAGTTACTTGCAGATTAGACTTTAACCATAACTTCATTCCTGTAGAATAGTTTTTGTGCGCAAATAACATACCGATTGCGTACAAAAACCAAATCATCCGCAAGCCCTAGGACCACAAATTAGCCCATCCCGGAGAGGCTACAAAATCCAGCAGCCTGCTTGCTTTCAAACTGCACACTACTTAAAAATGTATCCTACCCCAAGAAAAGATCGCGGGGTAGGACGTTCAAAAATGCAGCTTAAGCTTCCTTTTCGTCCGAAGAAGTCTCAGCTTCGGATTCTTCGCTGGCTTCGGGTGCTTCTGGCTCTCCCTCGGCAACCTTGGCTTCGTAAACGTTTGCAATTACCGTAGTAGGCGCCAATTCTTTGTCCGCAAGTTCGACTTGAGAGGGTAATTGGAGGTCGGCGACCGTAATCTTATCTTCGGGGTCAGTTAATTTTGACGCATCGGCGATTAGCTCCTGCGGCAGATCCGACGGTTTCGCCTTCACGTTAACCTCCTCCAGCACTGGCAAAATCGTCAAATGCGCCTTTGCTGCAGGAGACTGATCGAAGCCAACAATTTTGATCGGAGCAGTCGCCTCCACCACAGCGTCAGCGGAAACTGCTTGAAATTCGACATTAATGATTCGCCGCGAAACCGGCTCGACTTTAATACTCTTAGCAATCGCAAGTTGTGGCTCCCCCTCGATCAAGAGCTCGATCGGCGAATGATAGCCGGCCTCCAGCAAAGCCTTTTCGGTCGAATTGTATTCCGACATGGTCATCATCGGTTCATCTTTTCCGTAAACCACTGACGGAATTTGACCCTTTTGACGCAACTTCTTCAACTTTTTCCCTTGTACTGTACGCTTCTGCAGATCCAACTGACCAGCCATAATAAACCTCCTTTTCGCTTTTGGTAGTTCTATTGTACTACAGGGGTAAAATTTAGACAAGGGATTTGAGTATTTTTTAAACTAGCTCTTAGCTTGAGCAATTCGAAACTATAACCTAGCTGAGGCTTGGCAGATAAAAATCCCCGACCGTTATTGATCGGGGGAAATCGTAACTACTTTTCGCCTTGCGGCCAAGGAGGCTTAAGATTGCACAACTTCAGTTTCTAACTGGTCAAGCACTTCCTATAGCCGAAAGTTTTATCTCTTCCAGTTGCTCCGGAGTGAACTTTGATGGATCGATCGCCATAAATTTTCTTTTGACCGCCGGAATCAGGATCTGCGCCAAATATAGCCGCTTTTCGTCGACCGTCGCATCTTTCACCTGCACCAGCTTTTGCTCGGCCTCACTCCAGCGCAAACCCGGCATTGGCTCACCATTGGCGTCTACCCGTCCAACTACAGCAATCGCTGGTACGGCTTCCCCCTCCGCTGCCTAGCTAGACAGTAATGCATAGAAAGAACAGCAAAACCATACATAGGCATTTTGCAAAAACGTGCTTCACCATGATTTTTCACGAATGGCCGAGCAGATTTTCTAGCCCTGGTAATTTTTCTCCGGAGAGCAACGCTAACGCTGCACCACCACCCGTCGAAATCAGCGAAAAGTGCAAATCCGGACGCTCGGCCTGCAAGTTCTCGACGAAGCCCGCCGTATCGCCGCCACAAATGATCGACTCAATTTCCGAATTTTCTCCTAATGTCTCTGCCAACAAAGTTGAAGCGGTTGCATAAGCCGGATCTTCAACTCTACCCAGAACACCATTCCATAGCACGGTACGCGATATTTTAGCTGTATCGACAAATTTGGCGGTCGCGAATGGCCCGATGTCCAGTTTCGCACCAGCTTGATCTTCGTCAAAATCCTCGGCGACGTAGACTTTTGGGTCATCAGTAGCATAACCGTCGGCCGCAATTTTACCTCCAACCAAGATTCGATCAGCAACCGACGAGAAACGCTCAATTAGAGGTTGTTTGTCCGCAACCTTCGCACCGCCAATCATCACGGCGAGCGGGCGGTCGGGATTTTGCATCAGCTTGGTCAAAGTCGTTACCTCTTTCTCTAGTAGCAGCCCAGCCACCGCCGGCAAAAGCTTAGTGATTGCGTCGGTCGAAGCATGCGCACGGTGCGTTACCGCGAAGCCGTCCTGGACGAAAATTTCTGCACCGGTTGACTCAACGATTTCGCGAGCAAAATCCGTAGAATTTGTCTTTTCGCCCGCGGCAAAACGTAGATTTTCCAGTAACAAGATCCCGCCCTGCGCCAAATCATCCACTGTCGCGGCAACCTCGGCGCCGGTCGTTTCGTCAATAAAATCCACAGGCACGCCTGGCAATAATTCCGCCAAACGCTCCGCCACTAAGCTCAGCGAAAGTTTTTCGTCGCGGCCATCAGGTCGACCAAGATGCGAAATTATAATAACCCTCCTCGCTCCATGTTCCAATAAGTAGCGCAAAGTAGGCAGCTCGGCCCGAATCCGGAAATCACTCGATATCATCCGCTGATCGTCGTTACCCTTAGAATCGAGCGGCACATTATAATCTGCCCGCACCAATACAATCTTCCCCTCAACTTCGATATCCCGAATTGTCTTTTTTCCGAACATAAAACCTCCACTTACCCCTTTGCTGGTTCTATCATACCGGAATTCACGAAAATTGTACAGGGTTTTATAAGATTCGGCCTTTATTGTTCGTTCGCAGCGGGGTGGTCAATGCAGAGAAAGGTCGCTTATACTACGTAGGTATGGGTGGATATGGACAATCGGCTACCACCACGGATACCAATACAAGAACATATATTCTCGATTTTTCGACTTCCGACGTTTACCCGGCTCATGTTTTTCTCGATCGATCAAGCGGCTTCTCCCTCCGCTGCCTAGCTAGACAGTAATAGTATAGTAAGTGCAATAAGGATTAAAGTCATGTATCCGAGCCTAATTAGTAAGTTAGAAGGTGAGTTCTATTGGTGATCAAGCTAGAATATGATATAATGTGGCAGTAATCGTGAACCTTTCGATTGCTATAAACTCGATAACCGGTCAGTATGGCCGATAGTAGCTTAGAATAAGGAGGTGTGGTGAGTGCACACAAAAACAAGCGGCTCCAAAAGCCGGATAGCCCATCTATTAGAATTTTTGCTTTTTGTTTTTAGCGTTGTTCGGCTCATTTTGCTGTTATGCGAATTTTACCAAATTATCAGAAGCAAAGAGAACAGCGCGGACTGTTCCGGGCGCTACAAATGCGAAGAAGAAACAGACTATGAAGACTGGGAAGATCCCGATTCTGGATGCGAATTCGGGTATGAGTAAACGTGCTCGTAGCGTAAGCTCGCGAAAGCCACCAACACTTTACCAAGCGGTCCGCATTAGGACCGCTTTTTTCCGTAAACCATGACTGGAAGTGGTACCTTCCAGCAAAATTTGCAGCTCTAATCGTCTAAATCTCGCGTACCTTAATCGTATCGGTGCTCGCTACACCGCGGTCGCCCGAAACCACCACCACAGAAAGTTTATCACGCCCTTCCGGCACTCGTAGATAACCCGCAGCCTTCAGCTCGCGCGCCAGATCAATGCCATAATCCGGCGAATAAGGACGCACGAAAGCAGAAGTGGCGTAGTTCAATGCTAACTGATTCGCCACCCGCCGGTCACTGGTAACCGCCAAAATCGGCAAATTCGGGCGCTGTGCAGCTATCGCACAGGCCGTAGCGCCAGAAGCGGTTTGGCAGACAATCGTATCAGCGCCCAGCTGTTCCGCCAGCCGCGCGGCTGCTTCCGAAAGCGCATCGTAGCTCGGATTACTACTATGCGGATCGCCCTCAATCGGCATAACTTCACAATGGTTCTGTGTATAGAGAATAATCTTTTTCAGTTCTCTAACGGTTTCGAGCGGATATTTACCGTTGGTAGTCTCATCCGACAGCATGACCACATCTGCGCCCTGGATCACGGCGTTCGCCACATCGCTTACCTCAGCGCGCGTTGGGATCGGGCTGTCCACCATCGAACCCATGGTTTGCGTCGCTACAATGCTCAGCTTGGAATATTTACGGCAAAAGTTCACTAACTTCCGCTGCACTACCGGGACCACTTCGGCGCCCGCCTCATACGCCATATCGCCGCGTGCAATCATAATTGCATCGCTAGCCTGGACGATCTCCTCGAGGTGCTCGTCGCTCTCAATTGCCTTTTTGGTTTCGATCTTCGCGATGATTTTCGCATTAGAACCTTTCTCTTGCAGTAAAGCGCGCAAAAAATGAATATCGTCTGCGCTCTGGACGAACGAAAGCGCAACATAATCAAAATCTTTATCAATTCCCCACTCAATATCCGCCAAATCTTTCGGCGTCAAGATATCGCCCGCAAAGTCAGTATCCGGCAAATTCAAGCCCTTATTGCTCATAACGAAGCCATCATTCTCCGCAATTACCTTAATTGCGGAATCCGAAATTATTTCGGATACGTGAGCGCGGATCTTCCCGTCAAAAATATAAATCGGCTCGCCAACTTTAACCTTTTCCGCGAGGTTATATTGTACTGGAAAAGTCAAACTGCCATCGTGCTCCTTCACTGCGAAATCCAGAATGATTTCATCGCCCGTCTTGATATCGTGGTGATTATTTTGAATCTGGCCGAGGCGAATTTTCGGCCCCTGCAAATCCTGCAGGATAGTGATCGCGCGACCCTTTTTCTGTGCTGCCGCCCGGATCCACTCAATGAACTGATCCATCTTCTCGTAAGTACCGTGCGAAAAATTCAGCCGGCAGCCATTGACGCCTGCCATAATGATTTCTTCAATTTTCTCTGCGCTATCCACCGCCGGGCCAATTGTGGCCAAAATCTTCGTACGTTTAAAAATCTTACTCATTCTTCGATTATAACATGAAAAATCCAGTTTAAGAATTTTACCCACGGCGTTTTTTGCTATTTTAATACTTTTTATGCTAAAATGAATGGTATGGAGAAGGCTAGACGCTCGCAACGACGCAAATCGATTACTTTTGGCGTGAAAAACCGGAAGTGTCTTGGTCGGCCGGAAGAAATGCAGAAGCAGAATCAGATCCAAAAGACATCTAAAAAAATCAAGAATACCGCAAAAACCCAGCTTAAAAAGGCCGAGAGACTAAAGGCTAAGCTTACGCAAGTTTCGCCCGCCGGAGTTAGTTCGCGCTGCGATGATACCAAGCAGGCTGTCCACGCACAAAAGCAAACTACAAAAACAACACGGCGAACCTCGGGCTCTTCTTTAGCGCAAAAGAGTGCCGCTGGCGCTTCACAGAATCATGAGCCGCGGCTCAAGCCTAAATTAAGTTGGTATGAGCTGATGGTTTTGGGCATTATTGGCGTTTCTGGCGTCGCGATTGTAATTGCAGCAGTTGTGGGTCTTAACTTCGATCCCTGGAAAACGGTCGAAAAAGAAATGAATGCCATCGTAAAAGATTATTATATTTCTTATCTTTACCCACGTTTGACCAAGGATGATTCCGCGGAGTCGCTCGAAGTTTACCAAGAATCTGGTATACCGACCACCTACTTACGTCAGTTATTATCTTTTGACGATGCTAAGTTTGCTAAATCATCAACAGCTTTTTCTAATCAATACTACGTTTGCGACACCAACTCGACCGGAGTGCGTTATTATCCTTATGCTCCCTACGGCCCGGAGGATTATCGGACTGAATATTATTGGAGTTGTCGAGATCTGACCGAGTGAAACGAGGTCAGCAGTGCCTCGCGTTCGCATTCTGCATTTTTGTGAAAGCTTCTTGTTGCCTAAAAAGACGCTTTATTCTTCCTCAAAATTCTAGTAAATATATTTTGTTTTTCGGGCTTTGCATCAACGATTAATAAATACGTTTTCGCCTTTGTAATCCTATTCTGCACGAGTCCCTAAACTGTTATTCCTAGCCTTTGACACTGCCCTAAGTTCCAAAGATTATACTTTTGTGTCAAAAATGCTCATTCAGGGTTCAAAAAAGTATACTTTTGTAATGAAAAAGTATACTAAAATATATTTTCGTAATTCACCTCTGGGAAAGCCAGCCAAAATCACTAGAAAATTGGTTTACTCAAGACTAGAGCAAATATACTCAAACTATTACAAAGTTTACTCACGAAGATTAAAAATATACTCCCCGAGTTTGGAATCTTACTACTTAGCTTAAAAAGTATACTTTTGGATTATGACGTTATACTAAAGAGACGATTAAATGTATTTTTGGGTTTGCGAAGTAAAATGCCAGAAATATAGGATAATTAGAGATAAGAGGGGGCCGTTACAATAATCAAGAATTATTTATATTCTATGGTCTAGCTTCCACAAAGCGCTGTTCGCAGCGGGAGTATTTATATTGATATTGGTTGTCTGAGAAACTCTGGCGCCGTCGGCTATGATTGGTCATCCCGGGCTAAATCTTCTAGCATTAATTATGCACACAACCTCAATTTCAGCACAGCCGGCGTCGGCCCGTCCGGCAATAGCGATCGCTGGTACGGCTTCCCCCTCCGCTGCCTAGCTAGACAGTAATAAATGTCATGCGCCTAACGCGCGACTACAAAAATAGTCTAGC
>CANENS010000021.1 GCA_947428935.1 uncultured Candidatus Saccharibacteria bacterium | reverse complement strand
AAGCCGCTAATGCCAGAACTCCCTATATGGTCGTCACTAATGGCCCCGCTGCGAAATAAAAAAGTGGGCAAGAAGTTAAAATTCATGCTATAATTGCGCTATGAGAGTGCGAGGTTTTGAGGTAGCGAAGGGTTGGGAGGATCGTGGCATTGCTTTGCCGCGGCGGAGTACGGGCGGGTCAGCGGGTTACGATTTGGAGGCGGCGGAAGATGTGACTGTGCCGCGATTTCGGCTGGGTCAGGAGCCGACCCTGATCCCAACCGGTTTGAAGGTGTATTGCCAACCGGATGAATTTTTGGCGCTATATAATCGTAGCTCTGGAGCGAAAAAAGGCATTGTGCTGGGCAACGGTGTAGGGATCATTGACACGGATTATTACGGTAATCCGACTAATGACGGGCATTTTCAGATCGTGGTATTTAATGTTTCGGATCACGATTTGATGATTAAAAAAGGCGATCGGATCGCGCAGGCGATTTTCCAGAAGTTTGCTTTAGCCGATGACGACACACCGTTAGAAGGAGCGCGACGGGGTGGATTTGGTTCGACTGATCAGGAGTGAGGAGAGTTTTGATAGCGAAAAGAACTATCAAAAGTTTGAGAAAGTGATAAACTGTATATAATGTATTGCAAAGGAATTAGCGACGGCAAAGTTGCAAAAAAGGAGGAAAATGAGCGAGAAAAAGAGTAAAGTTTGTTTCACTAAGGAGGTTACTCCAGAGAGTTTAGTGAGAATTTATGAGGCGGTGGGTCTGCCACTCACCGGTAAAGTTGCGATTAAACTTTCGACGGGGGAAGCGGGGAATACGAATTATCTGAAACCGGTTTTAATTGAAAAATTGGTGAAAAAATTGGGCGGTAAGATCGTGGAGTGTAACACCGCATATCAAGGGGCGCGCAATGGCACTCAGGAGCATCTCGAAACGGCGAAACAGCATGGCTTTGCGGAGATCGCTAAGGTTGATATTATGGACGCTGAGGGTGAGATGGAAATCCCAGTGAAGAACGGCAAACATCTAGAGGTGGACATTGTCGGGAAGAATTTTGCGGATTATGATTCAATGCTAAATTTAGCTCACTTCAAAGGTCATCCGATGGGCGGTTTTGGCGGTGCGATCAAGAATCAATCGATTGGGATCGCCTCGGCGGTAGGGAAGACCTATATACATACAGCGGGGAAGAGTCGCGATCTTGAGAAATTTCTACATGCTTTTGATTCGCCGGCAAATATGAAGGAAGTGTTGGCGCCACAGATGGACTTCCTAGAATCGATGGCAGAGTCGGCGAAAGCAGTAGCGGATTACATGGCGGAGCAGCAACGTCCAGTTGTCTATATTAATGTGATTAATAATTTGTCGGTGGATTGCGATTGTTCTGCGAATCCGGAAGCGCCTTGTATGGCAGATATTGGCATTGCGGGATCGCTGGATCCGGTAGCTCTCGATCAAGCATGTATTGATTTGATCTGGCAATCGGATGATCCGGGTAAGAAGTATTTCCAGAAGCGAGTAGAGCGACAGCAAGGGCTCGAGATTTTGCCTTATGCGGAGCAAATTGGATTGGGTTCGCGTGATTACGAATTGGTAGAATTGGACTAATATAGCGCAGGTGGGATAATGTTTACGGAGATTGAACGGGCTTATCGGAAGGGGTTACGTGAAAGACGTTTTTCAGTTTACTATTGGCCGAAGGCTTTGGTCATAATTGTTTTGACGGTAGTTTTAGTTTATGGTTTGGGTTTTCAGAATTGGGTAGTTTATACTCTGTCGGCGGCGATTTTGTTGGGGTTTGCGATTTATTTCTTAGTCAACGATATTCATGAAATTCTGGGCTCGAGGCCGGATCTTTCGCCTTGCGCAAAATTACGTACTTATTTTTTTGAGGATGATCAGGTACGGATCGGTAATCTCTTGATTGATTTGCATGAGCACGGCTTGACGGAGAAGAATGATTTGAAACTGGCGATTGATTATTTTGAGCGCCGGCGGCCGGTTTTGACTCGGCCGAGTCTTTTGGAATGGGTGCTGTCGGCGATTGTGGCGCTGGCCTCATTAATTATTATTGTTTACGATGAGAGCACTGGCGTGATCGATAATGAGAAATTGTTTACGGTTTTGCGAGCTACTTTTGAACTATCTTTGGTGGTAGTATTGCCGATTTTGGTTGTGCGGCTTTTTATGGCTTACACTGATGCAGCGCGGAGGAAGTTGGATTCGATTTTGGTTGAAGATCTGGCGTATCTTTATGTCAATTTTGAAGAGTATCGTGCTGAATTGCTTGAAATCGGTGATGTGTAGCTTCTGATTTTAATAAAATACGGTTAGGAGACAACTACAGATCTAGCCGATCGAGCAGCTTACTCTCTATCCTATCACACTTATGCTAAAAAGTCAAATCCGGTTTTTTGTTTATGTTTTATTATTGCTGTCTAGCTAGGCAGCGGAGGGGGAAGCCAGTCCAGCGATTGCGGGAATCATAAGAAGTATTGACAGCGGTTTTATTGAAGTCGAGGTTGTATGCTCGATTAGCGTCAGTGAAATGTGTGTGCGATGTCCAAGCATAACCAGCAATAGCAAGATCCCAAAAGCGACTGGAACTAATGCTGAGGTTCCCGCTGCGAGCAGCCTTTTTTAATTGCATTTTTGTACTTTTGACTAAAAGTGGGAACCCCCTATTGACTTTTAACTACTCGACCATTGTTTTTTTTGATGTTTTAGATTTAAGGAGAAATGAGGGTGAGTGCTACAGGAAAAATAACGGTATTTTTGGGCGGTACATGCAATAGGTTGACATAGCGGGAGGAGTTTTTTTGCCGAAGCTTTGTGCGCAGGTGGAAGCTGTTTTGAATGGGGCTACGAATTTTGTTCTAGGAAATCATGAACAGTAAGCTAGAAAGGATTGACTGGGGATTGGTGGCGACTCGACGGTTTTGGCCGGGTTATTTTGATGAATGTAGGGATTTTTTAGAAAAATGTCTCTCAAAAAATACTTTAGAAAGGGGTGGGAATTTGAAAGATGTGTGCTATAATGAGTATATACACAGTTTGGGCGAGTAAGGCTTTGGAGTTGTTTTTTGTGTGGCGGTAGAAGTCGCTTGAGCTGTAAAAAGGGAATTCTCAGTGCTCTTGGGCAAGGCATAAACAAAGTTATCTGGAGGTTCAAGAGGTGAGCAAAGAAGAGCTTGGGCTGCGCACAAAGGTCGAGCAGCTTGAGCAACAGAACGAAGAGTTAGTGCGCAGAATAGGCCAGCTGGAAAAAAAGATTAGTACTAATGAGCAGTGCGGCCGGACGATGGTGAAGTGCTTGGTGACGCAGCGTCCAGTGGTGGAAGCGGTTCAGGACGTTTTTCGGAAGAGTTTGCGTGAGGATGCGGAGACTCGAGAAGAGTTGAACGCAGCCATGAATGATTTTGATAAGCATAAGTTTCGTCGTACGGTTTCGGAGGTGATTGGAATTATTATGTGGGCGTTGTCGGTTGGAGCGGCCGCTTTGATTGGAGCTTTGATCAATTGGACTTTTTCCGGTATGCAGTAAGTTGGCTCTGTGTCCGATCTATAATATAATGTGATTATGAAGCATTCTTGTCGTTGCGGTTTCGAGAAACATTGTAAAAAGCTGAAAGCGCGCAAACTCGGTAAATTGGGGGTGTTTTTGGTGGGTTTACATTTGCTTTATCATGTGGCGGAATGTTTGATTTTGCCTACGGTTTTGATTGGAGTGAGTGAATATTTTGCGCATCGAGATTCGCCTACCGCTGCAGTAGAGAAAGCGGAACGGATTTTGCTTGCTTCAAAAACCAAATATTTAGGTGTAGTCAATACAGAAATTCTGGGAGTTTTTGGTTACGATGCGGCTGGTGCGGAGGTAGAGGCGTCACCAGGGCAGCTTGATAATGCGGCAGGGCGTTCGCGATCGGCACTGTTAGAATTAGGGAATTACGCTCCTTTGTCCGGTTATTCTGATTTTAATAAGTAGATGTCTATGAAAGATCCGTATCGACAAATTAATCTAGCGATTGATTATATTGAGCAGCATCTTGAGGACCAATTAAAAATTAATGAAGTTGCAAGGCTGGTCGGTATGTCGGTTGAAGTGTTTCGAGTGCTGTTTTCGGCTTTGACCCAAAACACTTTCGCTGAGTATTTGCGCAAGCGGCGTTTGACTCTGGCGGCGAGGGATCTGTTGCAGACTAATCAGCGGGTGATCGATTTGGCGAACAAGTACCAGTATACTTCGGCGGCAGCTTTTTCGCGCGCCTTTTTGAATTTTCATGGAATTTTGCCGAGCGAAGCAAGGCGCGAACCGCACAAGTTGTGTTTTTTCGCGAAGATCATTTTAGATAGCCCAGCAACTTGTTATAAACCCTGTAGTTATGAAATTGTTGAGCGGAATCGACTTAATTTATATGGTCTATTCGTTGATACCGATAACGCAAGGATTGACAAAGATGCGCCGCAGCTGTTTCGAGATATCGCGCAGCATTATCCGTCGTTGGCTCATCCCGATTATGGTATTTTGCACTATCGGGCGGGGCGCGAGAATTTATCTCATTATCGCTATTGGGTGCTTTGGGAAGCGGATAAAATACTGAAGGATACGAAAGAAAGAGTGTCTTTGCAACATTTTACGCTTTCGGGTGCGCGGTTTTTGAAGTTTTTAGTCCCGTCGCAAGAGGCGGCTGATATTCAGTCATCGTCACATTATTTTTATGAGCGGTTTTGGCCGGATTGTAATTATCGTTTTGCGGAAAAAATCGATCTTGAGCACTATCATAATGGTGTGACAGATTTCTTGGTGCCGATTGAGCATGTATAATTTTTGGATTTAGGTTTGGTATTTTTAGGCTCTTTTTATTGCAAGATCATAACTACAGATCTAGCCGATCGAGCAGCTTACCTCTATTCTAGCACACTTATGCTAAAAAGTCAATATCATTTTTTGATTATGCTTATTCCATACATTATTACTGTCTAGCTATGTCTTGACGTCACTGATGATGCAAGCAAATAGGGATGCACCACGATTTTACACGATAGGGATATTATGTTGTTAGTGAGGAAAACTGAATTTACTCGTTTTACACGGTTAATCACGTAATAAGTTAGCCAGAACTAATTTAAGGAGATGAGAATCTATAAAGAAAATAAATATTTAGCAAATATGATTCTGTAATACGTAAAAAGTTTATGTCGAAACACTAATTTTATCAAATTTTTAGCAAGTCAAAACAATTCCATTTTAAGATACGCTTCATCTAAATCATCCTGCTCCACCCCCAAATACCGCTTTGTAACTTCAAAATTACTATGATTGTAGATTGCCATAATTATGACAGGTGATATTTTTCTATCTTTCCAGGCGTGATATCCCCAGGTTTTTCGTAAACTATGACAAGAAACTTTCCCTTTGATACCGACTGCTACCACCGCCGCGTGGATGATGCGCCAGGCTTGCACCCGGCTGATCGCTTTCCGGGTTTTACGGTTGCTCGCAAAAATAAACTCACCGCGGCGGTGCGGCAGACAGAGGCGCAGTGCGCCCAGGATCTGCTTATTGAGCGCGATGGTCTTAGTCTTTCCAGTTTTCTTTTCTGTGATAGTGATATGTTCTAGAAATGTCTTTCTCTCCGCATCATAGACATCCGACCATCGAAGGCGTAACAGATCGCTAATGCGCAGCGCCGTATAGGTCCCCATGATAATCAAAAGATAATTTCGTAATTGTCCACGTTCCAGATAATACTTTGCGAGCTCTTTCAGTTGTTTCTTGTCTCTGATCGGTTCGGTTGCTGCCATGATATAAAATACCCCCTCAGTTCTTTGCTGATAGTTAGTATATCTCATTAAAGAACCAAGGGGGATTATTAATGTTAGTAACATATTAACAAGTATGTTACATCCGGAAGTTATGTATCTGCAAAGATTACGCGAGAAAAGCTCCTTTTACGGTTTATAAACGACTAACGAGCCGTTTTCTTCAGCTCGAACCATCTATTTTAGCAAAATTTTATCAAAACTCCTTGAACCAAGAGGTTTTCAATGTTAATATATGAATCAGAATTGTTATTATGTTACATTCTTATACTTAGCGGCTAAAAAGCCGTGTTTTTACTATCAACCAGGAGTCTGATAAGGCTCCAGCACATTAAAAAGGAGGGGCTTATGAGCCAAGAGAAAAAGAAGATGCCGAGAAAGCGGATATTATCATTCATGTTGGCGCTATGTATGATATTGACCGCTTTTCCTGCTACATCGCTATGGGCGGCGGAAGATCAAACAGAATCTGCTAATGTAACAATGAGCGAGGGGGCGGATGATGCAGTGGATGTAGTGGACGAAAACACCGTTGAAGCCGAAGCGGTAAGCGGAACAGTTGAAGAAACACCTACTGTCCCAGAAGAAAAAAGTAACACCTACAACAATACTGACAAAACAGAAAACCCTGGTGTTATTGATGTTTCTGAAAATGCTTTGAACAAAGTTGACGTTGCACCTAACGAATATGACTCGCTTGAACCAAAAGCATCGAATGGAACAATGAGCGGCAATTGCGGAAAAGACGGCGGTGATAATGTTAAGTGGAGATTGGAATCAGATGGACTCTACAATACATTAATTATTAGTGGTACGGGCGAGATGGAGGATTATGATGGTTCATATAATGCTCCTTGGCATGCGTGGCACAACAATATCAGAAACATAACCATAGGCGAAGGGGTAACCAATATAGGCAAGCAGGCGTTTACTAGCTACGGCTCAGATTTATTTGTATCTACTAATGTAAATATCTCCAACACAGTAACCAAAATCGGCTTAGGCGCTTTTAGCGGATGCAAGAATTTGATTGATTTAAATATACCAGATAGCGTCATTACTATTGAAAACTCTGCTTTCGCTAGTTGCTCTCGATTAACAAATGTCAAAATGTCAAATAGCATAATTAGCATCGGGGCGAGCGCATTTGGCTTTTGCCATAAACTATCTAATATAGATTTGCCCAACAGCATATCCAGAATTGGAAGCTATGCATTTGAATATTGCTACGGCTTAACAGATATTGATATTCCAGGGAGTGTCACTAAAATAGAAAAGCATACATTCTATAATTGTGACAATCTAGTAAATGTAGATATTTCTGAGGGGGTAACCATCATTGACGATAGTGCTTTTTGTCATTGTGATCGCTTAACAAATATCAATATCCCAAATAGTATGATTAGCATTAGTGCAAGAGCATTCAGCTCATGCTCGAACTTGCCAAGTATATTCATTCCAGGTGATGTTACGAGTATTGCTATAGGTGTGTTTGATTACTGTGTTAATCTAAAGGATATCTATTATGAAGGAGGGCCGATCAGCTGGAAATCATTAGATAATTACATCGCAACAAATACTTTTAATGATGGCTTTGTTATAACACATTCCGCTGGCTCTCCACATACTGCTAAACTTCACTTTAATAGTAAACCGGAAGACAGGAAGCAACAATATGCAATCGCCTATATGAACGATAAGGATAAAGCTCAGGAAGTCTTTGATTGTTCTTTGGAGGATTGCCTGAAAGATGACGAGGGACAAAATAAGGATTCAAGTAAGTACAATCCCCAGTTAGCGCACATGGCAATCGCAATGTGTAATTCTATACATAGTGCATGGTGTACAGAGCTGACTTATCAAAACCTTGGGTTTGATGCTCAAATACGAGTTGGTGACAATCTTCTTACATATGGGGTTGGGACAAAAAAAATCGGTGAAGAAACTTTAGTATTAGTCATTGCCAGAGGAACAGCGAATATAGTAGAGATAGCTGATAATCTTCATATAGGAATAAACAAAAACTATCATCAAGGATTTCATGATGCGGCAGATGTCCTATATAACGGTGTGGTTGGGTTCTTGCAACAAAGAGGGCTGGATTTGAAGGACAATAGTCTTAGATTTGTCATCACAGGGCATAGCCGTGGCGCAGCGGCCGCAAATATCATGGCGGCAAGGCTAGTTAAGGAAGAAATCCATCAAAACAATATCTATGCCTATACATTCGCTTGTCCAGATGTAGCTATGATTACTAAAGATACAGCTGATAAATATAAGTGTATCTATAATATCAATAATGCGAATGACTCGGTAAGTTGGATCCCTAATTATATGTATCAAGAGTCAGGATATGACTATAATCCTGACTGGGATAGGAATTCTTATTGGGATAAGTACGGCAAGAGCTATTGGTATGCGGATGATTGGAATGACTATAAGAGTTTTGAGAGAAAACTTACTCCTCATATTCTGGGGAAGAACGGGCGTCTGGCTAAATACCATCTACAGGGATTATATTTAGGATATCTACGGTCAGAAAAAACAACTGACAGTTATAAAGGGCGAGAAGAAACTACTAAGATCATAAATGATTCCATCAAAAAACAAGAGGAGGAAAAACCGAAGATTGGAGGGCGCACCCGTCTTATTGGGGGATTTTGTCCTGTAGATATAGAAGTCTACACTTCTAGCGGTTCTCTGGTCGGAAGCGTAACCAATAATGTGATAGACGATATCAAGTCCAATAGTGTATATATCAGTGTATATGGTGACAAGAAATACATTCATTTATTGGGCACTGAAGATTATATTCTTAAGTTCAAAGCTACTGATGATGGAATGATGAAATATTTCGTACGAAATCTTGACCCTGAGCCAGATGGTACTTTTAAGGAGAAAGTGTTTGAAAACGTAGCTCTCACCAACGGTAAAGTAATGACCAGTCAGGTCAGTGTCTGGGATGATAATGATGAAGATATCAAAGATGAAGACAAGATCGACATCCAAGATGTTAAATTGCTTGTCCTTGATGATGAAGGAAAACCTGAAAAAGAAGTGTTAACTGATGGTAAAGGTACAGAAGTACCGATTGGCGCGGAAAGTATAACCCCTTCTCCATCAGTATCGGGCACTCCGTCGGTGACGGGTTCGCCGTCTTCGCCGGGAGTACCTTCCGTACCAGGAACAGAACCTTCTGTCACGGGAACACCAGCAGTAACGCCCACCACTACGCCAACAGTAACACCCGGCGGAGATGAGACTCCGGTTGTAACGCCACCCTCTGCAACGGAAACGCCAACAGCAACCCCGAGTGTTGGCACGGAAACACCTGCGGTGTCACCAACACCGATTGTGACGCCATCCATCACTCCAACGCCAACAAACACCCCTACACCCGGCGGAAATATCGGAAATGGCGTTATGGTGAAGAAGCTCAAAATCATAGGTTCAAGTAAAAAGGTAGTTGCAGGAAAGAAACTTAAACTTAAAATAGTCGTGCTTCCAGCTAACGCCACAAATAAAGCTGTCACTTGGAAATCCAGTAACATTAAATATGCCACTGTAAATAGTAAGGGTATTGTAACCATCAAAAAAACGGCAGGCGGGAAAACGGTCACAATTACTGCTACAGCAAAAGACGGAAGCGGTATAAGGGCCAGCTACAAACTTCGGTGTATGAAAGGCGTCGTAAAGAAAGTTGCAATCTCTGGCAAGAAGATCCGCACCATTAAAGCTGGTAAGTCCATCAAGCTGAGAGCTAAAGCTAAAGCCACCAAAGGCGCGAACAAAACTCTGAAATGGTCAAGCAGTAACACCAAATATGCCAAAGTAAATAACAAAGGTAAAGTCACCACCAAGAAAGCCGGAAAAGGTAAAACAGTCAAAATCACTGCCACCGCAACCGATGGGAGTGGAAAGAAGGCGACAGTAAAAATTAAGCTCAAATAGGTTATAAAAATCCGGAAGGGGTTGATTTAGGAAATTTTAACACAGCGTTCTAAAACAACTCCATCTCCAGATACGCCCTGTCAAGATCATCCTGTGCAATACCGAGATATCGCTTGGTGGTCTCGAAATTGCTATGATTATAGACAGTCATCACTACTACTGGTAGCACTTGTCCGCTTCTGCAGGCATGGTATCCCCACGTCTTGCGGAGGCTATGACAAGAAATCTTCCCCTTGATACCCAGAGCCTTAGTGGCACTGCGGATAATCCGCCACGCCTGCACCCGGCTGATAGCTTTATCCTCGTTTTTACGATTGCTCGCAAAGATGAACTCCCCTCGACGCTTTGGTAGATAAAGGCGCAAGGCTCCCAGAACCTGCTGATTAAGAGCTATCGTTCGGCTCTTACCAGTCTTTTGCTCAGAAACTGTAATATGCTCCAGGAATACGCCTTTTTCTTCGTCATAGACATCCGACCATTTAAGGCGCAGTAAATCACTAATCCTCAACACTGTATGCACACCCATAATAATCATGGTGTAGTTTCTAAGCTGGCCATGGTCTAGATAATACTTTGCGAGTGCTTTGAGCTGATGCTTGTTTCTAATCGGTTCGGTTGCAGCCATAATGTGATAAACCCCCTCGGCTGATGATAGAAAATAGTATATCCTATCTTGAAGCTGAGAGGGTTAGTAACGTTCTGGTTAGCATGTTACATTCTGGCAGCAACTTGTATCTTAGAGTCAATATAGAATTTGGCGTTAGCACTTGCAATATGACATATTTGCTATATTTTTACAATTTTGTTGCCAATTTTTACTAAAAATACTTGTATCTTAATGCTTCTGATGTTAAGATAGGTATCATTATAACCAATGTGTTACATTCTTGTATTTATAGGCTTTCTAAGCCATGTTTTACTGTGGTTAGAGTCCTTGAATAGCTGTGTGAATCCAAGGGGCTATTCAGTAAAAAATAATTAGCGTTAGGACATCGACATATGCAAAATCATCATCACCGGATACAAAAATTCCGGAGCGTAGCAGGATATCTGTTAATTTTTGTAATTGTGTTTACTGTTAGTACTGTGGTTTTTAGAGTAAAAGACCGTATAGAAACAGCTCGTTTGGAAAAAGTAAGCGAAAATGTAGCTGAAGCAGACAAAAGCATAACAACCGTCGCCAGCTCAAACACCTATGTTTGGAAAATAGATGCAGATGATATTCCTAAAGCCGATGATGCAGATCCGCCCCATACACAGACAACACACGTTTTGCGGAAAATCATGCTTTTATCGCTGGGTGGATTGGGTGTCATCGTGATTATCGTAAAAAGAGGGGGAGAAAATGAAAAGCATCACAAAAGTAAGTAGATCATTATTCCTGTTGATCGCATTGTTTACGATTGTAACGATCTGTAATTTTGATTCTGTCGAGGCAAAAACCAACGAGAAACTCATTTATCAAAAATTTCTGAGGAAAGAATATAAAAAGCCGTATTCCGGGAACGGAGGTAAAAGAGGGTTTTACCTTATCAACCTTGATGGAAAAGGAGCCCGAGAGCTAGTTTTGACTCGGGGAGAAGTTGGCGGATGGGGTAATAGCTCATTCTATGTATATACGATAAAAAAAGGAAAAGTGAAACGAATAGGCAGTTTTTTACATCGTTCAGGATGTGCTTGTTTTGAATATAACAAAAAATTAAAAACTATCAAAGGTGAAACCGTACTCATTAATAATGCGTACGGCTATCTGGACTCAATTAGATATCGATGTAAAAACAATCGACTAAAAGAGGAATTTATTTGTCTTGAATGGAGACACATCATAAATGCTAATAAGTATGGCTACGGAGGAAAATCCGTAAGTAAAGCAAGATACAATAAGTACTATAAAAAACACTATTCATCCATAAAATGGAAAAAATATTATATGAAGGAACTGACTCCCAGGAATATCAACACATTATAATCAGTTAGTAACTTGAAAAAGTAACATTATAAACATTTCCCTTAAAGGAGGTACTAGATGAAACTCACTAAAAAATTTATCGTAACTTTTTTGACTTTAACTCTGGCGTTAGGATATGCAACATGTGTCCCAAAAGACATACGAGCGGCTCCACAAGTCCCCAAAAGTACGACTTATTATCTTTCCACCAAACCTTACGTTACGGGTATCACTATTAATGGGTGGTATAAATTAAAGAAATCTGCGATCAAAAGTTCTAACAAAAAGATTATAGAGATCAATGACGTCACGCGTACTGAAGGAAAAGGTGGTAAGAGCACTTCTATCATGTTTTCTATTAAAAAGCCAGGGTCGTCAACTATTTCTTTCAAGATTGACAAAAAGAAATATCAGACAAAGATCTATGCAAAGAAATACAAAAATCCAGCGAAATTTATCTCTATCACAGGAGTCAAGGTTGGCGATGAGACAAATCTGGCCAGTTTGTTAAATAAAACATCCTCATTTGACAAACTAAAATTAGATAAAACAGTTAAGGATCCCAGGATCAAAGTCACTGCTAAAAAAGGGTGGAAGATCAGCTCATTAAATTACCAGACACTTGCAAATAATCCTAATGAAGAAAGCGGAAATAGATACTACAAAAGCCCAGTTTCCAAGGCTGAAATGCCAATTTTTAATAAGGCTAAGGAATTAAAGAAAGATGCTGGAGGGTATTTTGTAGAAGTTTATTTAGTTAATACAAAAGATGGAGCGCATCTGTCTTTGGGATATTACATTGATGTCGGTACTCATAGTTAAGATGCACTTGGATTCTCGATGGAACTTATTTTTATTACAAGGGAGGAACAAAATGAAATTCACCAGAAAACTTACTGTAACCTTATTAACCTTAGCTTTAGTATTTGGCTGTGTGCCTTGCACCGCTACGGAAATACAGGCGGCCCCGAAAGCGGATAAAAGCCTGACGACGTACTTGATACCTGACCGCTGGAACACTAAAGGGATTGCTGGAGGGTATATTGCTATTTCTGGACTGAGAAAATCATTTTCTTATGATGATCTTGATAAAATGGAAGACACCATCAAGTGTTCTAAACGTAATTTCCTGTCTTTTGATGGCACAGATATAGAAAAACGTTCAACTTGGATTGGTATCACGGCAGAGAAACCTGGCACTGCAACCGTTTCTTTCAAGATCGACAAGAAAGAATTCAAGACAAAAGTATATGTTAAAAAGTATACAAATCCCGTAAGATCTGTTTCCATTACGGGAGTTGAGAAAAATGGCAATACTAACCTTGCTAAATATACTAATAGAAATTCTGAGACTCCAAAGCTAGATCTGACCAGATCAACAGTAAAAAATCCTAAGATCAAGATTACAGCCAAGAAGGATTGGAAAATTGATGGGATTTATTACATGGGGGCTATCAGTTCCACTTCGGAACCTGCTGTCAATGATTCTGGATCAAAAACTTACAAGAAGCCTGTTTCTAAAGCTGCAATAGGAATATTCAATAAGACTAAAAAATTAGAAAAAGGTGCTGGCGGATACAATATCAGTGTAGGCTTCATCAATACGAAAAATAATGCCCGGATCAATGTCAGATATTTCATTGACGTGAATCCAAAAGATGTAATAGATGGGGTAGGCTGATGAATGTCCTGATTCAAATGTAAGGGTTATTATGAACTACCTAAAACGTCAAGAGTTTTTGGATCACCTCTGACGCAGCCCATGATCATATTCATGAAGACAATATTCCTCTTGAATATCAAAATGCAAGCTATCATCTCAAGGCCCCGGATAATTCTGGGGCCTTGAGATAGTTACAGCAATCATTCCTTCTCAAAGACAACGCGTACTCTGAAAGAAATAAAATCATAAGTAAAATCAGTATAGTATGGAATTTCATTATGTAAGCCGTGTTGGAAGATTATCAACTTATCATCTTCCAACCGAGCCACATCATGGTCCAAAGCTAATCCTCGGGAAAGGTTATTGCTTTCCAGGACTGCAGAACCTTGTTCATAAACCAGCCGGAACTTCTGGGAAGGTTCGCGTGTCTGCAGGATGACGGCATCCAAGAATTTGACTGGGTATATTTCTGATATGAAAAACATAGCCAAAATGCGATGAGCTTCAGCCGTTCCAGTGGGAATATGGCACGCTACAGAGTCGCCCTTACTTATCGCACCGATCCCCAGTGAACAGCTATGGATTCCTAATCTGATCCTATAGATACCTTGATCTTCTACGACAAAGTTTTTATTAAAATACTGAGGATCGATAACCGTTGGTTCTTTATCATTATCATCTGGAAAAACTTCGAATGTAAGCGGTATGCCCGCTTCAACGCGTTCGACCATCGGCTTATCGAATGATCCATCTATATAGGGCTCTTGTTTGAGCTCTTTGGTCTTCTGGTTTACATTAGCATTCTGATTTTTATTAGCTTTTGTCTGGTCTTTGGGTGATTTCATAAATTTTCCTCCACTTCCCGGATGGACATACAGACATAATCACTGCGCCC
>CANENS010000020.1 GCA_947428935.1 uncultured Candidatus Saccharibacteria bacterium | reverse complement strand
CATTACTAACCACATTGAGAATCTTTGGAGCGTAATGAAGCGAGCACTGCGTCACATCTATCGTGATCTTACTTTCTCGCTCAAACAGCTTAACTTAATCCTACGAGAATGGGAAAATCGTTACAATAGACCAGAACTATTCTATAATGTAGATAGCTACTTAAAACTTAGAGGCTGTTCTAAGTTCGTTTATTGAACCAGAGGTAGGCAGGCGTCTATTTGTTAGCAGAGGTTCCTTTAATGAAAAAACAATACTAAAATCAGTTACATCGCTAAAGCGTAAGCATAAAATACATAAATAATAAATAGTATACCAGATCATCGAAGTAAAATGGAAATTCAAAGTTAACATTCCCAGGGTAAAGTTCCAGCAGATAGTGATAGTATTTCTGGGTAATTCCCCCGTAGAGCTTCGGAAGATTAAAACCCCACAAAATTAGCGCAAAAATACATTTTCAGATACAAAAACAGATACTTTGTAATATGGAGAACCTTAACAATGACCATCAAAAGTACAAATAGTTATCTTATGTCAAAGCCACTTTTCGTTATGATGAAGCAAATATTTATGCTATAATAAGCTTATGGAAATTCCTATGTTGATTTTGACAGTTGCAAACTGCGTACTGTTGGTCATTTTATTGTGGCGCAACTCTGTGAACGGTAAGACACGAGCTGATCTCCGGGTCGAAGAACGGTTAATTCGCATCGAAGGTGTAACCGATAAATTAGCTCCGAAGATCGAAACGGAATTTCGCGCTAATCGTCAGGAAATTGCGCAGAATTTTCAAACAATCCAGACGGCAGTCAGTACTCAAATTCGTCACCTCCAAGAGGATAACGCTAAAAAACTCGAAGAAATGCGCTTGACTGTGGATGAGAAACTGCAAAAATCGGTTGAAAAGCGCTTTAATGAGTCTTTTCGCACTATCTCTGGTCAGCTGACGCAAGTTTACCAAGGCTTAGGCGAAATGAAAAACTTGGCCAATGGAGTCGGCGATTTGCGTAAAGTCATGGAGGGTGTAAAGACTCGCGGCATTTATGGCGAGGTACAGCTAGGAAATATCATCTCTGACTCTATGCCTCCAGATCAGTACACCGAAAACATTATCACTAAAAAGGGAAGTAATGATCGGGTTGAATTCGCGATTAAGATGCCGGGGCGTGACGAAAATCTGGTCTATTTGCCGATCGATTCGAAATTCCCGATTGAAAATTATGCGCGCCTAGTTGATGCTTATAACAAAAATAATCGCGAAGTGATCGAGCAGCTTCGCAAGGCGCTCGCAACTGACGTTAAAGAGCAGGCTAAAAAGATCAGCAGTAAATATCTCGACCCGCCTGCCACGACTGATTTTGGGATTATGTTCGTGCCAACCGAAAGTCTCTATGCCGAAATTATGCGTATTCCCGGGCTTTTTGATACCGTACGTCAGAAACACAATGTCACAATTGTTTCGCCGTCAACCTTACCGGTGATCTTGTCCGGCTTAACTATGGGCTTCCGCTCCGTAGCGATCGAAAAGCGATCGGCCGAAGTTTGGCAGACACTCGGCGCAGTCAAGAGTCAATTTGGCAAATTCGGCGATTTACTAGCCGCTACTAAGAAAAAGTTGGAAGAAACCGCCAATAAAATCGGCTCAGCCGAAGTTACTTCACGCCAAATTGAGCGCAAACTCAAAAACGTAGAGACACTTCCAGAAGCCGAGAGTACGAAAGTGATCGGCGAAATCGACCTAGAGACACAAAAATGAACGGGCGGATGAACGGACGGCCCAGCGATGAAAAGATAGTCAGAATTTGGACCATCATCATGGTGATAGTTGGCTTTTTGACAATCGCTGCGATGTGTCCTTATGCGGTTTATATTTTCTATCCTGGCGTATCAGAAGCTGCCGCCGAATTCGCATGGTTTTCAGTTTGGCAGATAGCGGCTTTTGTGTCTTTAGTTATATCGACTATCTCGATCGTTTTGCTGTCTAAGCTGAAAAAGACACCAGACTACCACCAAAAATACCGTGCTTCGCTCCGAACGACTATGATTTTTGCGATTATTTCACTAGTTCCGGGGCAATGCTTTTTCTCTGACTACCAGCCTTATTGATTGATTTTTTGTTTCAAATTACCTTCTTCTCACGGCCAGAATAACCCCATCTTTCCATTATAGCACACATTGCTAAAAAAGTCAATAGAAAAACCATAAAAAGTCCAGAAAAACTCAAAAATTGTGGTTTTTCATGCTATAATAGGGTTATGTACGATCAATTTAGCGAGTTTCTGCAGGATAAGAAGAAAATCTGTATCATTCAGGCCGAAAATCCAGATGGCGATTCGCTCGGATCAGCGATTGCATTGGACTATATTCTAGCGCAGACTGAGAACTCGCTCTATTGTCCAGTAGATATACCAAAATATTTGCGCTATTTTCCAGATTGGTCGCGCGTAACGAACGAGTTTGATTTTCGGGCGGACGGTTACATTATCGTTGATACTGCGGCGGAAGTACTACTTTCGAAGCTACTGAACGATTCAGCGATCAAAAATCGGCTTTATACGCAACCGATTTTAGTACTCGATCATCACGAAACGGCGGACGATTTAAGTTTTGAACATACCGCAATTATCGAGAATTTACCAGCCTGCGCTGACTTGATTTATAAAATTGCCACTGATCAAAAAATACCGATTCCGCAACCGGCGGCCGAAGCACTTTATTGTGGAATTTCTAGCGACACTTTGGGGCTGGTGAGCGCTTCCGTCACTTCTGATACGATGCGGGTTATGGCCGACTTGATTGACCTGGGCGTAAACCCGGCTAAGCTCGATGAGGAGCGTCGAGAATTTATGAAGAAATCGCGCCGGATTTTGGACTACAAATCCGATTTAATCAAACGGGTTGACTATGCGCTGGATGGTCAGCTAGCGACTGTACACATTCCATTTGAGGAAATTCAAGCTTATTCCGACGAATATAATCCTAATGTTTTGATTATTGAGGAATTACGTCTAGTTGAAGGCGTAATCGTAGCGATAGCGATTAAGACTTATCCGGACGGCAAAGTCACCGGCAAAGTGCGCACCAGCGCGCCGATTGCTGAGCAAGTTGCCGGGTATTTTGGCGGAGGTGGCCATCCTTATGCTGCTGGATTTCGTACTTATGATACAACCTACGAAGAAGTGGTAGCAGAGATCGTAAAAATTTTGCCACAGTTGTTGTCAGAGGCGCAGGAGAACCCGATTAATGTCTAAAATTTATGATTTAGTTACTAGTTTTTGGTATCGTACGATGGACCATCCACTGCGTCTGCATAGCGCCTTCGATAACCATCGCAAAGATCCGGTCTTGACCGTGGTTTTTTTGCATGGCATTTCAGCTACTTCAACAACTTGGTGGACTCTTCTGCGCGATTTTGACCGTGACCCACATTTTCGCAAAGTTCGTTTTGTAACCATCGATTTGTTGGGATTTGGCAAATCGCCACACGCTAGTTGGATGGAGTACGACTACGCCGAATATAATGCAGCGCTAGACCACAGCTTAGTCGCTCTAGGGATTTCGTCACCGGTGATACTGGTAGGACATTCAATGGGGGCGCTAATTGCGGCCGATTATGCCACTAATTTCCAGCCCAAGGCAAATTTGCAGCATCTGATTTTAGTTTCGCCACCGGTTTTGATGGCAAAAGAATCCGCTCGTTTACCAGATGAGATTTATACGAAATCTTATCGTGCACTAAATCAACTGGCAAAGGATGAGCCAGCGATAGAAGTGATCGCCAATTTCATCCAGCGTTTTAGCCATTTTCGAGGTAAATATTTGAAGACTGCAGCTTTTGGTAAATCTATGAATAATATCATTTTGAACCCGCACAACTATCAAACTTTTCTGAAGATTCGGATTCCGACTCTTCTTCTGCACGGTCATTTCGACCCGCTAGTCATGCGCTCAAATTTGAAGAAAGTCGCCGAACATAATCCGAAGGTGCGGTATGTCAGCGTAATTGGGCATCACGATGTCTCTTCTAGTAAACGGATCAAGATTCTAGCCGAAGTAAAGCAGGTTTTACAGGAGTTAGAACATGAATGAGGATTTAAAACTCTATAACAATCTAAGCCGCGAAGTCGAGGTTTTTCAGCCACAAAATCCGAACCAAGTAAAAATCTACACTTGTGGACCCACGGTTTATAGTACGCCACACATCGGCAATTATGCCGCTTATATTTATTGGGATTTGTTAGTCCGAGTGCTGAAGCAACACGAATGGAAGGTGCGGCGAGTCTTGAATATTACTGATGTTGGGCATCTCACTTCTGATGAAGATGAAGGAGAAGATAAGTTGGAAAAAGGTGCTCGGCAAAGTGGCAGCGACGTTTGGTCAGTGGCGGAAAGACACATGACGGAATTTCTAGCTGGTTTTCGTGATTTAGAATTAGTCGAGCCAGAAGTAATCGCGCGCGCCACTGATTATATCACCGAGGACCAAGCTTTGGTGCGAGAATTGATGGTAAAAGGCTATACTTACGAGACGCGGGATGGAATCTATTTTGATACTGCGAAGTTTCCACGCTATGCTGATTTTGCTCGTTTGAAGCTTGAGCAGTTGAAACCAGGCGCTCGCGTGGCGGTATCCGTCGAAAAACGCAACCCGACCGATTTTGCGGTTTGGAAATTTATCCAGCCTGGCGAAAAACACACCATGCGTTGGAACTTTTTAGGTAGACCCGGCTATCCCGGATGGCATCTCGAATGTTCAACTATCATTCATGGGGAGCTGGGTGAGCCGATTGACATCCATACCGGAGGAATTGACCATATTCCGGTGCATCATACCAATGAAGTCGCTCAGAGCGAGGCGGCCTTTGAGCGACAATTATCACGTTTTTGGATCCATTGTAACTTTTTGACCGTGGAGGGCGAAAAAATCTCCAAAAGTCTAGGCAACGTAATTACACTAGCCATGCTAGGAGAGCACGGTTTTTTGCCGCTCGATTTCAAAATCTGGGTCTTGCAGGGACATTATCGCAGTCTGCGCGATTTTTCGTGGACTAGTCTCGAGGCGGCCCAAAAACGCCGGCTAAAATGGCGTAATCGGGTTGCATATTTGCAGCAAATGACGGACAATAAGACAGAGGAGAATGTTGATGCGATGACTCCTTGGTCAAGCATTTGGCACGAGCTTAATGAAGACCTGAATTCGCCGGCCGCTTTCGCTACGATTGACCAGCTAGCTCCCGAGCAAGAGAGCCTGGTACTTTGGCAGCGTATTGAACAACTGTTCGGCCTGGGCTTGTTTGACAGCAGCGCCAAACCAGGTAAAGAAGCGCGACGTATTTTGTCGCGACGTGCTGCTGCACGAGAAGAACGCCGTTTTGATCAATCCGATCAGCTGCGCGATGAGCTAAGTGAAATCGGTTTTGATGTATTAGATACGCCTCAGGGCCAAATTTGGCAATATAATAAATAGGAGTAGTAAATGGCAACCAAAAAAACAAAGCAGCATAATAACATCCAGAGTCCAGACAGTAGGTACGATGACATGAGCGAGGAGCAGATTCTGCTTTATCTCTTTCCGGCTAACCTGCAAGATTTACGCATGGCGGCTAAGCAGCTGCGACATTGGGTTGCGCCCGAGCGTATTGGAACCATGGGTCCGGACGAACAACTAATTATTCAAGCTTTTCGAGCGCATCTGGCCGAAATTGAATTTATCATGGATTTTGGCGACGAAATTTTCGAAATCGGCAAGCTTTATGAGGATCAAACTGACTCTTTGCGCTATGTTTTGCAGCTCATGCACGGTTTTTGCGTTTATTACATTAACTGTCGCTTGCGTTTTACTAAGGAAGCCGGCCCCTTGATCAGCACTTATGAGAAAAATAACCCCAAGTCACAGTCAGGAGTGGTTGATTTAGCCATGAATATTGCGATCGAATCAATTATGAATACAGATCCACACGTTGTGCTCAAAAAAGATAATGCGGCGGTTTACGAAAGTCTGCAATATATCATACCAGACGAAGCAGCGCCAGAAGAAATCAAGGACGATTTTCTGGATAGTACCGAGATGGTCCAAGCTTTCGAGAAAGATTTGTCGGACGACGTGAACTGGATCGAAGCTCAAATGTTGGAGTCAGAAGAAGAAAAAGTTGCGCTAGACGTCGAACTCGATATGGAATTTTTCCTGCGCACGCTAGACTTCTTGCAGCTTGCTAGTCGCATCATTCAAGAATTGAACGAACAGAATAACTTTGAAATGGTGGCTTATCTGCTTTATGCTTTTGCGCAATTTGTCTTTGCTGTCGATGCGATCTATGACGACTTTGTAGAAAACTTAGAACATAGTTTAAGTTCCGACGATTCAGTGGCTAATTTCTCGGACGAGGTCAGGCGCATTATCGAAGAACAATGGGGGTATGACGAAGATAATGACCGGGCAACCGAAACCATTGAAGAGGAAATTGAAAAACGGGCACCAGATAAAAGTCCCGCTAAAAAGAATACTGGCAGTCGTCCCGCTCGCACTCCGCGTCGTTTGCGCGCCCGTAAGGACCGCTCAGAGAAATAGAGGAATAGCAAAGTTCCTAGACATTCTACAGAGCAGCATCTTCATCGATGTGGCCTTTTTTGTCCTAAAGATCTTCAGCTTGTTGATTGTCTATATAGGCAAGTGACACCGACTTCCATGTCATTTTTGAAAGGTAGCGCGGTTCTTCCAGAAATAGTTCAGTTTGGAAATACGCGTCTTTGGTTCAAAAACTAACGCTCTATGATACAACCGTAAATGTGATCATATGATGAGATTTCTTGCTTAATTACGCTTGAATATATATTATATACTGTCTAGCTATGTCTTGACGTCACCGATGATACAGAAATATTAGGATGCACCACAGTTTACACGGTTTTACACGATTAGGCTTGTGAGGATATTGAAAGCTATTGGATATGATTGATATTATTCGCTTTTTGCACCGCTATGCACCAAAAGCATAATCGGATTTTTTTCTACAGCTCAAGAAAAAGGCCACCACGAGGGCAGCCTTATGATAATGTACTTGGCTTGTTCGCCGTGCATCTCTAAAGTGCGATAAAATACCTGTTATTGGGGCCTTTCTGCGCTTTCTGGGCGCGTTTTGTAGCGCGGTTTGGCGCGGTTATGGGGGATGACATTAGGTTTTCTATGTATTGCTTTGTTTTTCTGGTTTTGACGGCTTTTCTGGCAGTTTTATAGGAATATCCGTGCCGTCATAAAAATGGAAGGTGAGGGTTTTATCCTTAGATACAGTTGCTGATTCTACCAAGGCATTCCAAAGGTCAGCGTCAAACTCATTCAAGTTGCTTCTGTACTTTTCTAATGCTTCGAGACATTCTTTGATTCGACCAACTCGGCCAGATTGCTCTAGAAGTTGGCGTTCAAGCTCATTAGCTTCCGCTTTAGCCATTTGGGAGCTTTTGTCCATCTCTAAGAAGCGGCGGTTGTATTCGGCTTGGTCTTGGATGATACGGGCATTTTCTTCCATATAAAGACGCTGCTCGCTGAGGAATTTAGCATACCTATCCTGCGCCACCTTTAGTTTGTTTTTTAGGTCGCTAGCGTCAGAGAGTCTGAGTAGTTCCTGCTTAAGACGGGTAATGTGACGCTCTCTATTTCCCAGGATCTGCTCTGCGGCTTCCGTAAATGCTACCTTAATTTCTTCCTCACTGAGAGTCGGCGTATTGCAAGCAAAATCATTGTCGTATTTATGGTTACACTGCCAGATGTATTTTTTGTATTTGCTGTTGCTGTGCCAAACTTTGCGTCCATAGTAACCACTACAGTCCTCGCATACCAGTTTAGCACAGAACGGGCTGGCTCGATGTAGCTTATGGCGGTCAGGGTACCTTCTTCTCATCTCTTCTTGTACCAGATTGAAGGTTTCTGGGTCGATAATGGCGGGATGGGAGTTTTGGATGTAATATTGTGGAATCTCGCCATCATTCTTCTTTACCTTCTTGGTCAAGAAGTCCGTGGTATAGGTTTTTTGGAGCAAGGCGTCACCTTTGTATTTCTCATTGGTGAGGATGCTTTTGATAGTCGTGACGCTCCACTGTTTCTTACCACGGGGAGTCGGGATAGAGTGCTTTGTCAAGGTATCAGCAATCTTCCGGAGAGTGTGTCCTTCCAAAAATAGCTGATAAATCTCGCGGACAATCGTAGCCTCTTCCTCCACAATCTTGGGAAGACCGTCTTCACCCTTCTCGTAGCCAAGAAAATACTTGTAGGCTAAAGTGATCTTGCCATCGGCCATATTTTTGCGGATGCCCCAGGTCACGTTTTCCGATATCGAGCGGCTCTCTTCCTGTGCTAAACTGCTCATAATAGTGAGCATGACTTCGCCTTTGGCATCAAGTGTGTAGATGTTTTCTTTTTCGAAGTAGACCTCGATTTTCTGTTCCTTGAGCTTGCGGATCGTGGTAAGACTATCAACCGTGTTTCTGGCGAAGCGGCTGATGGATTTAGTGAGGATGAGGTCGATCTTACCATTTAGGGCATCTGCTATCATCTGGTTGAAGCCTGTGCGTCCCTTGGTGTCAGTGCCAGATATGCCTTCATCCGTATAGACCGAGACAAATTCCCAATCCGGATTACTCTTGATGTGCCTGGTATAAAAATCCACCTGAGCTTCGTAACTGGTCAGTTGTTCGCTTGAATCGGTTGAGACCCTGGCATAAGCCGCAACCCGGCGCTTTCTGGTTGTATTTTCTGCCGTAGGCACATGGTCATAGGTTCTGGCTTCAATCTTGCGTACATTTCTACTTGCTGTCGCCATTTTGTTTTCTCCTCCTTTCTATTGCCGCTAACTGCTTCTCGCGGGCTTTTTCCCGCATTTCTTTTGTCCAGCTTTTACTCCTTGACGGATATTGCCAAGTGACAGTTTTTGCTTGTCCATTCTGGAAAACATAGATTAGTTGGTGATGTTCTGGCACCTGTATTTCTTTAAGGTTCTCGAGCAATGTCTCACGGTTCCAGTTGGTGGTTCCAAGTACTTCTGAGGTTTTATCGATTAGAATGCCTTCGGGGATTTGGCGTGACGGGCAAGAAGCTTTGCCTTCATTTCTCATCGTAGAACAGATCCAACCGGCTCCGCCTAATGTCTGCTGGCCTGCTTTTCTTTGGAAGTGTTTTTTACAAAGGCCACAACGGATCAATCCGGTGAATAGATGTGGTCTTTTAGACGCGGCCGGAGTGCCGTAGTTATGTATTTCTTTCCGGCGTGCGATCTCTGCTTGTACCTTTTTGAAGGTGATGCGGTCAATGATCGCCTCGTGATGATCCTTTACGTAATACATGGACAGTTCACCATGGTTTCTGATACACTTCTGGTTGATATGGTCGGGATGATAGGTCTTCTGTAGGAGCAGGTCGCCTGTATAGCGTTCGTTCCGCAATATCCTACTGATCACGTGGTGACGCCACTTTCCACCAGACTTGCTTTTGACGCCTTCAAGGTTGAGGTTCTTGGCTATCTTACCGATGCCCATCCCGGAAAGATAATCGCTGTAAATCCGTTTTACGGTTTCTGCTTCTTCTGGGATGATATGTAGAGTGCCATCTTCGATGTGGTAACCCAGCATATCCTTACCGCCAAACAGTTGTCCTTGTTCGAACTTCTTTCTGATTGCCCATTTGATGTTTTCTGAGAGTGAACGGCTTTCCTCCTGCGCAAATGACGCGAGGAGTGTGAGCATCAGCTCGCCGTCAGAACTTAGGGTGTGGATATGTTCTTTCTCAAAGAAGATATCGATCCCGAGTTCTTTCAGCTCCCGGACGGTGCCAAGCAGGATCACGGTGTTACGCGCAAGACGCGTGATCGATTTTACGATCACCATATCGATTTTCTGTGCCCGACAGTCCGTAAGTAACCTTTTAAGGCCGGGACGGTCATCCTTGGTGCCAGTCACTGCCGCATCTGTATAGATACCCACCAGCTCCCAGTCCCCACGACTTCCGATGTAGTTATTGTAATAACTGATCTGAGCCGACAAGGAATGAAGTTGTTCGGCGTGTCCGGTAGAAACCCGTGCATAGGCCGCCACTCTCTTACGTTTTACGGGCGTCAGCTTGGTATTTTCTATTTTAGTGATCTTCCTCAATGTTTGTACCTCCACATTTTTTCTTGCTTATTCTTATCCCACACCATCTATCACTCAAGTGGAGTAAGAAATCAAGTCTTTTTTTGAGGATTTTGAAGGGATATTGATAGGGGGCTTGTCGGCCCCCTACCTGTTACAGTTTCCGGATCTTATCAACTTTGTGGATGACTCCAAGTGCCGAGCCCGAGTCCCAATCAACGAAGATGGTGCCCATATCGTCAATCATCGATACGGTACCTTTCTCGCCTGGTGTGAGACTGCTGTATGGGTCGCTCATCTCGATCAGCTCCACCCTTGTACCCTGTGGATACATCTTCTGTAAGCGTTCTATGGTGCGTTTGTTTGGTAAACTGTTATTTGTCATAAGGTACACCCCCTTTGTCCTCTAAGAAAGTATCGACATGATCCGTATCGATATCCTCCGGTACTTCCTTTATATCTGTGTTTTCTGGGATACTAAGTGTATCCATAGTTTCTGTGTTGGTTGATGCCGCCGCCATACCAAGCGATGCATCTTCTGGTATATGTGGATTCGCCTCCTGTGGGTTTGGTGGAAAAGATGAGGCTTCTTCATTGGCTGGCTTTTTGGATGGTTTCCCATGCCTCCAACTACTGTCGCCAGTTAGATTGCAAAGCAGGAGCTTTCGAGCGGTTTTATACTCATCGCCGATAAATCCCAGCCTGATGAGGAATAGCCGCATGGTGAACTTAGCGTTTTCTACAGGCTTTTCTGTCGCCACCACCCGTTTCTGTTTCTTAGCCATTTCCACCATAGCGGTGATCAGTTTGGTATAAGCATCGGCTTCACCCACCACTCCGTCATGCAGGGTAAACCACGGAAAACAGAGTTTGTTTGCTGTCTCCTTGATTTCCAGCGTTTCTGTTTCTAGGGATTGTTTGAGAAGATTGGCTTTACTTGCAATGATCTTCTGGAGATTAAGATAAGCGGCATCGCTGAGGGTGCTCCTGGAGATCTCTATCGTCAGGTTTTCTAGTTTGTCTTCCTCCAGGTTTGTTTCTGAAGTGGTTCCTGCTACAGTTTGGTTTTCTGGGGTTTCTGTAGCTGTTGAAGTGTCCACAGTTTCTTCCTCATCTTCTTCTGCGGCTGGAGTTTCCGCTACAAACCCCAGCTTCTGCAGGTCTCCGATCAGTACTGCTGCATATTCCGGATGGATCTTGCTACTGTATGACAGCGTACCACCTCGACTGATGGTAAACTCTCCGATTTTGTAAGCAAAGGTCGGGGCTTTTTGGTAAATGGCTGGCAGATCAAGGATCTTGCTGATCGCATCGACCAGTTCTTTACGCTTTTGTCCGATCAGGTCATAGTGGTATTCTGTCGCTTTATGTCTAGTCTCTGTTTGCATAGCGGTGCCTGTCAAGTCTGTAGCATCTCCGGTGCTCTCTGAGTCTTCTGTTGTAACATTTTCCGTATCTTCTGCTTCGTTTTCTGCCTCGTTTTCTGCCTCCTTGGTGTCTGCTGGTGTTTGAGAGGTCTCTGCATTACTCGCCACTTCCTCAGTGTTTTCAGAATCTCCGTGGAAGATAAACTTGATATATTCAGAACGGTGCTCTTCAATGAAGATAACCAGCTCATAAAAACCTTCCCGGTTAGCGATCCGCTGTACCCTATTTACATCCAGCATATTGGTCTCACCGCCTCTTCGGATGGCTTCGAGTTGTTTTCTGATGGTCTTGTCCATAAGATCTCCTTTCTATGTTTTTTATCCCACACCATCTATCACTCAGATGCCCTATAACATCAAGTCTTTTTTGATGGAAAATATGAGGTTGCCTTTGTAATTTAGATATGGAATAAAATGGCTGGTCTTAAGGTTCTCAACGACTATTTTGTTCTACTGCCCGCCGCAAAAAATCGGTGTCAAACTTGGCGTTTCTATAACCTTCACGGACGATACTGAGATAACCGATAGAAGGTTTATTATAAGGATGACGGAATTCGTTCATGATGTAGGTAAAAGCATTGATACGCTCGCCATCTAACGTAATCCGCAGAGTCTGTTTCCGATACAGATAAGGAAATCCCTCATAAATATCCAACGCCTGTTCGTCTTCCGGCTGGAGTTTCCAGACCAAAACTGGTACTCGGCACCCTTTTTGGCGTTCGATGGTGGCGACAGCCCTTCTGTATTCTCCTCGGAACCGGAGCCGCCAATTGCGCAGGAAAGTAGTACCGATCATCTCGGACGTCGGGCAACGTCTCGCCATCTGATCGAGATTGAGATTGGAGCCATAGGCAATGTAAAGTCTGGGTTTCTTAGGTTTCTGTTTCATTGGGCTGTATCCTCCTTTTTGCTGATGTGCCTTTTGACATTTTCCCGTGATCCGTACCGCCAGGCGGCGTTACCGGAGAGATGCTGGTATAGATGTGCCCGGCAGTTCTTGAACTCTTCTCCACTCAGTCCAATCCGCGTGAGATATGTCCGCATGGCGAACTTCTCATTTTCTTCCTGGACTTTCTTGTAGCGAGCATATTTCTGCGTTAAAGCCTGATGGTCCAGTGCTAAGGCAAACGCAATGTAAGCCCGCACTTTCCCCGCGTGCAGTGTCCCATTAAAGCCTCGAAGCTCCACCGTGTGGTGTCCATGGAAGAAGCTGTGCAGATTGAGAAAATGATAACGGCTGCGGTGATACCTTTTGTTCCTTCTGTCTTGATAGCCTTCGTACCAGATATCTTCGATCTGCTGGAGGGTCGTCGGATGGAGCTCGTTGAGCTGTGCGACCAAGTAACTGTCCATTTTTTGACAGTAGCGCATCCTCTCCGGCCTGATCCGCAGAGCCTTATAGAACAAGTCGTTACGGCTTGCGATCAGGTTGATAAAGTTACTGATACTGCGCGCGGTGTGGTCCGACCCGTCCAGGTGGATATGGATACCGCAGGATGGATTGGTGAATCCTCCCGCATACCTTAGTTCCCGCAGGATCTGCTGTAACAGCAGGGTATCCTCATAGTACGTCAAGATAGGTGAGACTAACTCCACGCTGTATCTTCGATCAGCGGGGATCTTCTCTCCATTTTCTTTCTGTTCGTAGTTGATACTGCCATCATACATGATCTTCCAGATCCGCCCATCACGGGCTTTGACCTTATAGGTGTCATAATAGTCGTTCGCCGTTTCTATGTCCGCCTCGTTAAGACAGCCTGCTACGACCATTGCAGCTTTTTCCCGCGTGACACCAGTAAGCTCCACTTCGATCCCAAAATGGTGCGTAAACATTTTCGCCCCCTTCCTACTGGTGGCAGTCTGCTGGCCTTGCTGTAGCTTTAGATAAACAGTATGCCATGCCAGTTTTTGCTTACGTCAACAAGTTGCTTAGATGTCCTCCTTTCCTTGTTTTTACATCACTGCATCTTGTGATAAAGGCCAGTGCTTATTAAGCGTCATGGCGGTTATCACGAAGAAGCAGGATGCATTTAGAAGGGGTTATGGACAGATTCTATGCCTCAGCCGTTACGGTACTCCCTTCGGTCTGCGACTGAGGTTATAACATTCACGCCCACAAAAGGCTTTTTTCTGGTTACCAAAACTGATGAAACTCTTCCCGCACTGCTTACAGACCAGGCGGTAAGGCTGGCTGCGGCGGTATCTGTTCCACCAGTCATAACGGCACTTATCACTACAGAAAATCTTATGTCCGGTACTGTGGCGTCCTCCTAATGGACTGCCGCAGTTCTTACAATGACCGGGCTGTGGCTCTTGATGTCTGCTATGTACCGCACTGTTCCGCCGCCAGAAAGATCTGACGGTATTTGGAGAAGCCCCGATCAATTCCGCAATGGCATCATAGGTTTTTCCATTCTCCCGCAGAACAAGAATGGCTTGTTTTTGGTTTTCTGTCAGCATCTTATACTCCCTCCTTTTCTGCCGTTACTGTGCCCCGGATCGCCCTGTGTACGCTCCCTAAACGTAATCCCAGGGCGTGTACGACATTGACGGTGACGGCATTCCCGGCCTGTTTATAAGCCTGTGTATCAGAATCTATAGAAAGCAGTTTATCGATCTGTTCCTCCGAGAAACCCTGCAGGCGGAAACATTCCCGGGGCGTGAGACGGCGGATACGAAGAGAGCCTGTCACTACTCCTTGGGTGCTGCTGGTCGACAGGGTGTGGGCGATGCCCCTGCCCACTCGACCACGTCGGGTGTTGAGGCCGGAAAAACTGAGGTCAACTGAATCCCCGGGATAGGCCCTTTTCTTTCCACTCTTCGTCGCTTCTTTGATCATTAGAACAGTACCAGTCGTTCTGTTAAAGTCTCCTACTGCATAAAACCCTGTCCTACCGCCTGGACCGCCAGACCCGGCAAGCAACGTCCTAGACACACCTGTTGAACTATAGACACGGGAATCTTGTCGCCCATCTATGAGGAGCTTAAGAGCCGCTGGACTTGTGCTTCGGATAGGAAGTATCTTTCCGGCACATCCGGGGTCAAGATATCCGACAATATACACCCGCTTCCTTGATTGAGGGACGCCAAAATCCTTGCTGTTAAGCACTTGCCATTCGACATGGTACCCCAGCTGTGATAATGTATCGAGGATGGTAGTAAACGTCCGGCCTTTGTTCTGCGATAACAGTCCCGGGACGTTCTCAAGGAGAAGATATGGAGGCCGTTTCTCTCGAGCCAGCCGGGCAATCTCAAAGAAGAGAGTACCTCTCGCGTCGTCAAAGCCCCGTCTTTTAC
>CANENS010000019.1 GCA_947428935.1 uncultured Candidatus Saccharibacteria bacterium | reverse complement strand
TGCAAGCATAACACTATTCTTTTTATCGTTCTACCTTGAATTGTGTAACAAGGCCTAATCGAGAAAATTGACAGCCTGCGAAAATATATATACAAAATCACAACAATTTAGCTTGCTATCCGGGGGAGGTTGGAGTATAATGGGAATAGTTATGGAATTGGGAACATTTTTTCAAAGCGCAATTTTCGTTTCGGCGATTTTGACAGTACTGCTAATTTCGTTGCAGCAGCGGGGCGCTTCGCTGGGTGCCGGTTTTGGCAGCTCTGGTGAATTATATACTACGCGCCGCGGTTTGGAGCGTTCGTTGTTCAACGCTACGATTGTGTTTGCATTAATTTTTGTCCTATCGGTTTTGTGTTTATTGCTGATACCGGCATAGTTAACGCGAAAAAGGTAGTGGGCATTATATACTATGAAACAAGCGATCAAGAAACGTAAGCAGAGGATTTCGAAGAAGTGGGAGCGATTTTCACGGCAGTTTAAGGAGGACAGCCGTGAGCATATTCAGGAGAATTTGATTGATCGTCTAGCTAGTGCGCGCAAAGTACGGTTGCTGATTCTGGAGTGGTGCCTATTGATCATAGTAGTGATTTCGCTGGCTTTGACTCAGGCCTTTTGGTATCGTCAATCTTATTCGGTGCAAGCCTTCGTCGACGGCGGCACTTATATTGAGGGCACGCTGGGGAAAGTTAGCTCCCTGAATCCACTGTTTGCTTCGACTAGTAGTGAAAAGGCGCTCGCCAAGCTCATGTTCGCTACGGTTTCGACGATTGATTATTCCGGTCACGTCGGTCTGGGGCTGGCTAGCTCGATTGTGCCGAATGAGGCCGGCGATGTTTGGACTGTTGCCCTGAAAGAAGGTTTGAAATGGTCGGATGGCGAGCCGATTACGATCGACGATGTGATCTATACTTTTAATTTGGCGAAAGACCCGGTGGCGAGTACGAGCTACGCCTCGACTTTTGCCGGCGTGGATGTTGCGAAGCAGGAAAATACGGCGGTGTTTACCTTGTCTAGCCCGTATGCTGATTTCGATAGCACCCTGAACTTTCCGGTTTTGCCGGTCCATATTCTGGGCGAGGTGGCGTCGAGCGAAGTGATCGAACATAATTTCAGCAGCAACCCGGTAACTTCGGGCGCGTTTGTCTTTAATGCTGCGCAGAGCGCTTCGACGAGTGGTGATAAAATCATCTATCTGGCCGCCAATAATAATTATTATCAAGAGCGGCCTATGCTTGATAGTTTTGCGATCCATACTTACGCGGATACTGCTAGCATTATTGAAGCTCTTTCGACCGGCGAGATTACTGCCACGGCGGAATTAGCCGCAACGGATGATGTCAGCGCTTTTTCGGATATTATTTACAAAAAACAAACTACGGTCTCGAGCGGCGTGTTTGCTTTTTTAAACACCGCTAGCCCGTTACTCTCGGACCTCGGTTTGCGCCAAGCGATTCAACGCGGCGTCGATCTGGAGACGGTGCGGTCAGTTTTGAGCGGCGAGGAGGCGTTGAATTATCCGATTTTGCGCTCAGAGATCGAGCTGAACTCTTACCCAGAGATTCCCGCTTACGATCCGGCGGCTGCTCAAGACGCAGTGAAGGCGGCTGGAGCGGAGGGTGCGAGCTTGCGACTAGCCACTATTAACACTGGCTATTTCCCAGACATTGCCCACGAGTTTCAGGAACAACTCGAAAAGCTCGGTTTTAAGGTTGAACTTTCGATTTATGATCCAGGACAGGAGTTTTTGGTCAACACCTTGCGCCCGCGCAATTATGACATTCTAATTTATGGTATCGAGCTGGGGGCAGATCCCGATCTCTTCCCGTATTATCACTCTTCGCAGGCTTCGACCTCCGGCCTCAACTTCTCGAACTACCGTAACTCATTGGTTGATCAGTGGATCCTCGGTGCACGCGAAAGCATGGATCAAAAAATTCGGGTCTCGCGCTACGAAAACTTTTTGAAAAAATGGGTCGAAGATGTACCGGCGATCGGTATTTATCAGGCTAGCCTAATTTATTACTTTAACAAAAACGTGCGCACTTTTTCGGAAGACAATCGACTGGTCTATGCGACTGATCGCTTCGGCGATGTCGAATATTGGGCTGTAGACAAAACCACTAAGAACCGGACGCCCTAGCTTAGAGGCATAAGTACAAAAATTACATCTGTTGATTATACTATAATTTAGCATCTTAGGCCAAAATTGAGAAAAAACCTTGACTTTTTAGCATAAGTGTGATAGGATAGAGGTTAAGCTGCTAGTTTCGGCTAGATCTGTAGTGTGGAAATGTCTATAACATTGCAATTCTATCTTGAAAAGTTTTTGCTCTCATAGAGGTGAGTTGTGGTATAATAGAAGTATATGAATAGGGAATTATCGACTGATTTAGAGCAGAAAATTGGCAAAACCGTCAACGTACGCGGCTGGGTTAACTCGCGGCGCGATCATGGTGGTTTGATTTTTATTGATATGCGCGACCATAAGGGAATTATTCAGCTTGTGATTACACCTGAGCATACGGCGGCGTTCGCAGTGGCGGAGGGGCTGAGGGACGAGTTCGTGGTCTCGGCGACCGGCAAAGTGCGCGAGCGGGCACCGGAGCTGAAGAACCCACATATCGAAACCGGCGGAATTGAGATTGTGGTGGAGGAACTGGAGTTGATTAGCCGTTCCGAGCCTCTGCCCGTTAATACACATGATGAAGGCGACGCTTCGAGCGAAGAGCTACGTTTGAAATATCGTTATTTGGATTTGCGCCGGCCTTCTATGCAGAAAGTCTTGCGTCGCCGGGCGGAATATTATCGAGTCATGCGGGACTATATGGCTGCGCAAGGCTTTGTCGAAGTGACGACGCCGATTTTAGCTAATTCATCGCCGGAAGGCGCACGGGATTTTTTGGTGCCCTCGCGTTTGCACCCGGGTGAGTTCTATGCTTTGCCACAGGCGCCGCAGCAGTTCAAACAGCTCTTGATGGTGGCGGGCGTGCCGCGTTATTACCAGATTGCGCCCTGTTTTCGCGATGAAGACCCGCGCGCCGATCGATTGTATGGTGACTTTTATCAACTGGACATGGAAATGTCTTTTATCGATAATGACGAGCAGATCCGCCAGGTCATGGATCCGCTGATTCGGAAATTAGTGACCGAGTTTGCTGGTAAGGAATTGCTTGAGACTGAGACTGAGTTTCGCCGGATTCCGTATCGCGAGGCCATGGAGAAGTACGGAACCGACAAGCCGGACTTGCGCTATGATTTGGAGCTAATCGACTTAACCGAAGTGATGAAAGATGTCGAATTTAAAGTTTTCCAGACGCCGTGCGTGAAGGCGATTCGAGTGCCGGGCGGCGCGCAGTTTACCCGTAAGCAGATTGATGAGTTCACGGAGTTGGCGCGCAAAAATGGTGCTGGTGGGTTAGCTTATCTGCTTTATGAAAATGGTAGCGTGCGTAGCCCGATCGCCAAGTTTTTGCAGCAAAGAGAGTTGGACCAGATTAAGGAATTGACCGGCGCGGAAGATGGTGATGCGGTTTTCTTTGGTGCGGACGAACGCCAAAAAGTCAATGCGGTGTTAGGGGTGATGCGCGTGGCTTTCGCGCGGGCGCTCGGGCTCGAGGATGAGCAAAAAGTGGCATTTTGTTGGATTGTGGATTTTCCGTTTTACGAATGGGACGAAAAGAATCAGAAGCTTGATTTTGGGCATAATCCGTTCTCCATGCCGCAAGGCGGATTGAAAGCGCTCAAGGAAACCAAAGATAAACTGGAGATTTTGGCTTATCAGTTCGACGGCGTTATGAATGGCTATGAATTATGTTCGGGGGCGGTGCGCAATTATTCGCCCGAGCTCATGTTTGAAGCATTTGGGATTTTGGGCTATGATCAGGCCTATGTCGAGCAAAAGTTTGGAGGTATGCTCGGGGCGTTCAAGTTCGGCGCACCGCCCCACGGCGGTTGTGCTTTTGGTATCGATCGCATGTTTATGGTGTTGGAGAATTTAACCAACATTCGCGACATCGTGGCCTTCCCAAAAAACGGCTCCGGAGTCGACCTTATGATGAATTCACCCTCGAAAGTCGATCCTAGCCAGCTTGAAGAGATTGCGCTTGAGATTACTGAGGAAGAATAGTCGAATAAGTATCATAGAAATAGAAAATGGTCGCCAGAGAGGCGGCCATTTGGATTACTGAGAGGGTTTGGATAAAATTCCGGGTTCCATTCCAGCGAGGCCTTGCCAGAATGGGTGTAAGCGACTTTGGCGCTTGCCTTAGCGCGAGACTCTGCCTTACGCTCTCTTAGAGACGATCAGATATGTTCTGACAATCCCACAAAGTCTGCCCGCTCCGCAAAGCTTGCGTCCTGCGGAGTAGCTCGCTACATTCATAGCAAGCTAAGGTTTTTTACCATGAGGTTGATTACTTATTGAGGCGCGAGAGTTCATTGGCATGTGTCTTAAGACGCACTAAATTTTCTCGTAGAATTTCGTAATAATATGAGCTGACGGGTATGGTGTACGATACTTGTCTCAGTTCCAAATCTGGAGACGGCATCGTGATTTTTACTAGTGGCCGCAAAGGCTCGATTCGCAGACAGGTAATGTGGTTAAACTCGCTTTCCAAAAGTCTGAACTTGTCGATATACTGCTCATAATTATAGTATAGTCCGCGGATATGGCGAATAGTAGCTATTATTTTTTCGCCCATGATCTGCATTCTCACCAAGTTTTCAAAGTGAGGGCGATATAAGCGCGAACCGACCTGGAACTCATAATCCTGCTGTAATGTCTTTTCGTGTACCAAAGAAATCTTTGGGAACCCGGAGAAGAGGGCATTTAGACAATATTCATCTTCGCCAACTTGTATTGCGAGTCTTATAGCTTCGTTTAGCGACTCGATTTCTTGTTCGAAAAACATATCCAAAGAAAGATCTCTATCATCGAATTTCTTTTTCATATCCGAGACGCGTTGGGGTGGAATTTCGTAGTCAGTGACTTCAAAATTCTTGTGTTGCAAAAGCTCTTGCATAAGATTCATATTTACACCTCCGAATGTGCAAAAATAATTAAACTATAGTTAACTAAAATCTGATAACATTATATCATACTTATATATAAAAGCAAGGAAATGTGCTGATATGTTGACTTTTTAGCATAAGTGTGATAATATAGAAGTAGGCTGCTCGATCGGCTTGGTGCGTAATTGTCAAAAAATATCAGGATGACCAAAAGCATGGAGCTCTGGCCTTATTCATAATCTCGTTATAGAAGCAAATGCGTCACTACGGAAGAATCTTTCAAGCGTAGCCCTTCATCATAGGGCTCCGGCACGTCAGGAGCACAATAAAAATGTAGGCCAAACAAAGTTATGGGGGTGCTATGATAAAATAACCCTTGCGCTTATTCTCGAATTCGCTATAATAAGGTTATGTATGATCCATATAACTTAGAGCATCGAATCCCTACCAAAAAAGATTTTCTCGATACCACTGATTTTGATCAGTCTGAGATTCTTGACATTATGAAGACGTCGACTACTATTCGCTCTTTCTTGAAGGGTGGTGACACGCTAGAAACGCTGTATCATCAGAATCTAGCTATGATTTTTGAGCAGAAATCAACCCGCACTCGGGTTTCTTTTGAAGTTGCGATGGAGCAGCTTGGGGGGCACGCGCTTAACCTCGCTCCGGGTGCGATCCAACTGGGCGCGCACGAAACCATTGGTGACACCGCGAAGGTGCTTTGCCGCATGGTAAATATGATTATGGCGCGCGTCGATCGCCATCAAAGTGTAGTCGAATTGGCAGCGCAGTCGACTGTTCCGGTGATTAATGGTATGTCCGATTACAACCACCCGACCCAAGAAATCGGCGATATTATCACGATTTTTGATCATTTGCCGAAAGATAAAGACTTGAATAAAATTAAAGTGGTCTTCGTTGGCGATTGTACGCAGGTTTGCGCTTCGCTCATGATGATTACGACTAAGATGGGGATGAATTTTGTGCAATATGGTCCACCGGCAAAATGGCTGCACGATGATTACTTGAAGATTGGCCGCGCTAATAACCAGCACTATGGTGGAACTGTACATGTCTCTGATAATCCAGCTGTACTAGAAGGCGCAGACTTCATTTATACCGACGTTTGGTATGGACTTTATGACAAAGAAACACCGAAGGAAGTCTATATGCGTGAGTTTTATCCTAAGTACCAGGTGAATGACGAAATGTTGGCGGCAACGGGGAACCCGGATGTGAAATTTATGCATTGTTTGCCAGCGGTCCGTAACGAAGAGGTAACCGATAGCGTAATCGATGGTCCAGCCTCAATTTGTTGGGACCAGGCCGAGAATCGCCTCACCGCTCAACGCGGGCTAGTGACGTATTTTGGGGGAGTTGCTGAGGAAACGCTCGATTATATAAAGACCAAGGAGGATGGCAAAAATGCCTAAAACCCAAAAAAACAAATATAAGTTTCGGCTGTTTAGTGCCATTTTGGCGACGGTCTGTATTATTCTGGTGGGGGATGCCGTTGCACCGACTGCTTCCATCGGCAACTCGCAATACCTCTGGTGGGTGATTATGCTGATTGGCTTTTTTGTGCCCTATGGGTTGATTTCGGCGGAACTCGGTACGCAATACCCGTCCGAAGGCGGTATGTACACTTGGGTAAGAAAGGCTATTGGCCCGAAGTGGGCTGGTCGCGTCGCTTGGTTCTATTGGGTGAACTTTCCGCTTTGGATTGCATCTCTGGCCGATCTCGTAACGACTTATCTCATGCAAATGCTCGGGTTTGAAATCAGCTGGGCTCTGATTCTGGCACTCCAAGTTTTCTACATTGTACTAGTCAGCGTTTTGGGCTGTTTGCGTATTTCCCAGAGTGACTGGGTTTCGAACATTGGCGCGGTGGCGAAGTTTATTTTCATGGCTGGCATTGGCGGGCTTGGTATTTATGTCCTAGTGACGCAAGGTAGCGCCAATCCAATCGAATCCTGGACTAACCTTCTGCCGATGGTTGGCGCGGACGGCGGGTTTGACTTTGCGGGGCTAGGCTTTGTAGCTTTGATTATCTTTAACATGCTGGGCTTTGAGGTAGTCTCGACTTTTGCCGACGACATGGATAATCCGAAGAAAGAAATCCCAAAGGCTATTATTCTGGGCGGAGTCCTGATCGCGGTTTTCTACCTATTGGCATCATTCGGCATCGGTGTGGCGATTCCGGTAGATGAACTTAGTACGGATACTGGCTTGCTCGATAGCTACGACATTTTGCTTAATACGATTGGGTTCAGCGCGGCCGCCATCAAAGCTATTATCTTCGTTGTTGGCGGGCTCTTCCTTTATACTCTGATAGCCAACATTTCGTCTTGGAGCTTTGGTGTCAACTCGGTGATTGCTTATGCGGCCGAAGACGGTACTTTTCCGAAATCTTGGACCAAGCGCAACAAAGATGGTGTGCCGTATGTAGTTTCGATTTGGACTGGTATTGCAGCCCTAGTGATCGCAGTGGCTGGCATATTACTTGCCGAATTTGCTCCGGAAGGGGTTGCAGAGGACTTGACGAATATGTTTTGGATGTTCTTCCAGCTCAGCTACGTAACCTTGCTCTTGAGCTATCTGCCGATGTTCGTGGCTTTTTGGAAACTGCACAAGCAGGGTCCGAAGTCGAAAAAGGCCTTTTGGATCGAAGGTGGCAGCATCAAAATCGCTTTGTTCGCCTTTGTACCGTTCATACTCTTAATCGTGGCGCTTTTCTTCACTCTCTTCCCCGAATTTAATCTCGAAATGTTTGAGTACAACTGGCCGCTGATTGTTGGCGCATGTTTGGCCGTAATCATCGGTGAATTCATGGTGGCGCGGATCAGAACTGGCAAAAAGTCAAGTCGAAAAGTCACGAAACGTACCAGATAAAAAACTAAGAAATAAGAAAAGGGAGGCAAAATGAGAATTAATGATAGTACGCCAAAAGCAGACGGATTTTACATGCCGGCAGAGTTCGAGGAGCATCGTTGCACTTATGTTCTGTGGCCGGAGCGTGAGGACAACTGGCGCGAAAACGCTGAGCCGGGGCAGGCGGTTTTTAAGCAAGTGATCCGGACTATTGCGAAATACGAGCCGGTTATGGTCGGCACTAATAAGTCGCAATATTTGAATCTGCTCGAGATGAATATGCCAAATGTTCAAATACTGGAAATTAGTAACAATGACGCATGGATCCGTGATTGTGGCGCCACCTTCGTCGTCAATGGCACTGGGAATATGCGCGCAGTCGACTGGAAATTTAATGCTTGGGGTGGCCTGGTTAATGGCCTCTACTTCCCGTGGGATCAAGACGATTTTGTTGCGGCCAAGATGGCGGCAATCGAAGGCGTTGACTATTATCATTTGACCGATTTTGTACTGGAAGGTGGCTCGATTCATTCTGATGGCCAAGGCACAATTCTGACCACCGAGGAATGCCTGCTCGATCCTGGACGTAATCCAGATATGACGAAAGAACAGATCGAAGAAATGCTGAAGGAGTATCTCGGTGCCGAGAAAGTACTTTGGCTGCCAAAGGGTATTTATATGGATGAAGACACTAATGGGCATGTTGATAATATTTGTCAATTCGTCGAGCCAGGAAAAGTGGTATTAGCTTGGGAAGACAATGAACAAGATCCGCAGTACGAACGCTCGAAAGCAGCGTATGATTATCTTAGTAGTCAGACCGATGCGAAGGGTCGTAGCTTGGAGATTGTGAAGATTCACGTGCCGAACCCAGTCTTGATTACGCAGGAGGAGGCGGATCACGTCGACGTGGTGGAAGGGAGCTTCCCGCGTCGCGAAGGTGATCGTTTGCCAGCCAGTTATGTGAATTATTATAATTGTAACGGTGCGATTATCCTGCCGATTTTCAACGATCCGCACGATCAGGAGGCGATCGACACTTTGCAGAGTCTCTTCCCCGACAAGGTGATCGAGCCAATTTATGCACGCGAAATCATTCTCGGTGGCGGCAATATTCACTGCATCACCCAGCAGGTTCCACGCTTATAAAAATAGGTTTTTAGGCAAAAAGGCGGCTTTCGGGCCGCTTTTTTCAGATGTTTAAAAAGAGAATCTTCAGAGGTGCTAAAACCTAGTATTCAAATTATGTCAAAGTAAAGCGTATTCGCTATTGACTTTTTATACATTATGTGCTATAATTAATACATGGGCCATCATCAATGGACCTGGAACTTTTTGACGACCCCGGATCATTATCCGGAAGTATTGATTCCTAAGGAGGGGTAGAATGGGAGTTTTTGATTTTTTAGTAACTTTGGCGATCTTTTTCCTCGCAACTGTAGCCGGATGCACTTTGCTGTCCTCTAACGACGAATATGATCAGTCGCGCGGCGGTTTTATTAACCCACTGGATTTTAGCCGCTATTCTAGCGTTTTTATCGTGGTTGAGATACTGCCGTATTTGATCTGGTGGTCAACCGTTGATCAGCTCAAGGTCGCTAATGACTTGGTGGCTGTGCTTTGCGTCATAGCATATTATATTGTGGCGTTTTGGTTTTGGTTGCATCTGAAGACAAAGAGACACGATGATGAATCAGCTGCGACCAAGAATGACGAGCAGGATCAGTAAGAGTAGTAAAGATTATTTGCTCGAGGCGGCGCATTTGCGCTTAAGTCCTCGGGCTATTTTCGTTGTCATGTATATACTGCTCTAGCTTTTTCCAATTTTCGGCGGAAATATTGACGTTGAAGGAAATCCCCAGCTTTTCGGCTTCCCGCAAATGATAGAACGCCTTATTGAGGTGCTTATAAGCCTGCTTCTGCTTTTCGCAGATCGCACATTCGGTAAGCATGGGCAGCAAGGGAATTAGTGATGGATTCATACGTTCATTATACCAAAAAGCTGAGCAAGGCAGGGAATAGATAAAAATAGATAAAAAGACCTAAACCTCATTAATCCCGCAAGGTATGGCTAGGAGGACTTTTAGGCGTAAGAAGATTGGTATTGGCGAAAGGATGGCCGAGCCGGACGCAAAACAGATAAAAGCGAGTAGGCCGCAAAGAAATAGCTGATCCAGCCATACAAGCACCAACAAAAAACGCGTGAACTTACCAGCTTTTTCCCAAAGCTGTTTGCGCCTTTGGTCACGTTCTTCACGGGCGAGAAAACGTCCACATCCGCCTATTGGCACGCATATCGTAGACATAACTCAGTTGTATCAATAAATCCCCTATATGTCAAATATATTAATCGTCGAGAGTCTTAGCCAAACCTACACTATGCGTATATTGAAAACCTCGTCTAAAATAATTTTGAGTTCTTGATTTCCGGCGTAAACATAGTCTAGCATATTGACCAACGGTCAGTTTTTCTACCTCTGGAAACAGTATAAAAATGACCAATGGTCAATAATTTAGTCCCCTTATAGCATTAATAGCGGCACCGTGGAAAGCGCTGATGGACAGTATAATATTGCCAAAGCGCCCCTTTATTTCGTTCGCAGCGGGTACGTCAATACCAATATCGGTCGTTTGAGGTACTCGGGCGCCGGTTACGGGTGGTCGTCACGGGCTTATTCTTCTGACGATCAAAATGCATACTACCTCGCCTTCAGCGCGTCTGGCGTCGGCCCGTCCAACCGCAACGTTCGCTACTACGCCTTCCCCCTCCGCTGCCTAGCTAGACAGTAATAGTATATACAAAATTTCCAGCCAGAAATTGAGCCATTCGAATATGATCTATATTATTATAGCGTACAGATCTACGCTCGCTACCGACAGATTGAGTAACAGAAGTAATGCGCAGTTCGCTTTAGTGAAAATGAGCCGTTACACAGCGTGACGGTTCTTTTGCTATGATAAAAATTTAGCATTGAGAGACAGGGAGCTTGACCTAGATTCCGTTTAAGTATAAAATGTAGATAGTAATAAGAAAAAGGGAGAAAACGTGAAAAAGTTGCACTACAACGGACCAGTAGTTTTAGCGATTATGGATGGCGTGGGGCTGCGGACCGCACGTAGTGGTAATGCTTTTCGGCAAGCGCACACCGAGTTTCTGGATCAATGTCTTGTTAAATATTTGAATATACCGCTTGAGGCCTCGGGAGAAGCAGTTGGAATTATGCCGGGCCAGATGGGGAATTCGGAAGTAGGGCATAATGCGATTGGCTCAGGGCAAATTATTAAACAAGGAATTGCACAGATCGAGTCGGCTTTTCAGACCGGGGCAGTTTGGGATTCGAAAGCTTGGCGCGGCGCGATGCAATTTTTAGGCGTGGCAGAAACCGTACCAAAAGTGGTTTCTGACACTACGGCCGCTGATAAGCTGAGCGCGCGCCGCGCCAAGCTTCTATCATCTCAAACTGCCCCCACACTTTCGAGCGTATCGGTTTATCAGTCAAAAGGTGTTCCGACCAAGGAGCACACCTTGCACTTCGCTGGTATTTTTTCCGATGGTGGCGTGCATAGCGATATCAAATACCTTGAACAAATGATCCAGCGGGCCTATGATGAAGGGGTGCGTAAAATTCGGGTGCACGCGATCTTTGACGGGCGCGACGTCGCGCCGCAATCCGAACCGAAATACATCGAACGTCTGGAAAAATTTTGCAAGAAATTTAAAGATGCGGATTTTCGGATTGCTTCTGGCGGCGGTCGCGAAGCGACGGTCGCCGACCGTTATGGCAATAACTGGGGTATGGTAGAATCAGGCTGGAAGATGATGGTGCGCGGCGAGGCTCCGCGGGAGTTTCGGTCGCCGACCGAGGCGATCAAAACTCTACGGCGTGAGAATCCTGGAATCCAGGATCAGTACCTGCCGGAGTTTGTGATCGTGGAAAATACCGCCGCCAGTTCGGCGCTAGGCGCCCGGGCCGACCGGGCCAAAGCCTCCAGCGCTTCTACGAAGCACGGAGCCCGCCCGGTCGGCCCCGTGGAAGACGGCGACGCTTTTATTTATTACGACTTTCGCGCCGATCGCGCTGTGGAGATAGCCGAAGCCTTCACGCAGGCCGATTTTGATAAATTCAAGCGTGGGCGCTTGCCAAAAATTTATTTTGCTGGCTTGACCGAATATGACTCTGACCGTCACATTCCAGAACACGTTTTAGTGCCTTCGGTAAAGATTGATACTACGCTCAATAAATTCCTTGGTCAGCAAAAAATCTCCCAGCTCGCGATTTCGGAGACCGCAAAGTTCGGGCATGTCACCTATTACTTTAATGGTAATAGTTATAAAACCGCTCCACGCGAAAAACATATCGAAATCGCCACTACTACCCAGGCTTTCGACGTTCATCCGTGGATGGAATGTATGGAAATCACCGACGCCGTGATCGAAAATCTGGACCAATATCAATTTATCCGTCTGAATTTTCCGAATGGCGATATGGTCGGGCACTTCGCGGATCTCGAAGCTGGTATTATCGCGATGGAGGCGATTGATTTACAACTTCGGCGTTTAGCGAAAGCCATCGATAAGCTCGGCGGAATGATGATTATTACTGCTGATCACGGCAATATCGAAGAGCTGCTGGATAAAAACGGCGTTCCCAAAACTTCGCATACCAATAACCCGGTACCATGCATTTTTTACGATAACACGCGCAATAGGAATTTGTATCATCGTGCCGAAATCAAAAAGCCTGGCCTGCCTAATATAGCCTCTACGATCACGACGCTGCTTGGACTTACTGACTATCCAGCGCCTTGGCAGCCGCCACTAATCACTACGAAGTAGATCCTGCGGGTTAGTTCATTCTGTCGGTTAGGAGGAGAATTGATCTTTTCTAATACCGAGAGAGTTAATAATGAGAATTAGAATTTTTGAGGAATGAACTAACCCCGACATTTTGGGCAGCTCCAGGGCTTGACGTTATTACATAACAGGTGCTAGAATTGTCACATGTTATGTTTACCGTCGCTTCTTAGCGATGGTAATTTTTATCTTGACGATAATGCGCCAAGTCTAAAGGTTATAAACATACGACCCTTTCTACATCGAATCATTATTTAATATACGTGGTACCCCGGCCGCCTACGTAGGAGTATATACCAAATCGAAAAAAATTAGCAACCACTAACGTGATAGATTTTTTGCAGAATTTCCGGCTTATATTATAAATTAAAAAAGGTCCTTTTAATCTTGAAACTACATGTGGGGGTAATAATAGAGGACAGTGACACACTGAGTAATAGTTATGATAGGCATTAAGCTTTCACTCATTAATATACGTCTCTTTTAGTCACTGTCTTCTATTATTACCCCCCACAGCACAACCTAAAACTCAAGCATAAAAAACAATTTATCAATTTATGCTTATTCCATACATTATTACTGTCTAGCTAGGCAGCGGAGGGGGAAGCCGATCCAGCGACTGTTGCTGTAGGACGGGCCGACGCCAGACGCAGTGAAGCCGAGGAAGTATGCATTTTGATCGTCAGAAGAGTTAGCTCGTGACGACCAACCGTAACCGTAGACGCCAGAGTCCCTCAAACGACCGTTATTGATATTGACGAGCCCGCTGCGAACTTCTACCTAAAAATAATTTACTATATAGAAGTTGTGTTTTATAGCCATATGCCAACAATGCGACTCTATTTCACTAATTTTAAAGAAAAAGGACTTAGGGGTTGTAAGTTTTGGAAAGTTTGTTATATAGTGGCACTAAGCTAATTATTCGTGCTGACGTCGCGCGGTTTTGGCGGAAACAAAATCAGTCACAAAGACCAAAATAAAATGCAAAACTGGCTTTTAATTCAACTTTAACAGAAGAATAATGATATAATGATATTACAAAAGGAAGGTACTAATTCAAATATGGCGAAGAAAACTACAAAATCCGACATGTCGGCAACCGAAGAATCCGGTAGAAAACAAGCCCTCGATCTAGCGATTGCGCAGATTACAAAACAGTTTGGGACTGGCTCGATCATGAAACTGGGCGATACTCGAAAGATTGATGTTGAGCTACTGCCTTCGGGGTCGCTATCTCTGGATTTGGCGCTTGGGGGCGGTTATCCGAAGGGGCGCATCATTGAGATTTATGGGCCAGAGTCTTCTGGGAAAACTACGCTAGCCTTGCATGCGATCGCTGAGATGCAGAAACAAGGCGGTCAGGCGGCCTTCATTGACGCTGAGCACGCGCTTGATCCGTCGTATGCTAAGAAAATCGGTGTTGATACGGATAACCTTTTCATTTCTCAGCCAGATAATGGGGAGCAAGCTTTGGAAATTTGCGAAACCTTGGTGCGTTCTGGCGCGGTCGATTTGATCGTGGTCGACTCCGTAGCGGCGCTGGTTCCTCAGGCCGAAATTGATGGCGATATGGGCGATGCGCAAATGGGCTTGCAAGCGCGCTTGATGTCGCAGGCTATGCGAAAGCTAACCGGCATTATCTCAAAGTCAAAAGCCACGGTTATTTTTATCAATCAGATTCGGATGAAAATCGGAGTCATGTTTGGCAATCCAGAGACTACGACCGGTGGTAATGCTTTGAAATTTTATGCTTCCGTGCGTATGGATATTCGTCGAATTGGCCAAATTAAGGAAGGTGATAGTATCTCCGGCAACCGGACCAAGGTGAAGATCGTAAAGAACAAGATTGCGGCGCCTTTCCGGGTGGCGGAGTTCGACATCATGTATAATGAGGGTATTAGCAAACCCGGAGATGTTCTGGACTTGGCCGTGCAGAGCGGAGTGGTTGATAAAGCCGGGGCATTCCTAAAGTATAAAGGTGAGACGATTGCGCAAGGCCGCGAAGCAGCGAAGAAACTTTTCCGTGAAAACCCCGAACTCATGGCAGAAATTGAAGAACAAGTGCGCACAGTAGCTCACTTGGATCCGGATGATCCCGAAATAGCACCGGTCGAAGAAGCGGATGATGCTGCGTTGGAGGAAGGTAAATAAACGAGTAAAAGGGTGGGCTAAGTTATGGACTGTAACGAAGATGAAGGAAAGCAACTAGGGTACTCTTCGCGTGGTCCAGAAGAATATGATTTGTCGCGAATTTGGGCGCCGATCGATGATAAGGCTGATGAAGATGACGGTGACTCGGATGAAGCGCTGCGGGGAATATGGGGCGAAGTCAGCCCAGAAGGTCCGTGTGCTGGTGGTTTGTACCGGAACGAAGAAATTGATGCGGTCTATCCGCTCGAAGAAGAAAAAGTTTTTTCCGAACAGGACGAACGGGAACTGGCTTTGCCGAAACGAGCGGCATGGCAACGACGCCGACTGCAAACCAACTTTTCCGGCAATATTATCACTAAACTCGTGCCCGGAGTGCGCGATCCAAATCGAGTTAATGTTTTTATCAACAATCGCTTTGATTTTTCGCTAGACGTTGCGCAGGTTGTTGACTTTCGGCTTAAAGTTGGCCAAAAAGTTGATGCAAAACGCCTGGAGGAGCTGCATCGCGCCTCGGAGTTTGGCAAGCTTTATCAGCGTACTTTGGAATGGGTGCTGACGCGTCCACATTCGGTGCGGGAAGCGCGCGACTATCTCCGCCGCCGCCAGATTAAACGGCGACAAACTAACCGTGCTAGAATTAAAGAAGGCAAGGAGCCTTTCGCGGAGATTGACGATGAAGTCATGGGGCTAGTCGTTGATCGCTTGATTGAAAAAGGATATCTGGATGACAAAAAATTCGCTAAATTCTACGTTGAGAATCGTTACGTGCGCAAAGGGATTAGCCAAAAACGCTTGCGTATGGAGCTATCACGTAAAGGCGTTGAATCGGAAATCGCTAACCAATTTTTACAACAGGAGATACGTGATGATAAAGAAGAAATTATGAAGATGATTGCGAAGAAACGTAAACGTTATAATGATTTTAAGCTCGTAGGATATTTGGTGCGTCAGGGTTTTAATTTTCAGCTAGCAAAAGATTCAGTCGAAAAATATAATCAACAATGCCAAAAAGAATAAACCTTAGGAGCTATCCTAATACCTAGTAACCTGATTTTTCGGTTTTTCCCACTACAGATCTAGCCGAAACTAGCAGCTTAACCTTTATATTAGCACAGCTTATGC
>CANENS010000018.1 GCA_947428935.1 uncultured Candidatus Saccharibacteria bacterium | reverse complement strand
GCATAAATTGATAAATTGTTTTTTATGCTTGAGTTTTAGGTTGTGCTGTGGGGGGCAAATCCATAAATAAAAATTACTCATTACTAGGTCTTGTTCCATAATTCAATTTTGATCTTAATAGCATGGCATTAACGTAATTATTTTCCTATAGAGCCGAAGCATCAATTGTGAAGCAAAGCCCTATTTTGCCAAAAATTGAGCAGGGAATTAAGAAAATCACTCAATTTTAAAGAAAATTAAGAAAAAATGAAAAAAATGTGTTACAATATAAGTGTTGCGGAGACGCAATGCTCATTTTCATTGTCAGGTGGATGTTAGGCGAAATCCTTTGGATTTACATAATATCCACATATGCGCCCGTAGCTCAGCTGGATAGAGCGTTGGCTTGCGGAGCCAAAGGTCGTAGGTTCAAATCCTGTCGGGCGTACCAAGATAAAAACTCCACTTTTGTGGAGTTTTTATCTTGTATAGAGTTCCAAGACAGGAATGAACCTCTCATCGGCGGTAGGAATCCGAAATAAATTCATTTTATTTTTATGAGGTGACGCCCCGCCGCTGAGGGAGCGTAGCGAACCGAAGTTTCCTGTCGGGTGTACCATAGAAAATAGTCTACACCTTGGTGTAGACTATTTTCTATTCATGCAGATTCGGATAGGAATCACCTCTTATTTTTAATACCTACCCTCCCAACTATTCTTGCTCTCTAGTCTTTCCCAAGTTTTCTACGATGTTATCAATGTCGTTACTGACACAATATCGTCCCTCTCCGTTATAAGATGGCGACAAAATCGCAACATTACCCATCTCCGTCCGCTGATTAGAACAATTTTTGTCGAAAAGAATCGTAAAATCCTTCTGATTCGGCTCCTCACCAGTCTCAAGTTTAATGTCATAAACTCCCGCCCGCACATCATCACTCATCGCCTGCGCAGAAAAATTCCTAACCTCGTCTTCATTTGGATAACGTCCATTCTCTTGATAAAACTCCCCGACTTGGCAAAAAATTTCTTCACCTATTGTCTCAAGATAAGTCTCAGCTGCAAACTTTTCTCGTCGCTCCGCATCGACATAATCATAATACTCATCAATATCAACGTCCTTTAAGTCATTCGACGTCTTATTTCCCGCGATACAAACACCACCATAACTACGATCCCCAAGTATATAATATGGATCTTTCGATTTTACTGTCACGGAAATACTATCATCTTCATTCCATGATATTCGAAAAAGCGATAAGATTCCGCTCACCGCATATTGCGAAAAAATCAATGCCAACCCTATCAAAGCCACCGCATAATCCTTCCAGGGGTGCTTTTTACGTTGAATATCTAAAATAATAATTCTCACAAACGCAACTATCGACAAAATCAGCAGTACAAGCTTTATTCTTTGCCAAAAAATACCAACTATGAAGAAGATTACCCAACCATGTTGAGTCTGATGCGCCGAAATATTTGCACCCACCAGAGTAAGAATATAGCCAACTAGCGCACTTATACCAACAACGATGGAAAATCTCTTCCAAAATTTAATTTTACGTTCAAATTTTGCCGCATCACTTCCTTGGCTATTCACCGTATTCGACTGCGAAGTTGTATTAAAATTCTCACGTTGCGCCGGAATTGCCATCGACGTCGTATCAACTTGTGTCCCAACCGACGCCAAAGAACGCGAACCTCTCGACGCATCTTCCGGCAAATTATCAAACTTTTCATTTTCCATATTTTTATTTTATCCAAAACTATTAAATTATTTCACATTAGCATGATAACACAAACCTGAAGAATTTTTAAAAATATGGAACAACGGAAACCCGCCGGATCTCTCCGGCGGGTAATTTACTTTTATCAACTAATAAAGTTGAATCTTAGTCACCTTAAAACTCGGCTTGTTCAGATAATCATTGCGGTATTCATCACGCACGTAATCAAACATTTTTTGCTTCGCAGTCTGACCTTTCTCTAAACGATTACCAATATAGAACGTCTCGGTCTCAATCGGATTACCAGTTGTATCGTAAGCCGTCACTTCGATTACGCCACCATTAGTTAAATTCACCTTCGACTTATTACGCACCGTTGCGTCCAAATTTGAATCGCAACTGACATGACCATAATCTTCTTTACAATCAATATAATATTTACCCAAGTTCACATCAAGCGCAGTCTCTTGCAGCTTTTTCGTCACCTCATCATCGGTGTATTCGTGATACTTATTTTTTTCCGCCGCTTTACTCGGCAAACCCAACTTCTGGCGAAAATCATCTGTATCAATCACGCCATAAGGCTCATCCTCCTTATAAACATTCAGGATATGATCGTCATCAGCATCAATAATACTCTGGAAATAATCCTTCTTCTTTTCCAAATCTCGCGCATAGAGCTCCATATCCGAAATTTTTTCGCCACTCAGCCTCTTCGCATCATCGCTCAGCCCTTCCGGCCATCTCAAATCACGCGCTTTCTCGATATTACTCTCCAGGTTCTTCACCATCTCTTCGGCATCACTGCGCATTTTATCGATATCGAGCACCTTGACGTCATTTTTAATATCAACCAGCTTGCTATTATATTTATCAAGCATATCCGCAAACTCATTCGCCGCATCTTCCTTCGAAAGTGGACGAGTCAACAAGAAAATCGTTACTGCAATCGCAATCAACGCCAATACTACCGCTGCAAGAATACCAAGAATCACCTTTGATTTCTTCGAGGATTTCTTCTTCGAAGGACTGCTACTGCTAGTAGATTTTGCGGTTGTCGACTTATTTTTCTTAGCTGTAGTGCTAGAACTTTTAGTTGCTGGCTTAGTCGTTTTGGTAGTCTTAGTAGCTTTGGTAGACTTAGCCGCTTGTGATCCACTCGCCTGTGCCGACTTAGCCCTTGATTTTACTTCTTTCTTCGTGTCTTCTTTGGTATCTTTCTTGGTGTCTTTTTTAGTTTCCTTCTTCGCTTCAGCCATAATAACTCCTTAAATTATTATTTCTATTTTAGCATAAAATGCTAAACGAAAAAAACATTACGCTTTTCGGAGTAGTGCTGTTATGTAATTCAATCATCTTCGCTATAACCGTTCAAGAATTTTTCTTCCTAGGAAAAATAATTACATGATAACACTTTTCAAAATCACAACGCATTATTACATCAAAAACCATTTCAAAAAAACTTTGTCTTAATTCTGATCTAAAAATAAGCTTAATAATCTTTTTATGCTTATTTTATATATTATATACTGTCTATGCTCGAGCAGCGGAGGGGGAAACCGACCCAGCGATAGAAGTTGGTGGACGGGCGGACGCCAGACGCATTGAAGTGGAGGTCGTATGCTCGAGTGACATTAGAGAAATTAGCCCTCGACGACCACCCGTAACCGTAGATGCCAGAGTACCTCAAACGACCGTTATTGATATAAATGTTCCCGCTGCGAAAACTGGAGGAGTCGAGGAAAAAGGAAGTTTACTTTCTTTTTTGAAACAACGCTCAGTTTTCTAGATTTTTCTGAAAGAAAAATCTAGAACAAGGAAATAGTTACAAAATCTCCAGGCACAGGCACTATTGGCGGAATAACATCATACATAAGATCTTATGATAAGCAATCATACATATATACGAAAACTTTAAATTTTTGAAGTGCATCTTCTATAAAATAAAGCACTCATCACAAAAAAATAACCCTCCGAAAGGGAAAGGCTATTTTTTTATCTAGCAGACTTTTACAAGCTCATTTCATCAATTGAATTAATCAGGTAGAGAAGGGAATCAGCGCGCACCTTATCATCACGAATCTGGCGAGCTGCTTCATAGGCCGGAGCAATTACCGCCTTATCGCGCATAGTGTTCAACATTTCCTGAAACAAGAGGAAGCGTTTTTCTGGCTCAACCTCAACACGGTCCATAATCGGAAACAACTCTTTCAGAGCAGCTTCCTTCACTTTCGAGATATCGGCACCATAACCCATAGCACGTCCGTATCCGCCCATCCCCGCACCTGGCATACCCATCGGCGGCATCACTGGCGCAGACGGCATTTTCATCTGACCATGTGACGCCGGAGCAGCAGCTGGCGGCATCACATTTGCTGGAGGTTGACTAGCCGGAGCTTGCCCTTGCGGACCAGATTTTGGACCATTCGATCCGCCCTTCTGGGCGATCTCGTCGATTGCACGCTGCAAATCATTATCTTTATTGCGGTTTTGGTTCATAATTCTTCCCACCTTCTTTTATTGTTTTAACCTTATATTACATAACGTATATAATCTATTATATATCACTATTTTCAAATACGCAAGAACTTTATTATTTTATCTATCATATCTAATTCAATTTCCTCCATCGGCAAATGCGCACCGAAAGCGTCAACGATCGCTTCACCCTGCGATTTTGGAAAAAACACCGTCACGCGCGGGGAAAAGCGTTTTCGCGGCACCAACATAATCGCAAAATGCGGTCCTTCGCGCAGAATACCAAAAGCTTTGTAATTTGCATACTCACGCAATTGCCCATTTTCCACCAAACCCCGATTCGTCAAAACATAATGCAAAACCCTCGGTGGCCGGCATGTATATACCACTAACGCAATCGCGCTCAAAACCACTACTGCAAGGAAAGTCCACCATTGCAGCAAAACTGCCAAGCCCGAAAGCAACAAAATCACAATAGCAAGACCAACATACCACCACGAAGTTTTATCTCGGACAATGTATTCTTCCGCATCCCAACTTACCAGTTCCTGTTCACCCTCAACAGTCACATTTTGACCCGTACCCTCGACACGAGCCTGCTCGGCCAAACTATCACCTTCTCCTAAAACTTCAACTCCATCAACCACTTCCGCTTCTTCAACCGGAACAACCGCCTCCTCGCCCGTAGGTTTCATATTTTCATCCTTATCCTTCGATACCACCATGTCTTCATTATACCACACTGTTTTTTAAATCCGATAAACCTACAAACTATGCCTCATGTACTGTTAATACAATATTGCCGACACAAAAGATTAAAAAGCACCAAAAAAGAATTAACTTACTATCCAGGAAAATCAAAGATTTTTCAAAACCAGTGACACAAGGCTCTTCAGGCCTCTGCTCCGCCAATTTACGGCACAAAAAATGGTGGTTCCGACTGGACTTGAACCAGTGACACAAGGCTCTTCAGGCCTCTGCTCTACCAACTGAGCTACAGAACCAACCAAGCACATTATATCATACTTTTCTAAAAACAGAAGAAAAAATCTGAAAAACAAACTTCACTGCTCTGCTACAGCTTGAAACAAACCATCCAAGATGGCAATCAGCCTAGTCCATTCATCAGTAAAAAGTTGCTCCGAGCCTCTTTGACATCCACTCTCCTGTACTTCGCTCTCAAGCTTCTTGTTTCAGAAACTAGGATCCTTCAACCGATCCGATAGTTCTCGACCCAGTTCCCAACCAGTATCTCGCTCACGATAATTTATCATATGACTCAAAAACTTCATCGGAAACCCACGCAAACGATAAACCAGAATTTCTTTGTTCTTGAAGGTGACTGTATCTCGAATTACTCTCGGATCATCGGAATCGGCATATGCTTCTAGATCATCTATCGTCGTTAATTCGTTATTAAACTCACGCTCTATTTTTTCTTGCATTGCCATATGCCTGAAATGCTCTATTTTGTCTGCTTGCGCTCTCTCATGATAGGCTTTCATCTCATTAAACTCCGCCTCACTGATTATCTCCACTGGCTTTATTCTCTGGAAAACCGCCTCCGATTTCTTAACCGCTCCAACTGTGACTTCCTCAGATTGTTCTTCTTCAGATTGTTCTGAATCTAATTTCACTTCCATTCTTTTTGGCATTTTGATGGTGACCTTCGTACCACCAATCATCGTGTTGACAGCTTTTATAATCAAAGCTAATTCGATAATCGCCATAAATGTCATTATTAACACCTTTACCTCCTCTAGTTATCAACAACGATGCCAATAAAAACGACAACCGTCCTAGGTTGTCTACGCCAAACAATCAATGTCGAAATTGATGCTTATCAAACGGTTGCCGTTTAAAAATTTCGACAGCCCGAAAAGCGCTTGATTGTTTAACGTAGACATCACTATTATGTCGTAAATTTTTGACTATGGAGTAAATTCTCGAACCCTGTTACATATACTTTCCCCACAAAATAAGAAAATGTGCTATAATGTATAGTATAAAGAATTGGAGGGTTACCCAAGTGGCTGAAGGGGACGGTTTGCTAAATCGTTAGTCTGGGGAGACCTGGAGCGGGAGTTCGAATCTCCCACCCTCCGCCATAAGAGACTTTTCTGTGTTAGGAAGGTCTTTTTTGGTGGTTCTACCCCTATAAAATGGGCTAGTTTCGGGAGTGCGAACTTTTTCATCCGCACCAACCATAAATCCACTAGGAAACATTAAAAGTTCGCACTTTCGCATATCATCAAGAGATAGGTCAAAGAAACGTTTCGCCAAATTGTCAACAAAGTCCAACGCAAATTCCATAAACCCCTGCTTTTCGGCATCGTTGCTATTTTCTAACTCGTTTAATTCATCCTCGGTCTTTTTTAATGTCTCCCTTGTTCGCTTAATCGCTCCTTCAAGTTCGTGCTTAATTTCATCATCGCTACACCTACATAGAGCCTCTACCTGTCCTTCTTTTTGTTTGTTCAAGTTCGTCATCCGTTGTTTAAGTTGAACAATTGTCATTTTTCGGTTGCGTTCTTCATCTTTCCATACAACCTCCAACTGCCGAATAATACGCTTTCTGCCATCTTCAGTTAAATCAAAGTTCGCAATGTGTTCCCGCACGGCTTCGTGAGCATATTCACGAGAAATGCGTTTGTGGCATTTGCGACACTCATATTTGTCATAGTATTTTCCGTTACCGTTATTGTTGGTATATCCACAAAATTTACTGTGGTCATGCCTGCCAGTATTGCCAAGTGCGATTTCTGCTTCATGACATTCTTCACACAGCATGATGCGACTCAGTGGGAAGTGAGGATTACCATTCTTACGTGGAGCACAATGACAACTTTTCCGACCACGAAGAATCTCCAAAATCTTTTCATGCTGTTCTTTTGTAATAAGTGGCTTGTGTAATCCATTCGGATTGACATTTCTCTGTAATTTTGTCCAATTTTATGAATTATAACTCTTATTTTTGTTTTTGTGCCTTTTTCCAAAGCCGATACGCAAACATAGCAATGTCACGTGCGTGCTCATCTAGTTGTTCACTTGAAGATGGACTACTAGGAGCAAACAAGGAAATTAGAGACATCCCAAAAGTTCCTTCAGTCACTGCGTTTACATAGACCAGTTCGCAGTCAAGATGTACACTGGATTTTCAGGTATACTACGCCCACTTCCATCAAGCACCCAATGTTCACGCCCATCATACATTTGCTTCAAAACGTCTGGATCCCTTTTAACATCTTCTATCTCAGCTGCAACGTCCGCATATTCATTCAACCCTCGCTCAATCCCATCCTTCATGCTCTCGTATTTTTGCTCCTTAATCGCCTCTTCGAGAAAATGTCGAGCACAGCCTTCATCAAACTTATCTGCCTCGTTAGCTAAATCTTCCCAACCAGAAGGAATCTCGTTAGCCTTTTGACTAGACTCAATAAACTCCGCGGATTTATCTTTCATATACTGTAACTATAGCACTTCTTCCATAAGCACTAGTGATTTCTCAAACGTCACGTTTTGCGTTCATGTATTCTTCCTTCCAAAAACAACTTCCGCATCACAAAATTAAATACCATAACTATCGCCGTACTAATCACTTTCGCCAGCATATCATTCATCCCCATTCCATTAATAAACCAAGCCAGTAACCCTTCCGAAATACCCAACGCAATCAAGCTAGTCACAAAAAATTCCATCATCAAGCGTCTGCGCGTCTTCTTTTTGGTCGTATTAAAAACCCAGAGTACGCTAATATAATAGTTAAATAAAGTCGAAACCAAAAAAGAAAATAATTGTGCAATCAACGGGTTCATCCGCGCCCAATAAACCAAAACATAAAAAATCAACCAATCAATCACGGTTGCAATTACACCCGTAATCGCAAACTTCGCTATCTGACGCAAAATTTTTTCAAACTTAGTTAAATGCAGAACTTTGCACCACCAAATCACTAGCCGATCAATCCAGTCCAACTTTTGTGCTGTCTCCAACTCCTCACTCATCTCTTACATTATAGCCCAAAATTCACTTTTGATCAAAGCTTCCCAAAACGCTACACAGTCTTACAACTCCTTATTTTTATGTTTTTATCGTATTTCTACAAAAAGTATGCTATAATAGACCTCAATAGGTGTTAAAAAATAACTGCGAGATTATTAAAGATGAAGAAATTCACGAAATATATTCTACAAATTATTACTGGCGTGGGCGCCACTGTTACGCTTTGTGCAGGAAAGGTAATGGCCTTGACCGTACAAGAAGGTGCAGACGCCGCTAAATCCACCGATATGCCGACCGAGTTAGTGGGGACCAATGGAATTTTCACACGAGTCTCTAATACTGTCTTGTATGCCGTGGGAATCATTTCGGTTTTCATGCTGGTTTGGGGCGGAGTACGCTATATCATCTCTGGTGGCGATAGTAAGAAAATTACTGATGCAAAAAATACCATTCTCTATGCTATCATCGGCCTTATTATTGCGCTGTTAGCCTATGCGATCGTTAATTTCGTACTCAAATCGCTCGGCAGTTTTTCCGCCGATAACGCCGCTGAACAACAGGCTTTCCTCTATCTCGGTAATATTTTCGGTTAAAATAATTATTTTTTCAGATTCAAGAGCCCCATCAGCTTCAAGCGATTCACCTAATTTTTTATCATAATATCTTCTCTCAACATTAATAATCGGAACCTTATGCACCCAAGCATGGTGTTTAATATCTTCACTTATTTCACTATTTTCAATAGCTAAATAATCTGGCGGTATCGCATTGCCTTCATCATCAAAACGCTTTTTCGCTACTTCGTTATAGCTACCCTTAACTTTCGCCGTGTCATTTTCCAGTTTGTCCCATATATCTAACTCTGACTCCGACAGAGAAATATACCCTTTTTTGCTTATGATTTGTGGAGTATTTAAATCGGTATTAGCAACCTCCATAACAGAACCAGGCCTTACATGATCCCAACCGTAAACAATATACGGCTCTTTTTTATGCTCAGTCATCATTTCAAGATTCGTGCCTAAACGCCGATCTGGATTTTTATTTACATCTGTATAGGAACAAGAAAGCGTGTTCCCGCGTTTACCGAAACGACGAACAAGACGAGGGAGTGAATCGACCGACGAAAAAAAGTTCACTTTCTTTTCTGAACGGACGACAGCTTTTCTAGATTTTTCTGAAAGAAAAGTCCAGAACCGCAAACGAAAACTTTCACCATACATTATTACTGTCTAGCTAGGCAGCGGAGGGGGAAGCCGTACCAGCGATCGCTATTGCCGGACGGGCCGACGCCGGCTGTGCTGAAATTGAGGTTGTGTGCATAATTAATGCTAGAAGATTTAGCCCGGGATGACCAATCATAGCCGACGGCGCCAGAATACCCTAAACGGCCGTAACTGATATAGACGCTCCCGCTGCGAACGAAAAATAGTATGCCCTAGGCTTTATTAACTTAAGATTTTATTATTTTTGCAGAGGTAAAAATAATTTGAACTTGTACATGTTGTACAAGTTCAACCCCCCCTAAATGCATAAAACAGAAAATTACCCATTTAAATTCAAAAAATGGTTGCACCATGGAACTATTTTCTTCCCATGCAAAGAAAGACTAAATATGCGATAATTAAACTCGCCAAAACCCGAAGGCTCAGCCAAATATTTTTCTTCTAGATCCATAACCTTCCTATATAGTATAATCGCCGGTAGCTCTGGATAGTATGTTGTATCAATACGCAAAAAATCATATTGACCTAGCGAAGCACAATATGCTATCGTATCAAGCAAAACTTGTTTACCCAAACCGAGACCGCGAAACTTTGGTATAAGCACAAACCAATCTAGCCAAATAGTTTCATTGCAATCAAATCCCGCTTCATCTTCATCAAAAGTAAAAGTACCTACTATCCCCGCCAGATCTTCCTCAATACGCACTAGCCAAGTAACATTAGCAGTATCCTCTATTTCGGTTTTCTCCAGAAAATCACTACGGCACGAACAACCAGGCCAAAAACGCTCTTGCAACGAACAAGATAGCTCATAAGTCGCACGTGTCATCTTTTCATAAACGATTCGCGGATCTTTACTCTGCATAAATGAATCCTATAACGAAAACTACACCCCACCCAGCATTTCACGCAAACACTTCTGCGCTACCTTAATATCCTCAAAATCGTGTGACCCATCTGCTCGCAAAATCGTCTTTTCATGCCCCTTTCCCAAAATCAAAACTAAGTCACCTGTTCTAGCCATCTTCAAGGCCTTTCTAATTGCTTTTCCGCGATCAAGTTCAACAAACAAGTCCTCGCCCAATTTTTTGCCCTTTGCTTCTGCTCCGGCCACAAAATCTTGCGCAATCTCCGCCGGATCTTCATCGCGCGAATCATCCTCCGTAATAATTACAATATCGCTACGCTCTCCCAAAATTTCACCACGCGGCCGTCGTGTCGAATGATCGCGCCGCCCCGCTCCGCCATGCACGCTAATAATCCGCCGTTTTGATCTAGTAGCTTTATAATCACCTTCAGACGAAATTCTCGCATCCTGGCCAGCGGATTGAACCCCAAGATTATCATCGAAATAATTCAAGGAAGCAGGAGCACTGGAGTAAGACGCACTAGCAGTGCGATGAGCGAAGCGCGCATCCGCTGACACAGAGGTACCCGATGAGAACTCGAGCGCATCAAAGCTCTCAGGATTATCGGACGAAGTTATCTTCGATGAAGTACTAGGAAGGTTTGAGGAACGCAAAGGAGTCATACTTAAGGTACGGTGATTGCGTACCGGAGAATCTGACGACGTAATTCGCGAAGGTAACGAGTCCGCCCCAACTGATTCGAAAACTTTCAATAGAGCATCCGGCTGATGTGCATAGTCCACAATCACGCCAAAATCCTGCCCTTCACAGATTCGCGTCATTCGCCCTTCAACCGATTCCAGCGCAAAAATTCCATCTTGAATTTCCTGATCCGACAAACCAATTTTTTGCCCCACTGCCACCGCCGCCAGGGAATTATAAACGTTAAATTTTCCCGGAATTTGCGTCTGAATTCTTATATCACCACATGCATATTTTACGCCATTTTCGTCTATTTCTATCTGTTCAGCACGTAAATCACCACCCTTTATACCATATGTGATATATTTCCGTTGTTTTCCGCCATTTTCCTTAAAACAACTCTCGAAATAGCGCACATTTTCATCGTCCGCATTCAAAACCCCATATTGCGCTTTCTTAAATAACTTCATCTTCGCCGCCCGATAGTTTGCAAAAGTCTTATGATAATCCAAATGCTCGTGCGTAATATTCGTCAAAACCGCAATCTCAATCGGCACTCCCAAAGTCCGAAATTGCGACAAAGCGTGCGACGTCACCTCGAGCACCATGAACTCCGCTCCCGCGTCCGCAATAGCCCGCATCCGCGCATTCAAAACCCCCACTCGCTCCGTCGTCATGTGTTCAAGCTGCTGATGCAAATTTTTCCCATCTTCTGACCATCCCACCGTCGTCAACAACCCCGTCTTCCTCCCTGCCTCATTCAGCATCTTCCAAATCATAAAACAAGTCGTGGTCTTACCATTCGTCCCTGTCACTGCAATCACCCGCAACTTCTGTGCCGGTTTACGATATTTTAAATTCGCCTGCGCCGCCTGTGCCAAATGCAACGGCAAAACCGCCACATTATAAAACGGCATCTTCTCCAACTGACTCTTCAAACTCATATTCCCATTATATCACCACTATATGCTTCACGACCCAAATTATACTCTATTGCTCACTCAAATTTCTTACACGAGACACCCATAAACCACACCAAGCCTTATTCCAACATCTTCGCCGTCCCCGACTCCTTCGCTAGTGCTTTATCGAGCGTCCAGAGCGGCTCCGCCTCATTCAGCGCAGCATATCCCGCCAAACAACAGTCATTAAAAGAGAGTTTCGGACACGCCAAATACATCGGAAATACTCGCTCAAACAACCTAAAGTTCACCTTCAAATTCATACGCTTAAACAATGCTTCAAAAAAACACGCGATTTCTGTACGTGTTCTATCCTGAGTTTGGAGAACATACACCGCCTCCGTAATAGCTAAATCCTCAATACGGTACGTTACACCCGGCCGACATAATAAATCCACTACCCGTTCGCGCTGTCCTGGTATGTCGTTCAACATCAGTCTTAAAATCATATTCGTATCCAACGATTCCTCGGTCTTAAACGCCATATTTCGCCTTCCAATATTGCTTAGTCTCCGGTAAACTATCAATATATTCGCGATATTGACGCGCGGTCCAACCCGCCGTCATCTTCGCAAACTCTTTTTGCTCTGGTGTTATCCGCTTTTCATACTCTTCATTTAATTTATCGAATTCCTTCAACATAGCTCGAATCTGTTCCTCTCTCGTTGGCATTTTTTTTAACACCGCTTGCCCCCGCTCCATCCTAAAATTCACCGCGTCCCCCGGCTCCAGCCCCAGCGCCTTCCGTATCACACTGGGCACCGTAATCTGGTACCCCTTCGACATCGTCGTTGTCACAACAATCTCTTGCTCCTTTTTATCATTTATATTCTTTGAACCGCCCAGATTCTTTGAATCCCTAAAACTCTTTGAACTTTCCATCTTCTTTGAACTCTCTCCTCTCTTTGAGCCTAGCACACTTCTTTGAAGAATACAAGTACCTTGAACCGCAAAAATACTTTGAATCGCAAAAACACTTTGAAGAATAAAAATTCTTTGAAAAACATACTCGAGCTACTAGCCCAAGACCATTTTTTATGCTATAATCCAAATTGTAGTCAAAAACTCGTACCTTAAGGAGGTAAACTATTGTTACCAAATCAGACTAATCATTTCTGGAAATCTCTTGATGCTGTTTGTTGGTTGCTGGAAAATTGCCACTCCAACAAATCCTTCATGACCTTGCCAATCACCGTAGTGTATGACATGGATGATATTCTCTGGTCTTTATCGGGCACCGTCGCGAAAAAATGCAACATTGAGTATGAACGCTTAGCGACAAATTTTCGCATCCACGAAAATAAACTCCTGAGTTCAACGGAACAAAAAATCGTCATTGAAGCCTTTTCGGATCCGCAAACTTTCAAGGATATTAAGTTTTTCCCCGGAGTCGAACATATTCTACTCCCGCGAGAACTTGGCGCCCAAGTCTCCATTAACAGCAACAACCTTTCTGCGGAGATCGCGGATCTGAAGAAAGAGCAGCTGCTCAGCGCGGTACCGGGTTTGTCCGCCAATGATTTGCATTTCAATGTCAGAGAATATGGAGTTGACAAAACTTTTGCTAACCCCGTAACTGCTATGATAGACGACAGCCCTTATAACGTCGGTAACTCGCTTGCGCTCATGAATATCATGCCCCAAAATATCGCTTGGAGCTGCAATGATCTAGCGCAAGAAATCACCGCAACGAAAACCGTACTCTGGCGCCCCAGCCTCCACGCTGTCAATGATTGCGTTTATGCGATCGTAAAACTTTTGTCACTCATAAAGTAATCTTAGCATTATTATAATAATGCTCCTGCCCCAGATCTATCTGGGGCAATTTTCAATTTGACTTTTTAGCACGATATTGACAATAAGAAAAATCTGTGCTATCATGGTGGACAAGGAGGGTTAGTTTTTGCTGAAGAATAATCAATCGAAACTGTAAAATTGCACTTTAATAAGGAGGTTATGGAATGTCAAATTATGTAATAAGGGTTTACGGCGCTAAAATCGCGGGATCATATCAACTGCAGAAAGAAGAAGGATTCATCGATTTTAATACTGAATTCTTTAAAAAGCATAAGCCGCTTAAAAAAGCGTCCAATTTTATTTTCATTAGTAAATGCTGGGCTGTCGAAATCAATCTCAAAGCCCATAAGGGAATTGGTCGTATCATTTGCTATAATCGAGAGAATGATCAGACCTATAGCCTACCACTCAAAGATGGAGCATTGCTCCTGCAGGATTTGGGCGAAAAACATACTGGAAATCAACGCTATCGTGCTAGATTGCATCCGATCAAACTAAAGTCATATCTGCTTGAGAATTATATGATTAGCGGCACCTCAGTAGAAGATCCGAATCATAAATATCGAGGAGAATTTTTTGCTCAACCAGATCATTGCGCGGCTTGTCGAATTTTTAGCGATGGCATCATTGAAGCCCAGTACGCGGACCCCAGCTTCAGCGGTTTCCCAGATTACGAAAATCTGAAAATTTTCGAAGGAAAGGTTACATATACGGTCAAATAAGCCAGCTGGGTAGTAGTTTGTCGAGGACACAAGACAATTACCACCGGCGCAAAGCCCGAGGAAAATTGGGAGATTGAGCTCCATACTGATCGTCCTAACCGGTATAGCATTTTGCCGGAATTGGACAAGTGTCTCGACCGTAATCACTTCGGTAATTTCTTCGATGCACTCGTACCTTGGTGGAATATTTGCTAGCCTCTTTCATACTTCTCCCCGCCTTCACCGGCGGGGTATTTTTAACAAAACATAAAATTTAGCACTCAAGTATTGACAGTGCTAAAAACCTGCGCTATGATAAGGGTACGAAAGGAGTTATTTTATGCAACTAAAACCGTTACAGGACCGCATCGTGGCGACCAAAGAGCGCCCAATGGAAAAAACCGCTGCCGGCATCTTACTCGGCGAAGCCAAAGAAGCACCGGCTTACGCCGTGGTCGAATCGGTCGGCCCCGATGTCAAAACCGTCAAAAAAGGTGACAAAATCGTCTACAAAAACTATTCGACTACCGACATCAAGGTTGACGACACCGATTATATTATTCTCAAAGAAGAGGATGTGTTAGCGACGCTATAAATATCCGCACAAAACGAACTTGTACAGACTGTACAAGTTCAAACCAGTCCTCTCTCTGGAAAAAGACCAATCATTTAACTTAATAAAGGAATTTTATGGCAAAGAAAATCTTTTATGCCGACGAGGCACGCGCCAAAGTCCTCTCTGGCGCAAAACAATTATACGACGCTGTCAAGGTCACTTTCGGCCCGAAAGGCCAGAACGTCGTGATCGAAAAATCTTATGGCGCACCAACCATCACGCACGATGGTGTCACGGTGGCCGAAGCCGTTGACCTCGGCTCGACCGAAGAGAATCTTGGCGAAGAAGTCGGCGCGAAATTGATTAAATCCGCCGCTCAAAAACTCAACAAAGTCGCCGGCGATGGCACCACCACCGTCACTGTCTTGACTTATCACATTTTGAGCGAGGCCAATAAACTAATCGCCGCTGGTATCAATCCGATGGAACTTCGCCGCGGTATCGAAAAAGCTGGCGCCGAAATCATCAAGGGAATCGAAAAATCCGCCGAGCAAATCGCCGGCGACGATAAGAAAGTCGCCGAAGTTGCCTCTATTTCCGCCGGTGACCAAGAAATTGGCAAAATGATCGCCGACGTCATCAGTAAAATCGGCAAAGACGGCGTGGTTACCGTCGAACAAGGCCAAGGCCTGGAAATGGAGCAGGAAATCGTGGAAGGCTTCACCTATGACAAAGGTTATTCTTCACCCTTCTTCGTCACCGATGTCAACCGACAAGAAGCGATTTTTGAAAAACCTCTAGTTTTAATTACTGACAAAAAAATCTCCAGCGCACAGGAGCTCCTACCAATCCTTGAACAATGCGCTCAAAGTGGCAAAAAAGACCTCGTCATTATTGCCGAAGAGGTCGAAGGCGAAGCGCTTTCCGTACTAGTACTCAACAAGCTCAAAGGCGTGTTTAATACACTGGTTCTCAAAGCTCCCTCTTTCGGCGATCGTCGCAAGGACATCATGGAAGACATTGCGATTTTGACCGATGCCACCGTAGTTTCCACGGACAAGGGAATGAAACTAGAAGAAGTAGGCATGGAAGTTCTCGGCTCTGCTGCCAAAATCATTGCTACCAAGGATGAAACCACTATCATTAAAGGCGCCGGTGACCAAAAGGCCGTCCAATCTCGTATCGAACTAATCCAATCACAGGCTAACGTTGCGAAATCCGACTACGATCGCGGCGAACTCGAAAAACGTGCCGCTGCCTTGCTCGGCAAAGTTGCCATCATCAAAGTTGGCGGCGCTAGCGAAACCGAAATCGACGAGAAAAAGTTCCGTGTTGATGATGCGGTCGCAGCCACCAAAGCTGCTCTAGCCGAAGGAATCGTCACTGGTGGTGGTGTCACCCTAGTTAATCTTGCAAAAGATCTCAAGGCTACCGATGAAGGCGCCAAAATCGTTAAACGCGCCCTCGAAGCACCATTTATCCATATCATGGAAAACGCTGGGCTCAATTCACAAGCTCTGTTAGCTCAAGTCGAGAACGCCAAGCCAGGCGAAGGAATCAACGTCATGACCCCAGAAAAAGGCTTGATCAACCTCAAGAAAGCTGGAGTAATTGACCCCGCAAAGGTAACCAAAGAAGCAGTTCAAAGTGCTACCAGCATTGCTGCGACTGCTATTACGATGGGTGCAGTCATCGTCGACTTACCAGAAAAAGCGGCTCCGGCTGCTCCCGACATGGGTGGCATGGGCGGAATGTACTAAAACGGCCCCCTCTACAGACAGGCGCAACTGTCCTCAGACCTACTGGGGACAGTTTTTTGAAACAAAAACTAGACTTTTATCAAACCCAATTCTCATTTCCCATTTCAGCATTTTTACCAATTTGAGAAATGAAACCGCCTTTCATTTCTCACTCTTACAAAACTTGCAATTTTGGGAAATAAAACTATCATTTCACTTCTCATTTCCTTATTTTCCGTAGCTTCAAGAAGTAGAAAAATTAAGCTTATCTATATAGGTTTTGTACTACCTTTATTTCAACTTGTATACAGTGTACGAGGTCAAACTCAAAACTCCAAAGATAGGGAAATGGGGCCTTGTTACATAATTACCATAAACTAAGCCTTCACACGATGGAATGCACAGT
>CANENS010000017.1 GCA_947428935.1 uncultured Candidatus Saccharibacteria bacterium | reverse complement strand
TCATCTCCTAGGAGGTTCAAAGTCTGGACAAAAAATGAAAAGTGTGCTATAATGGAAGAATAGGGTGTCGTCAAAACTTCGGTTTTGGCTATAAAAGACACTCTGAAAACCGAAATTCTTTGGGCGTTATGCCCAAGTTCTTTGAAAGGAGCGAAAAAATGCAGACAATACAGACAGAAAAAGAGGCTACAGCAACAGAAAAGGTTAATTTTGTATTAACCAGTAACGTAGAAGAGGCTGACGGGATCACTCGATTCGATCTAAAGCCAGAGGGGGCCGTGTTGGGTGCGGTGATTATTTCCCTGCTTAAGAACCGGTCGACTCAAATTATGCTAGGCTTGCACAGTACCCAGATCTTGGCAGCAATCAGGCGCAACAAAACTGGATTTTTGTGCCGCGAAATGATCCATATCTATAATGTGGGAGGAGTTTATAACTCCTCTTGCGGATGCTTTGACTGCGGAACGGGTAGCCGTGAAACCACTTTGTGGCGTAGTGAACCCACCTATCAGAGCTATGGGGCAGCAGGACTACTCTGGTATACCTTTCATCGCAAAGCAGCACAAGACCTTACCAGAACGTTCGGTGCGCCAAGTCATGCAGCTAATTGACCAGGAGATTATTTGCCTGGCCGATCGGGAATGTCTGTCCGAAAAGTGGCATTTTTTACAAGCGCTTAAGTCTAAGCGTGCACAGAGTGAGGCCAACAGATCTTCGCTGTTCTTGGAATGTTGCGAGCTGGCGCGCCATAATCTAGTGCAGGCAATCGAGCGAGCAGTGTCAGACATCAGCGGTTATGACATTATCAAAGCCGCGCTGGAGGAGGCTGAGGACAGCAAAGTGCTGGTTTTGCCGAGTCATTTTCAAAATTGGCGAAAAACTGTCCTGCAGCTGCTGGGCACCAAAATACCCGTTCTCTATACGGTTCTGCCGGAGCGCAAAACCGAGGGTTGGCGGGTTGAAACGATGCCGGCGACGAAGGAGCCGGGAAGCAAACCGCAAAAACCGCTACCGAAAGCTTGGCGTGGCCTCCAGGATGCGGATTTGACTGAAATCACTGGAATCGAAGGCGTAGAATACTGCGCTTCGAACGGTCTCTACGCCGCGGCGCAAACTAGCTCAGCCGCCATTCAACTGGCCAATCTGGCTGTGCGCAGCTAATCCTTTCCACTAAGCCCTCACTACGTGGGGGCTTTTTGATTTTTTGTCATAAGAAAACCGCCAGGCATGCTGGCGGTCTAAAAGTGCGACTATAGTCTGAAGAATATAGCTTTCTAAAACTTAGAAAGTGAAAAATCCACTAAAGCTGAGCGTTGAACAAATTACGCAGCTGGTTCACGATATCGTCGGTATCGGCATTGATCAGCGCTGCTTCGTTGAGCTCGCTGAGGCGTTGCAGCTCCTTGGTATCACTCATGTTATAGCCGATGGCATAAGTCGGCACTTTCATGCCACTGACCACATCGGTGATGCGGCCAAGACTATAGCCCATGTTTTGTTCCCCGTCCGAAAGCACAAAAAGCATCAACTTCGCATCAGGTACTTCTTGCGCTTTTTGCTGCAGCATGTTAAGTGCCACCAATACGGCGTCATAAGTCGCAGTGCCGCCATTCGCGGTCAGCGATTTGACTGCACCGGAAAAATAAGCTCGCTGAGTCTCGTCGAACTGTTCCAATCCGAGGTGGATCGAAACGTCATCCGAATAAGAGACTAAGCCGATATAGTGATCACTGCTGATGTAGCTAGCCGACGAAAGCAATGATTCTTTCAAAGCATTTAGGGGCTCGCCGTCCATAGAACCGGAAACATCAGCCACAAAAACCGCAATAATTGGTTTACCACCATCCTTGTTGGCTTTCCAGATTTTTTGTGCTGCGAGATAACCCGCGCCATCCAGGCCCGCGCTCTGCTCTTTATATTCATCGTGCAGATTGAAGCCTTTTTCATTAGCAATCGCCTGCGCTTCGTCGCTCAAACAATATTCCACAAAGGCCTGCGCTACTTCCTGGCGTTCAGGCGCTACATAATCAAAAGTATAAACTGGATGATCATGGCGAATGCCGGCCGGAGTATAAACATAATCCTTCAACTCCGGGGCGTTGTGATAAGCTTGTTCTTCCATCACCATAGCCTTGATGATACCCTTCGCGGCTTGATTGCGCAGAACCGCCGTGGTATAGGCCACGGGCGGAGATTGTTTCTGATAATCGAGCAGTTTTTGCGCTGCTTCGTCCGACAAGGGATTATCAGCATCAAAACTATGCAGCATTGAAGCCAAGATGTTTAGCCCGGTCGAAGAAGTGTAGGGGTTAGTATAAGCAAAGGTTAAATCCCCGGCCAAACTTGCCTCGAGTACCTTGTCCACTGCTACTTCTTTGTATTTTTTAACGAAATCTGCATGGGTTTGCTTTTCCATGAGAATTCCGGCGGTATTGCCGGCGATGCGATCAGCGATTTTAGTTACGCCTACACCTTTGGCTTTTGACATTTCGCCCCAAGCATAAGATGATGGAATATAAACGTCAGGCTGATAATCGCCTTCGGTCATATAAGTCAAAACTTCGCCGGAAGTGATCTGGCGAATCGTCACGCTAACACTTCTGCCGTTCACCTCGCTGCCGGACTGATTGAACTGCTTTGCCCAGACATTGATAAGGTCGTCGGGCGCTTCGGACGAGAGCTCGGTGGCCGCTGCGATTTCGATATTAATCTCGCCGTCACCTTTGACCGTGAGCGGAAAAGTATTAATATCCGCGAGCGTTTTGGTCGCCACGTCGCTATCATAAATATCGAGCGGCGCCTCAATCTGCAAAACATCCACCTTTTTCAGCTTCGAAGCCAGTTCCGCGGTCGCCTCGTCGTAGGTCAAAGTCTTGACTTCTTCGTATCCTGGCGCACCGCAGCCGCCGAGCCCCAGAGCTATTACCATACCAGTCGCTGCGATTTTCATTAGTAGTTTTTTCATCTTTATCCCTCCCTTAAAGATTCGCGGATCACTGCGATCCAGTTCTCGACTTCGCTATAATCGCCATCGGTTCCGTTATTATATTGGTTAATCCATTGTGCCGAAGCTTTGACAAGCTCCTGAAGCTCATCTAGCCGCTTCGCGTTGTCGGCTAAATATTGATTAATCTCCGGCAGCGATAAGTCATCCGGCGTATCCGCTACGATACATAGATTCATAATGTTGCGAAAATTCTTACAAATTTTGCGCTCAACGTTATTGAGTACGCCGTCAGTTTCCTCCAGATAGCTAGCGCTATTTGACGCGATCAAGGCCGTCTGTTTTTCTCGCAGTGATGCGAAATAGTCTAATTGGCGATAGCAGTTATCAAATATGCCCGACATCCACGGAATTTGATTTTGCAACCGCTGCATTTGCAAACGAATCGGCATGGAATCCAGGCTATTCTCTCTGCGAACCGCCTCTTCTCTCTGCAACATTTCCTGGGCGTCTAATTCAGCCGTTTTGCGCTCTTGGCGCATGGCCCTCAGCCGCAAAAAGCCAGAACCACAAATACAGGCTCCACCAATGATCAGCAGTGAACTGCCGATCCGCTGGATGCCAAGTTGTGCCCTGATGCCGTAACCGATAATCAGCCAGTCTTTCATGATCCAGCTCGACAAAGCAAAAACCATAAATCCGATAAGCGCTACAAACATACCGAGCCGAAGCAGTATCTTCGGTCCTTTCATTTTTTCACCTCCTAATTGTAAAAATGCTTAACTAGTATGTGGCGTGGTCAGCATCAGCTAAACTTTGTCGCAAAATACTTTCACTGTTCTGAGAACCTACATGATTTAAAGTTTCTGTAGACGCAATGTCTTGACTTGCCCGTAGTAGCTTCATGTTGCAAGTTTTAATTGCTTGATAGTTGACACATCTTTGTCTATCCGGGATATCTCCTGTTTGGCCCAAGCCAAGAGCAGTAGCCACCTGCTCTTTCCAGAGCGGAATCACGTTTAAGAGATTTTCCTGAATCATCCTTGCTAGCTGCTGACTTGCCTGTTCCATCAAGCGAATTTGCATAGCTGTATGTGGACAAATCGAACGATTAAGCTCGAGCTCCTCGATGCGCTTCTCAAAAAGATCACTTCGGTTTCCCATTGCTTGCAAAGCCGCCCGCATAACGCCCTGCTCAGGTTCCCGTTGCGAGTCCTCGCGACGTACCCTGTCGAGCTCTTGCTTTCCGGCTAGAATATACATCGTAAGTTCCTTGTAGATTTGCAGAATTTCCGCATAGAGACGATCCAACTCTTTAATGTCTACTAGCAAAGCAGCGCGCTTCCCGAGCAAATCTTTTTCGATCTCCCCAATTTCGATAGTCATTTGCTGATATTGCTTCCGCAACATCTCGACCCCATAATCCTGAGCACGAAGGGCCACCGAAAACTGACTAGTTTGCTGCTGTTTGGCCTTTTTTACAGTCTGACCGTCAAACTCTTGGATCAGGCTTGCTATGCGCTTTGCACGCACATAAATCGCTTCCGTGTCCCGGCGCATCGCCGTTTGCAAGATCTTATTCGCCAAATGCGCCGGCTTTTCCTGGGCAGCTTCACCATATCGCATGACGACCGTACTATCGTGCAAGTCGATCTGCTTGGCGAATTCTTCGATCTGGCGTTGTTCGTCCGGTGACAACTTCGCAACTGCTTGCAAAGTCTCATTCACCTCGCTAAACACGTCTTGTTGCGCTACCACTTCCGTAGCTTGCGGATTGCTTTCTGGTGCCGCTTTTGGTAATTCTAATTTAATATCGCTCATTCTAATTCCCCCTTTCAACGAGCATCTCTACCAACCGGCCATTTTTACAGCCTAGTTACTTTTTTATCATAGCACACCTTTCTGGAAAAATCAAGTTCTATACTCTAGCAGAGCATATTTTCGCCCTATCGCAACTTATTTCACCATTGCCCAAATATTAAATATGTGTCTAAGTATCCGAACAAGCAATGCGCAGTCCGATCAAGTAAATACTAGAATTTACAGCATAAAATGAGCTCAAACAGCTCGCATAGAAAACCGCCCTCGAAAGGGCGGTTAATTTGTGGCGCTAATAGGTGCGAATATTATGTAAATGGTTTTTGATCTTCTCGCGTCCCCCTAGCAGGTCGATCGCTAAATCGATAAGAATGCCTATCGCAATGCACGACAATAGGATCAGCAATCGATCCGTCGCGAAAAACGCAAAATGCACACTGTCATAAACCGACCAATGCAGGATGTTTTTCGCAAAGCTAAGTGCAACCCTGTTGATATGGTCAGCCAATACTCCACCACTAGCTTCGAAAACCGACTCGATTGGATGCCACCAGTATAGTACCTGATCCTTACTAATCTGGCCGTTGGCCTCAACCCCATCCATAAAGTCACAGCAAATCACTATGGTTGCGCTGTAATCCATCGGCATCGGAAGAGTAAAGCTCAGCTGTTCGAGTTCTCCACCATCAAGAGCGTCACGACATTCATGCCACAACTCCAAGTCCATACTTAGGTAATGGCCATATATGCCTTGCTGATTAATCTCGGCGCCGTGATCATGGATCACAATAGGCGACATACCCGAAGGCGCCGGGTTGTCAGACGCTATCGTCGAATAACCGGTCTGAAATTTCTCCAGGGTTAGGCCAAATGTCTGTTGGTCTCGAGTCGCGCTACGGATGATATATCCGTAGTATTCTTGGTAGGCGTCACGCAGTGCTTCATACCGCTGCGCATAGAAACGCAGCGTATAAACTTGCGACACCGCCACAACTCCTACAACTAACAGAAGCAGCTTTGACCAGAATTCGTCGCAGCTCAAACGGTCCTTAACTTTTGCTAGGCGTTCGCTCCAAACCTCTTTTTGCTCGAAAGCCAGAATCAAAACACACGCCCGCAAGCGCTCAAAAAAATTCATTTTTCTCATTTTTGTCCCCCTTTACTTGAGAAAATAGCACCACAAGTTTGTAAATTACTTAAGGTCTTATGTTTTCCCTTAAGCTAAACTTATGGTACAAAAACATTAGTTATTACCCTATCCTTCCATTATAGCACACTTTCCGATTTTTGTCCAGACTTTGAACAAATAATTTGTTCAATTTTGGGGATTTTTGGGGGTTTTGTTGTAATTTTTACAACAAAACTATTGACAGGTATAAATATGACCTTCGCAGCGGGTTCGCCAATATCAGCAACGGCCGTTTGTGGGTTTCTGGCATCTTCGGTTACGCATGGTCTACACGTACTAATTCTTCAGATGTTCTCTATGCATATTATCTTCGTTTCAGTATATCCGACGTTCTTCCATCTGATTATGATAGCGGTCGCTGGTACGCCTTCCCCCTCCGCTGCCTAGCTAGACAGTAATATCTAGGCATGATCGGCAATAGAAGAACGATTAGATTATTGTTACATGTCGGGATTTCATAAAATAGCTATCGGCGTAGAAAAATGTGCTACAATAGGGGTATGACGGAGGTAACCCAAGGATCAGAACCGCTGAAGGCGAGCGATTTCGTACACCTGCATAACCATACGCATTATTCCCTGCTGGATGGATTGACAAAGATCCCGGAATTGGTTGATTTTGTGAAGGAACAGGGCATGGAAGCAGTGGCGGTGACGGATCATGGCACCATGAGCGGCTTAGTGGAGCTTTATAAAACTTGTAATGACAACGGAATTAAGCCGATTTTGGGTCTGGAGGCTTATGTGGCGGCGCGTAGGATGGAGGATCACGACCCAGCGCACGACAAACAACGTTTTCATATTACGTTACTAGCAATGAATAATCAGGGATTCGAGAATCTTTGCCATCTTATGTCGGAAGCGGAAATCCATGGTCGCTATTATAAGCCACGGATTGACCACGAGATTATGGAGAAATATAATGAGGGGATTATTTGTCTGTCGGGTTGCGCGGGTTCGGAAATTTCGGAAGCTTTGCGGGCGAATGATCAAAAACGAGCCAGAGAACTGGTGAAGTGGCATGCCGAAGTTTTCAAGGATCGTTTTTACCTCGAGATGCAAGATCACGGCCATCCGGAGTCACCAACGCATTGGAATGAGCAGAACACCGTTAACCAAGGTTTGATGAAGATCGCCGAGGAAACCGGATTGCCGCTGGTGGTAACTTGCGATGCACACTATTTGAAGCACGAGAGCCAAGATGCGCACGAAATTCTGCTTTGTGTGGGAACGGCGGCTAATCTGTCGGACGAAAAACGCATGACTTTGAAAGATTTTCAACTACACGTGATTCCGCCCAGCGAGATCATTTCACGTTGGGAGAAAACTTGCCCAGAAGCAGTGCGAAATAGCCGTCGAATCGCTGATCGTTGCAATGTCGATTTGCAACTGGGACGGATTCTGATCCCAAAATTCCCTTTGCCAGAAGGCGAGAATGAAAAATCATATCTGGATAAACTGGTTTTTCAAGGGCTAGTTTACCGTTATTGCGGAAAAAAGTTAGAAGAAACGACCGATTTAACAGTTGAGCAATGTCGCGAAATGCTGGCGGAGGCGGATAAGACTCCGGAGCGAGCGGAAGAAAAGATGAAAATTTTGCCGCGGATCGATTACGAATTAGGCGTCGTTGATAAAATGGGCTATAATGGCTATTTCTTAATTGTGCAAGATTTTATTAACTGGGGTAAATCGCAGCGCATTGTGTTTGGACCAGGGCGCGGCAGTGCGGCGGGTTCGATTTTGGCTTATGCGCTGAGGATTACCGAGCTCGACCCCTTGAAATACGACTTACTGTTTGAGCGTTTTCTGAATCCAGACCGCATTTCGATGCCGGATATTGATACCGATATTCAGGATACCAGACGAGATGAAGTGATTGAATATTGTACGCGCAAATATGGCGAAGGTCGGGTTTCTAATATTGCGACTTTTGGTAAAATGATGGCCAAGAACGCGGTGCGGGATGTGGCGCGAGTTTTGGAGGTACCCTATGCTGAGGCTGACCGTTTGGCGAAGATGGTGCCGGATCCGGTCCAGGGTCACCACGTGCATCTCGAGGATGCGATTAAGGATGTGCCAGATCTGCGGCGTGAGTATGATAGTAATCCGATCTCGAAGGAGGTTTTGGACTTCGCTAGCCAGCTAGAAGGCACAGTGCGCAACCATGGTGTCCATGCCTGCGGAGTAATTATTGCGCCGGATGAGTTAGAAAAGTTCCTGCCGCTGGAAGTTTCCGCAAAAGGTCCGATTGCGGCGCAATTCCCGATGGGTCAGGTCGAGGAGCTCGGCTTGCTCAAAATGGACTTTCTGGGTCTTTCTAACCTCTCAGTAATCAATAACGCTTTGCGAATGATCCGCAAAGTTTATAATAATGATATAGATTTGACACAATTGCCGCTAGACGATAAAAAGACATATGAATTATTACAGCGAGCAGAAACGACCGGCGTATTCCAATTGGAATCTGCGGGCATGAAACGTTATTTGCGCGACTTGAAGGCTTCGACCTTTGAGGATATCATCGCGATGGTGGCGCTCTACCGCCCGGGCCCGATGCAATTCATTGATAGCTTCATTCGGCGTAAACATGGTGAGGAGCCAATCACGTATCTCCATCCTGGTCTAGAAAATTCCCTGAAAAATACTTATGGTATCATGATTTACCAAGAGCAGTTCATGCAGATTTCAAAGGAGTGGTGCGGTTTTACCGGTGGTCAGGCTGATACCTTACGTAAAGCGGTGGGCAAAAAGAAAATCGACCTTATGAAAAAGGTGAAGCCAGAGTTTATTGAGGGTGCGATTAAAGTTGGCGGTGCGACGAAGGAGATTGCGGAAACATTTTGGGATCAGCTGCTCGATTTTGCGAATTACTGTTTTAATAAATCGCACGCTGCTTGTTACGGCCTGATTGCCTATTGGACTGCCTACCTGAAGGCACATTATCCGGATGCGTTCATGGCGGCGCTAATGACCGCCGATATGCGCTGGACCGACCGTTTAGCGATTGAAATTAGCGAATGTAAACGGATGGGGCTGCGCGTCTTGGGGCCAGATATCAATCAGTCCTATGGCGACTTTGGTATTGTGGGTGGCGAGAATACGATTCGTTTCGGGCTTTCCGGCATTAAAAACATGGGTAAATCGCTGGTTGAGGAGATCGTGATCCCGGAGCGCGATAAGAATGGGCCCTTCAAGAGCATCTGCGACTTCGCAGCGCGAGTCAATTCGAATAAATTCAATAAGAAATCCTGGGAGGCCGCCATCAAGACTGGCACCTTTGACCGTTTTGGTGATCGTTCGGACCTGTTATTTAATCTTGAGCAAATCCAGGCTTACGGCGCCAAACGGCAAAAAGATGCTGCCAGTGGGCAGACTGATCTGTTCGGGGCATTGGGTGATGCTGGAGCGGTGCCAGAGCCAGAAATCAAGCCTGCACCAACTAAATTCCCAGAGAAAGAGCAGCTGCTCTGGGAGCGGGATTTGATGGGACTCTACATTTCTTCGCATCCGCTTGACCGTTATGAGACCTTTTTCGCCGAGCAGAGTCATCCTTATGATCTAGTGAAAGCCGAGAATGACGGTAAAACCTTGATTATTGGCGGTATTATTAATGATGTGCGCACGATTATGACTAAAAGCAATACTAGGATGGCTTTCGTGAAGATCGAAAACAAAGTTGCCGAGCTGGAAATCATTATTTTCCCGAAGCTTTACGCCGAGGTCGGCGCGAAACTCGAACAAGATAATATCGTAAAAATCACTGGTCGCGTCAATGCGCGAGATAAAGACGGCAATCTGACCAGCGACGTAAAAATTATCGCGGACTCGGTTGATCTGATTTCCGATATGATCCTCAAGGATTACCGTCCGACCGGCCAAAAATTACCGGAGCCCAAGGAAGTGCCAGCGCGCAAACGCAGTTATCGCGCTACCAGCATTAGCCGATCGGCCGTCAAAAAGCCCGATACCGCCAAACCCAAAACGAAGTCCGCACCGAAGGAAGCAGAAGACAAGGATGAGCCGAGCGCGCCCGAGGAGGAAGCGCCGCACCGCGTGATTACGCCGCCAAAGGACCCACGCAGCGAGAAACTTTACGTCTTGGTCGACAATCCAAACGACGTCGATACACTTTCGGAAATTCGTCATCTCTGCGAGCTTAACTCGGGAATTCAAGAAATCATTATGGTGCTAAAAGATCAAGACAAAAAGCGGCCGGTACGCTTGCCTTTTCGGGTCGATATTAGCGACGAATTGACCAAGCCGCTGGCCACCCTGCTGGGCGATTCACATATTAAGATACAATAAAAGGAACAGTTGAATGAAAAATGAGGGCGAGGGAAAAGGCGCGGCCAGAGAGCGTATTGCGAAGCTGAGAGAACTGATTAATGATTATCGGTACCATTACCATGTGTTAGATGAGTCGATTATGTCGGAGGCGGCCGCCGATTCGCTCAAGCACGAGCTGTCGGAGCTAGAGAAACAATATCCAGATTTGATTACGCCCGATTCCCCAACCCAACGTGTGGCCGGCCGGCCACTGGATAAATTCGAGAAGGTGGCGCATCGAGATCGTATGATCTCCTTGGCTGACGTTTTTTCGGAAGATGAAGTGCGCGAATGGCTGATTGCGACCGAAAAAGCGGGCGCCGCGTCGATCAAAGAATTCTTCACCGATATCAAGATGGATGGTTTGGCCTGCGCCTTGCACTACCAGGACGGGCTGTTTGTGCAGGCGGTAACGAGAGGTGACGGGCTAGTAGGCGAGGATGTCACTATGAATGTGCGCACGATCGAGAATGTACCGCTGCGGATTGATGCGCCGGGGCACGTTGAGGTGCGCGGAGAGATCGTGATTTTCAAAGCCGACTTTGAGGAGCTGAATCAGCGCCAGAAAAAGGCCGGCGAGCCCGAGTTTGCCAATCCGCGGAATTTGGCGGCCGGCAGTATTCGCCAACTTGACCCTCGGATCGCAGCCAGCCGCAAACTGAGATTTATAGCTTACGATCTAGTAGAGCCAGACTTGTCGACCCATGCCGAGGCTTACCAGAAGCTTCGGCAGCTCGGTTTTCGAACTAGCGGCGAGGATCGAGTTTTTACCCGCCTAGAGAAGGCAGCTCGGTTTATAGATCAAGAAAAAGCTAATGAAGTGTCCATCAAAGACACCATATCTTTCCATTATAGCACACATGGTGAAAAAAGTCAAGAGCTCTTGGTTGAAAATGGTCAAAATTCCGAAAAAGAAGCCAAAAGTAGCGAAAGAAGCCCTGTTTTTGAGCGCAATAAGTCGAAAGATACTAAAAATTCGGTTCCGAAGCCGGAGAGCGTGTTTGATGAGATTAAATATTTAGAGCAATATAGGGGAGATTTACCATTCAACACTGACGGTATGGTGATTAAGGTTAATGATCGGCAGGTTTATAAACGCCTAGGAATCGTCGGGAAAACGCCGCGCGGAGCAGTAGCTTTCAAATTCCCAGCCGAGGAGGCGACTACGCGCGTGCGTGACATTGTGATCTCGATCGGACGAACTGGTGCAGCAACGCCGGTGGCGATTCTGGATCCGGTGAAGGTCGCCGGCAGCAGAGTGCGGCACGCCAGTTTGCATAATGCCGACGAAATCGCGCGTTTGGACGTGCGAGTGGGTGATACTGTGATTATTTACAAGGCTGGCGACATCATACCGCAGATTAAGCAAGTACTGCTCGAGCTGCGACCGATGGCGACCGAGCGGTTCGATTACGAGCAAGCCTTGCGGAGGCAGTATCCGGAGCTAGAGTTTGAGCGTCCTGAGGGCGAGGTGGTTTACCGCGTCAAGGGCGAGAATTCGGATTTGATTTTGAAGCGGGCATTGGAATATTATGCTTCGAAGCCAGCCTTAAATATCGAGGGGTTGGGCGCCAAGAATGTTGAGGCTTTGGTCGATGCAAATTTGGTCAAGAGTATTGCCGACCTCTACCGTTTGAAACCCGAAAAGGTCGCACAGCTGGGGCGTTTTGCGAAGCTGTCGGCCCGTAATCTGGTTAATGCGATTCAGGACTCAAAGACGCCACCGCTACACAAATTTATTACTGCACTCGGTATCCGCCATGTGGGAGCGCAGACCGCGATAATCCTGGCAGATCATTTTGGCAGTATCGAAAAATTAGCGGAAACCAGCGAGGCGGACTTGGTGGCCTTGCCAGATATCGGCCAGACCGTGGCGGAATCGATTCTGGCTTATTTTGCGGACGAAGATAATTTGAAATTACTGACCGAGCTGCGCGAGTTAGGTGTGCATCCAGTTTACGAAGACCGGAGCAGCCTGCCGCTGACGGATAAAAGTTATGTGGTTACGGGAACTTTGACTAGCATGGGACGCGAGGAAGCCGAAGAAAAGTTGCGTGAGCGTGGAGCAACTGTGACTAGCGGCGTAACTAAACAGACCACTAATCTGATCACCGGAGAAAAGCCCGGCAAGAGCAAAATTGAAAAGGCTCAGAAACTCGGGATCCCGATGCTGGACGAGGAAGATTTTTTGAAGTTGATCGAGTAAAATGGCCAAGACGCATGTAAGCTACAAAGCTAAAATCAAAATCGTGATGATTGTACTGGCTATGTTTGTGCTCCAGTTCATAATCGTGCCGTGGATTTTTCCGCGTTACTTTCCGTCGTCAAACAACGCATCTTGGATTTTACTGCTGACCTTTGCCATGTTTTCCCTCGGCGAAATGCTTTGGGTTTCCGACCGAATGCGCGATTGGCTCTTGGGCGATGTGCTGTATTTTTTATTGATACTATTCTTCAACCGTGGTGCTTACGGAATTGGCTGGACGCGCCTAGCGTTAGATGGTATCACTCCTCGCTACGATTCGTCAGCTGCACCACTCAGCGTTGCTAGCAGTGCGGTCATTATGCTAATAATACAGTTTTTATTATGGGGCGTCATCAAGGTAGTTCGACGGCTCCGATTACATGGTCGAGCACATTAAGCAGATAAGAATTCATGATTATTTTTGCTATGCGTGGTAGTATCGTGCTACTAGCAATGATGGATTATGCCCGTTGTTTGTCTTATTGAGATTCGTTGATCCAAGAAGCTCTCCAATGTAGCGGGGTCGCTCAATTTTAACTCCAGAAAACCCCACCAAGCTAAAACTCAGTGGGGACTTTAGCTCTGAAAAGAAAAAATCCTTAAGCACGAGCAAAATGCGCAAAAGCGCGGTTGGCTTCGGCCATCCGATGGCAGTCTTCCTTCTTCTTGAAGGCAGCACCAGTTTCGTTATAGGCATCGACAATTTCTAGCTCCAAACGCTTGGCATACGGCATGCCCTGACGAGCACGTGCAGCCTGTACTAACCAAGAAAAAGCAAAATGTTGCTGACGATGACCAGAAATCGGAAACGGAATCTGATAGTTCGCCCCGCCGACTCGCCGTGACTTTACTTCGAAGTCTGGCGAAACATTCGCTAGAGCTTTTTCAAAAATTTCTACCGGATTTTCCGAGCCAAGCTTTTTGGCTGCACCTTCTAACGCGCTATAAACCGCACGCTCCGCGACTTGCTTCTTACCATCCAGCATGGATTTATTAATCAAGCGCTGCACCAAGACGGACTGATATTTGCGATCCGGCAACATTTTGCGTTGAAGAGACTTTGTAACTTTTCGTGGCATATCTTATTCTCCCTTCTTTGCACCATATTTAGATCGACCTTGCTTCCGCCCCTGGACGCCTTGTAAGTCTAGGGTTCCGCGCACGATGTGGTAACGGACACCCGGCAGATCGGGCACACGACCACCGCGCACTAGCACAACAGCGTGCTCCTGAAGGTTGTGGCCTTCACCGCCGATATAAGCCCAAACTTCTTGACCATTCGTCAGGCGCACACGTGCGACCTTACGCAAAGCCGAGTTTGGTTTCTTTGGGGTTTTTGTCGTCACCTTCAAGCAGACACCACGCTTCAGCGGAGCTGGCTGCTCATAACGGCGCGTTTTCAGAGTATTTACGATCGAACCCAACGCTGGAGCCTTTGACTTTTTGGCGGCCTTCTTGCGTGGCTTACGAATCAACTGATTAATAGTTGGCACAATTCTTCCTCATTAATATTAATTATATTTCACCTAGCCCCTATCAAAAAATGAGGCTAATTACGTCGCCTGCTACAGCAATCACAGAACGACCCGAAACTCTTGTTTACTATTCTACTCCAAGTTGCGAATTTTGTAAAGCTTTTACGTGTAGAAATGGTGCTTCCTCGAGTGAATTTTGGTTGTGATAAACTTTTGAGCAATTCTCAAGATTTGCGATATAATATATAAAAATGGCGGTTACGGCGAGAAGAATAAGTAATAATCGGATTTTAGTAGCTATTCCTTTTTTGGCACAAATACCAATATACAGTGTAATATAATAGCTATACCAGTGTTGCGAAAGACTTATACTCGAGAAATTGGAATTATTTTGGTTGTAGCGACAATTTTGATTTCTACATTATCTTCGATCTTGTTTTCAACTAAAATTTTATACTGGATTCTCAGCGTACCTTTGTATTTTCTTCTTATATGCCTATATCACCCTTCCGGAATCTATGGAATCGGTTTTGGCATGTTTGGAACTGGCTTAGAGATAATCACCGCCGCCTGGGTTACGATAGTCGTATTATTATGCGAAATCACTTCGTGGATAATTGTGCGCTTCGCAATCCGCCTGATTAAAAGTCATTGTCAATAAAAGTAAGCTTGCAATAAATTGAATTTTGCAATATTCCTTCGAGAAGTGCAATATTCTACCGTATTGCGTACGTTAATGATAGGTGAATAACTAATTATCCGGACTCCTTAGATTAAACTTATGGGTAATATTATTGACCATTGGTCATTTTTACGCTAAAGCCAAGGATGAAATTACTGACTGTTGGTCATTTTTAGACAGAGAATATAACGCATTACATAATGATTCACGATTATTCACAATATTTTGTATATTACAAGTAAATATGGTATAATCGTGACGAATATGCGGAAGAAACAAGGTTCATACCAGCAATATGTACCCCAGAAGTGCTGGGTAGGAGACCAACAAAAAATCTGTTATCGCACGCGGGAAGAGGCGGAGATGGCAGCTTTAGTCGCGCAATACGACCACCATACTCCACCGCTTGAAGCCTATCACTGCGATTACGGTGACCATTGGCACCTTAGTTCACAGCGACAGGCTCGGCATTAGAATCATGCTGCCGTCGCTTTTGCGAGAAGTTTACCCTCAGAGACCAATCTTGCCGCCAAAACCCCTGGCGCAGTAGCCCGCTAGTGTTTGGTACTCCTGGCAAAAGTGGCAGGGCCGTAACTTCACTGGCCACGCCTTTTTGCCCCAAATTATCGTATGGCACAATCCGCACCGTAGCAGCCGTCGAAAGTTGATCAAGTGTGAATTCTCCCTGCGCCGGCACAAAGCCAATCGGCGTATCATTGACGATCAAAAGAGCTTTTTCACCTGTGGTTACATAAATTACCTGCGCGGACGCCTGGGAAAGCGGTACACTTTCCAAATTGCTGACTTTTGCGCTAGTGGGGCTTTCCGTAACCACATTAACCATAGCCGACATGGTGCTAGAGTTACCTGTACGGTCCGTCACACGGACCTGAATATAACCCGATTGTGCGGATTGATAAGCCGCCGAGACACTCGAGTCTGCATTAGCCAGCTCGAAATTACCGTCAAAATCCAAATCCCAGTCATATTGTAGCTCAGCCGCTTCCCCGTTCGCATCAAGCGAGCCCGAAGCATCGAAATAAAATTCTTCACCGACTAGACCGGTATATGATAGCATATTCAAAACTGCTTCCGGTCGCTCCAGGATCGTTTCTTCGGATAGTGAGAAATCGGTCCCGAATTCGAAACTTTTGCCGTTAGTTTGCGTAACCAACTTTTCGTAACTGGTGATTGTTTCGGATCCCGAATTAACATAAATATTAACCGGATCGATCGAAAGACTAAGCTCGACCACATCTTCGAGAGTAACCCCATAGCGACTAGGCGAGACGCACTCGGTGTCGGTAAAAATCACCATTGATTTAGTGACGCCATCGTGCCATTTTTGTTGCTTGATTGCGCGCTGAATCAAATACAACAACGAATGCCCTGGTTTGCCCTTTTTATCTTGTTCGGTCCAGAAATTGGGCTGCAGGCGGCCAATCCGATAGTCGACCATGGGCGCCATCTCCGCATCATCGAATTGGGAAATCAACGCTGAATAACCATTGGGCTGTTCGCGATAAAAGGCTGTGGCCACCTTGCCACCACCAGCCAATACTTTCTGTGCTAGCCTGAGCGCTTGTTCTCGATAAATCTCAAAACGCTCCGCCGAATCGGTCATTTGATCAAGCACAATTAATAACTCAGTATTACTATAATCTTCTTTGCCAGTCGTATGTACTTGATCCGGATAAGCTTTACGTAAAACACGACTAATTCTTTTGGCTGCATTGCGATAAAGTTCGTCCTCGACATAACTAGTATGATCGTTCAAACTAGACCCATTACTGCACATAATATCGCTTTTGTTACACCAAGTTCCAATTTTATCAAGATAGTCCGCGGTTTGATATGGCCGATAGCTGCCCAAAATTCCCTCGTAAGCATAACAATCGGGGACATAAATACGATAGTTTGACAAATTGCGGCCATAGCAGGCGTCGGGGATAATATCATCAAAAAGGCCCCAGTTCTGCTTCCCTTCTGGTAAATATAGCTTCGGATCGCCAAAAGTGGCGGCGTAGAGAATTTTATCGGCAGGCATTTTATCAATCGTTCCCGAAATCACCATGGCGCCCTGCGAATAGCCACCCAGAATAAACTTCGCATTTGGACAAGTCCTGATTTTCTCGCTCAGATAGCCTGAAAGCTCACCTCTCCCCTCCACCACGCTACGCCCAAATTCGTGACTTTCGCCCGCGCTAACCACAGCGCCGGCCAGATTCATCACGCCTCCAAGCGACCCAGCTACCGCGACCGCGGGATACTGAAATCCGCTCCAGCGCTCACTGCCTAGCTCATAAAACTCGTAATTGACTTTGCGCGGGCGCAAAACTTTTTCCAGCTCATTGTGCCAAGCTTGCTCGCTCGGCCCGTTCAGCGATTCACCTGAACCGCGCGCAAAGATGATGTACAGGTCTCGGCAATTGCCTGTTATTTCGGTTAAATTCGAGTCAATTGCCGCCTGCGCCGGCGCCATACGCACCATTATGCCGGCCATTACTAGCAAAAATGCGCCTAAAATCCCCCATTTTAGTTTGAAAATATGTTTGCTTCTTTTCACTCCAAAACTCCATTTTTTGATATTTGAGTCAGTGTAACAAAATTTTGAAGAGAAATACAACCTCTAGCTTAATCAAAAATAAAAAATACCCAGATTTCGGGTATTTTTAGTGATTTTATGTCAAAATTGAATAAATTATTTATACAATGTTGGTCATACTATAATTTAGTAAATTAGTAATTTAGGCCAAAATGTAGAAAATGGCCTTGTTACATAATTACCATAAACTAAGCCTTCACACGATGGAATGCA
>CANENS010000016.1 GCA_947428935.1 uncultured Candidatus Saccharibacteria bacterium | reverse complement strand
TCATCTCCTAGGAGGTTCAAAGTCTGGACAAAAAATGAAAAGTGTGCTATAATGGTAAGTGGACTATTGTTAACTAATCCGGCATTGGCCGGGATTCGGTTTAGTCAGCACTTTAGAAATCAGAGAAAGATGCTTACTGGGCCGAGACGTCATTAAAGGGGGAAGAAAAAATGACAAATGTAAACATAAACACGAATGGCAACTTAAAGGAGCATTTAAGCGCTATTTTAGACGGTGAGAGCAGAAGCAAGCTTGCCACGGCGATATGGAGCTATGCAAAGGCGGCGAAAAATACCTTGACGCTTTATGGTCCAGAGATTCAACTCCAGATCAATATCACGGAAAAAGCGGCCGCTGCTGAGATAGTATCGGAGGACGATTTCGTAATCAGGCTGACGGACGAGACCGGCAAGAAGATTGAAATGAGCTATCGCTGCGATATTAGTGCCTATGGCGCGATCAATTTCCTGGTCTCATACGCTGAAATACGCCAGGAGCACAAGCAGCAAGTAGAGCAAGAGCGGAAAGAACGCCAGATCAAGCGACAGTTGGAAGCTTTGCAGTATTTTTATCATCTGCGGGATGCCTTAGCTGCAGATGAGTTGATGTGTGAATACGGGATCAAGATCCGGATCGAGACCAACAGCACGCAGCTGGCTTGCGGGATGTCAAATAAAGATGACATTTTCTTGATTACCAAGATTGGTAATCAAGAACGCCGGCGGCGTTTCGCGTGCACTATAGAAGACTTCGAGAAATGTGAAATGTTGATTAATTATGAACGCGAACGCCAACAAGCCGAAGCCGAAGCCGAAGACACCGCGCAGTATCAGGAGGAATACAACCAAGAGTGCGAAGAAGTCTTGGGCGAGCTGCTTAGTGAGGCGGTCTCGAAATATGGCTGGCGATATTACAGTCAGGATGATGAAAAATTCCCGATCATCGTCACCATTCCCTACGACGACTCGTCTTTTACACTTAGTGTCGGTGTCGACGAGGCAGGAATATTGCTCGTGAATGCCCTCTGTAATCTCGAGGAGCAATTCCGCCTGCAGACCGAGAGGGTCGATGCTCGGATAGAATCGTTAGCTGCCATAAGTAGCAAGCAGTGCTTTGCGCGCTATCTGGAGCTGAAGCCAACGATCGAGGATTTGGGCTGGAAAATGAAGATCAATACGACATCCGAAGATGCTGCGGCGGCCAAAATCAGCTTTGATGATTTTGTGATTGAAGCTTCCTTTGGCTCCGAAATTCTGAGGTTAGAGTTTCAGTGTACCTGGCTGTATTATCAGACCTTAGTATTCTTAATACAGGTCATAAACGCCTGGCAAAAGAAGATTGATTGCTATGACATCGCAGCCGACTTGCAGGCCGTCGGATTGATTCCGGACGAAGCAGAATCCGCTTGCGATAGTCTAGCAACTTTGGAGACGATTTTTAGAAGTCAGTAGGCATCGATTACCGCTTCGCATCACATTACTGTTAGCGAAGTCTATTTCTCAGAATGCCCCGATTCAGCGGGGCATTTTTCATATAGGAGAAATATTGGCGATGCGTGGCCAAATAGACTTAAGCTTTATATTCAATTCATCTAGCGATAAATTTTGTGAAATATCCCTCTGAAAATTTGTTTTAAAGTTAATTTAGAAAGTCTTTTTCGTAATTGTTTCACCGTAGATAATTGTTGTAATCTTTACAACAATTATTAAAAATGCTAATGGGTAACGGTTTGAAATGCGCAACAGAGCTAATTTGGCTCTGCTTGAGGCTCCAAAATATTCTGATTATCTGGTCTTTATACTTATGTTTCCAACGATAGCCCTGAATTCAGGAACGTGCGTGCCTTTGATTGACTTTTTCTGATTTTATTTCTTATTCTGCAATAATTCCGCCTCCAAGGCAGACATTACCGTGGTAAAAAACCGCTGATTGTCCCGTAGCAGGTCGTTTGATCGGCTGAGCGAAAATTACTTTGTCGCCAACTAGCCGCGCCGGCAAGAGAGGCGCACGATGACGCAATCGCACCCACAAGTTAGGCTGTATGGAGGGATCAGCATTGTCGTAGTATGGCTCTTGTGCTATAATAGCGGAATGAGATTTGTCAACGCATTGGTAAGTTTGTTGTTTTCTTTCTTGAAGATCGCCCTGCGCATCGCTGTTTTTCTTTGTGTCTTCGGTGCAGTGGTGATTTTGGTAATGTGGCTGCTGTCCTGGATTTGGCACGGCAATGGCAACACGATCTTCGAAAACACCCGCAGTGTGCTCGGAGTTTAGAGTCAAGTTTAGGCCAAATTGGCTCGTCGCTTGATTTTTATCGCTATTTATGGTGTGAGTAGCCGAGTTTGGATTCTGATCGGCGTTTTTCGCTGTTTCGTCAGATAGTGCCGTCAAATCGTTCAAATTTTCAATTCCGGCTTGGGTGCGCCCACCGCGAAAGTGCAAATCACACAGGAGAAGTTCACTAGTCCAGAGTGCAGGATGGTTCAAGTTTGACGAAACGTAGACTATATTCTTTGATATGTCCTTTTTGACCACATAGTAAGGCAGACCGCCACCAATATAAAGTCCGTGCCGTTGGCCAAGCGTATAAAATATGGCACCATCATGGTAGCCAAGTAACTTATTGTGCTCAATTTCGCGAATTTCGCCCGGCTGTGGCTGCAAATAGACCTGCAAAAATTCTTTCATTCCGACTTCACCCACGAAACAAACCCCCATCGACTCCTTCTTCCCCACTACATCGAGCTTATGCTTTGCAGCTAAGGCTTTTACCTCTGGTTTGGTCATGCCGCCAACCGGAAAAAGTGTGCGAGCGGCCGCCACATCGCTCATGCGATAGAGAAAATAAGTCTGGTCTTTGTTCTGGTCGACCGCCTGTAACAAGTCTACGGCGGAATTTTCAGCCTGTTCCACCAGATCGCGACTAGTGCGAGCATAATGCCCGGTCGCAATATAATCAGCCCCGTTCGCTAAAGCCCGCTCGTAAAAAAGCTTAAATTTAATCTCCTGATTGCACATCACGTCTGGATTGGGCGTTCGTCCCCGTTCAAATTCACTCAGCATATATTCGACCACTTTTTCGCGATATTGCTCCTGAAAATCCCAAACTTGAAAATCGATACCGAGACGCACCGCTACCCGCTTGGCGTCGGCCAAATCTTCGGCCCAGGGGCACTTCATCCCCGGCAAATCCTCCGACCAATTTTTCATATAGACCCCGGTGACCTCGTACCCCTGTTCTAGCAACAAAATCGCCGAAACCGAAGAGTCAACTCCGCCCGACATACCTAGAAACACCTTTTTTTTCATTTTATATCACTCTTTCTCTATTTCATCATTTTTTACATCATTTTTGCTCAAATTTCGCTAGTTTCCAAAGTCAACGTTACGTGGCAAGTTATCAATTGCAGCATCGTCGTTGTTGGAGACTTTAATATTCAAAGTTTCGCGTCCATTCTCGGCTTCTTGTGTCGATTGAGCACTGGATCCCTCCAGTTGATCACTTTTCATAGATTGACCCACCTCTGTCAAATCTGCGCTGACCATAGTCGGCAAATTATCTTTTTTATTTTCTGTATGCATTGTATTTTGGGTCGAATGGACGCTTTCGATATTTTTTTCTGAATCGCCACTTGAGAAATGACTATTAGTCAGCTTTTTTTCCTCTGTTGTGGCGCAAAATTGACCATTGGTCATTCTTATGCCAGTCTTTTGTGTTTTTTCTTGACTTTGTATGACATAATGTCCATCTGTATCATTATATCTATTATTAGTCAATCCTAGCCGGGAATATTCTCTGAGGGCGGCTTGCGCAATTGTTTTCCCAGCCTTCTGTGCGTCTTCGAGTGTATTGGTCGAGCCGAAGGAAATTCGCAATGATCCCATTATTTCCTGATCAGTCAAGCCAATGGCGGACAAAACATGCGATTTTGACCCCTTATTCGCCGCGCAAGCCGCCCCGGTAGAAACATAAACTTCTTCATTTTCCAGCGCATAAATCAAACGCTCAGCGTCTAGGCCAACGAAAGAGACCGGGCAGAAATTGGCCAGTTGGCGCTGCGGATTGCCCCAGAAAACCACTTGAGGGTTGTTTTTTATTCCGTTTTTGGCAGAATTTGCGACTTTTTTCAAGTATTGTTCAACTTTTGCCAGTTCTTGACGCATTATAGAGGACATTTTTTGATAGAGCTTGCGGTAATGCGATAGATGCTGCTGGGATTCCACCGCGGCGGCCGCAAAGCCGACCGTTCCGGCCACGTTTTCAGTTCCCGAACGCAAACCGCGCTCTTGACCACCACCACGATTGATGGCGCCGAGTCGTACGCCGTGGGCAACGTAGAGTGCACCGGTGCCTTTCGGGCCGCCACATTTGCCAGAGTTTAAGGTCAAGAGGTCGACCCCAAGGCGCGCCACATTCATCTCAATTAGCCCCAAAACTTGGGAAGCGTCCGAATGAAGATAAAGCGGACGATCCAAACCGCGCGCCAGACGGTTTTGGCGAACTTTGCGCAAAAGTTCGTTAATCTCACTAAAAGGTTGGATGGTGCCGAGCTCATTATTCGCCAGCGCGATCGAGACCAAAGCCACCGTATCGTCTAACATTTCTGATAAAACATCAGTCCTGACTAGGCCGTTTTTGTCGACTGGAATTATTTCATAGTGATATTTTTTCGCAACTTCTAGCACGGCGGTATGCTCAGTTGCCAACACTAGCACTTTCGGCTCAAAAGTTGTGTTTTTCAATTTTCCGCTCGGGAAACCCGAATTCACCATTGACTTATTTTGATTATCATTTTCTTTTATAACATTTACTGCAGTAAAAGCAAGGTTGATCGATTCGGTTGCGCCAGAAGTTATTACTAAATCCACGCCTTTTGCACCAATCGTATGCGCCAAGGCATTCTTCGCCGTTTCGTAATCATCCCGCACATGCTTAGCTGGCAAATAGGGTGCCGAGGGGTTAAAAAAGCGCTCGGAAAAATATGGCATCATTGCCGAGAGAGCCTTTGCGCTAATCGGAGCCGCCGCCGCATGGTCGAGATATATCATAGTATATATTATACCACATTAATATATAGTTTCGAAGCCATGAGGAATACCACGGGAATTAAGCTTAACTACTGTCGATATCTTGTTTATGTTTTGTCGAAACGATAGAGTATTGTAGAGCAGAGGGAATAACGATACCACAATGGCGACGAGCAAGGCGATACATTTGCGGAGGCTTTTCTATACAAGGCTAAATTGTGGAGTAATTTATCGAATTGGAAATTTGAAGAGACTCGGACTATCGAAGAACGGGCCATGATGATAAGGTTAGCCAAGTGTCATCTTAAAAGCAGAAATAAGCAACTTCTCGGACAGCAACCATCTTTATTATACAATTTATAATGTTGTCCGAACTGGTTTGTTGTAATTTCTACAACAATTATAGCCGAAACGAGTAATGACCCGACAAAGAACCCTATGGCGCCATCGCAAAATTACGCTTCTAGAATTTTCCGAAAAACCGCGCGAGCAGCCCGGGACCTTTGTCTTTTTTGGACTTTTTCTTGCCAGTATTCTGCGGGCGCAAGATTTCTTCTTGCTCGGCCGACATAAGCATGAGTCCGACCGCTGCCGAATATTCGGGCTTTTCGATCGGATCGGTGACGCCGTTCAATCCTAAACCAGTCGGGGTGCCGATCTTGACCGACATCTCCAGAGTTTTGCGCACAAATTTCTCGATATCGCGAATCTTAGCGCCGCCGCCCGTAATCACGATCCCCTCTGGCAAACGCTGGTCGTAATGCGCCCGGCGCAATTCCTTATGTACCAATTCCAAAATTTCTTCTAGCCGCGCCTGTACTACTTCGTCAATCTGGTCACGCTCGAAATGCAAATCCTTGCCGCGCCAGCGAATCACCACCGGGTTATCATTCTCGCCAAAACTACCAGTTGCGAAGCGCCGCTTAATCTCCTCCGCCACTTCGGTATCAATCGCCAGCATAACTGCCAAATCATTCGTAATATTATTCGAACCAACCGGCACTACGCCGATATACTGCAAGTCGCTTTCCTCAAAAATCGCTACGCCAGTGGTGGCTGCGCCAATATCGATCACCGCCACACCGTTTTCCCGCTGACGCTCGGTCAGAACCGCCCGCGCCGCCGCTTCCACGCTCGGCACAATCCGCTCCGGCGTTACGTTAGCACCTTCCGCGGCTTTACGCAAATTTTCGTAATTCGGCAGCATGGTCGAAACCACATTGGCACGCATTTCCAACCGCGAGCCCGTCATGCCGAGCGGATCTTTAATGCCGTCTTGACCGTCGATAGTGAAACCAAGTGGAACGATCCGCAAGACTTCCTGATTTGCGGGAATGCGCCCCTGCAACGCAACGTCTTCTACCCGCGCGAGATCATTCTCGTTAATTTCGTGCTCCATGGCGCCGACCGCAATCATGCCTTCGGTATGAGTCGACAAAATCTGCGACCCATTGATCGAAATAGCCGCCGAATTCACTTCGTAGCCACTCATCCGCTCGACTTCGCCGAGCATGCTGTCGATCGCCTGCGCCGGCCCAGAAAGATTCGCTACCACGCCACGGCGCATACCCGAATTTGGGGCTTCGGCATAACCAATCACGTTGATCCGCCCGTTGCTAGTCATACTCCCGACTACCGCACGAACATTAGCGGTACCGATATCTAAACCGACGGCATAACGCGATACTTCATCCATAAGCTTATTATAGCGTAATTTTACGAAAACACAATCAAAATCTCGTGGAAACGGCGTTATTACACAATCCATAAAACTTCACTTTTAATCGGCGTCCGAAATGTATTGTGTTTTTTACAACACATTCCTTGAAAAAAGGAATTGCACAATAGCATCCGAAAAGCCATTAGCTTTTCCGGTTCAGATTTTTTACAACGAAAAAACTCGGATATTAACTACCCGAGTTTTTCATAAAGTTCACCCCCTACATAATACGGTTCAGCTTTGCAGCAATGTCTTCCGCCTGCGCCCCCATGATCAGATCCTGCACCCGCGCGGCCACCTTATCCGCAAACAGAAAAGCTTCCTGCTCTATGATCTGGCGCCTATAAGCCTCATAACCTTCCACATTGGGATCAACCATGAGCGCGTTATTGAGCAGATATAATTCCGACCTCATCACTTTTTTCGGATCCCTGGTCAGATCGATTTCTCCAATCGCGCCAGCTTTAATAGCCGATGAAATTACTCTTGATTGAAGACCATAGACGGACTCGTGCGCCGTGCCTACTAATAGATCGCCTTTCGGACGACAACGGAACTGCGACGGTTCGACTAGGAAGCACAACTCTGTAAAATCTCCACCACTGTCCAATTCATAATAATAAGACATCATTGAGCCCTCGCCGAGTATCTTGCTAGTTTCTGGATGCGAGATAACCCATTCCGCATACGTCACTAATTCTGGAATGGGCTCCAGCTTAAACAGTTTCCAAAAGAAATCTATAGATTTCTTGATCCCATGCATGGGATCTTGGTCAAAAGCATCCGCCAAGTTCGCTACGTCACCCAGCGTGATGGACGGCAACAGATTCTGCATCAACCATTCAACATGCGACGTATCCGGGTCGCCATAAACCGCATCATACCACCTTTCTACTTGCCGGTATGGCAGATCTGCCTCACACGCCCTCAGTATCAGTACATCTTTCACACAACCGGCTGTCATCATCTCACTCATTTTTGCACCTCCCGCAAAACCATATTTTTAAGTTTCTCTTGTTGATATATTACCTGAGTTTTAGAAGCAAAACGGGCTAACCACGACATAATTAATACCGGTCCGGTTCGCCATTAGATGATCAAAGTGCGCAATGCCAATTGCCTTCTGGTCGTTCATGAGCCTCATGCGCCCTTGCCCTAGCAATGCCATATCGAGATGGATTTCCGCGTTGTCTTGCGTATCCAGCTCCCAAGCCCTCTGACATGATGGTAAAGTCACCGGCTGGCCAATCAGCTTCATCTCGTTTTTGCTCGCCCATTTAAACAGTTCGGACTGGTCAATCGGCGTCACTGCAAAGTACTTACTGTTCATTTCCCCTCCTTCTTGGCTTTATGTGTCAGATTATTCTCCATCTTAAAGCCAAACAAAATATATCAAAAAGTCACTATGAGCGGTATACAAAACACTGCCCATGTCTCTATTGTAGCACAGATTTGCCAAAAAGTCAATGCTTTTCTGGCATTTTTGGGCAAAACGCTAATTTTGGCTGATTCCATAGGAGGAACGGCTCTTAAAATAGCGCTTTTTTGCCGACTAATTACACAAAAACCGCCCATGTTTTAATAGTCTACACCACCTCTTCCCTGAACGACGCCGAAACGGGCCGTACTGACCAAAAATGTCGTCGCGCGCGTCAGATAATGCTAGCTAAAATTTAGACGAAGAGCCTTTCATGAACTTTTAAACAGAGAAAATCCGGTGATTATGATAATCAATCACCGGATGAAGATAGAGCTCTATCTTGTCTGCAACGCTTTCAGCTCGCGTTTTTGTCGTTTTTGCTCTTTGCGCAATGCCTTCAGATCCCACTTATTAGTTGGCGCGCCGATCGCGCGGCAAACCACGTACAGTACTAGCTGTACTGCCAGCGAAAGTTGCTGATAAATGATTATTGCCCACGCTGAATCCCAAGCGTTTCTCGCCGCATCAAGATCTACTAGAATAAGTTGGATCAGGCTAAATATCGCTAGCAAAATCACGACACAAGTTATAGCGAAACATATTCCCGATGCCCTTGCATACCACTTCGTGCAGAAAATCTGGCGATCACGCTCGGCGATTTCTCGCTCGAGCTTAGCGATTTTCTTGGCCTGCTTCTTGGTCGTTTTAGCATCTTGGGCTTTCTGGGTCTTTTTAGCTTTTTTAGGTTTTTCAAGCTTCACCGGCTTTTCCGATTCCTCGAGCTTTTGCTGAGCACCTAAAAGCTCGTTATAGCTCGTGCCGGGAGGCAATTGCCTAAAATAATCGTTAATGTCCTGGCTCAACGATCGAATCATCTCTATGACCTGATCGTACGTGTTCTCTGATTTCTCTGGATCTTCCGTATCCGTACCGTTTTCTGGCGTTGCAGATACGTTTTTGTGACGGAGACAGTCGGATGCTTCGGCCACCCAATCGTCATCTTCCGGCATTTCATCCTCTTTTGTCTCGCCAGAATCCTGAGTATTAACCATCGCTACGATCCCTGTAACGTAAGGCATAGTCTTAATCACCAAAAAGGCGACAAACCCCAGAATACAGGCCAAAATCACAAAGCACATGAAAAAACTACCCCTGGCCATTTTCTCGATTGCCGGAGGCACTTGCGACCACTCAAAATCGGGCTCCACCTGTGGCAAAATCTTATAGATTCCGTACAGTAGGATGGCTACGCCCTGCAGAAGACACATAGTTTTTAATTGCTTAGCGTCAGCAAAGCACGTTATCAATGCGCCAACTATTCCCGCAATAATAAGCGCTGCGATACCAATAATGAGGCCCCAATAACCTATAGTGTCCTGGAGCAATAACTTCGTGACACCCGGAAATATAAAGCTCACGAATACCACGTAGATACAGATGAAAGCTCCTTGCAGGACTGGGCTAGGTTTCGGTGTCTCTTTCTTCATTCTCATTCCCCCTTTTAGAATAGTTTTGATGCGTCCGAAAAGTTGTAGCTCTAACCTTAGTCAGAATTGCTTAATTTTTAAGCTTATTTTAAGCTTTCTGCCCGAAACTTTCGGATTTTACATCAAAAAACCAACAGTTACCGCTTCGCTTAAGACAAGATATACTCTTAAGCTGCTTAGGAGTAAAAGCCCCTATTCTTCCATTATAGCACACCTTGTATAAAAAGTCAATAGCAAAGTTGGTGGCATGTCGCTTAATTTATGACGCCACCCCTAAATAATAACCCGGAAGTTGTTGCAGTTTTCCTAACATTCTTCCCTGGAAAAACTCTGTTGCAATACCTATAAGAGTATGATATGATAGAAGTACAAGAGATATTCATCGCAAAGAAGCACCTTCAGTCTGTGAAAAATGGGTCGTTCAATAAGCCCACCTGAGCGGCTGGGACCTCTACCGAGCCCGAGAGGGATATGCATGGGAGGCGATAAGCCAAAGTGCGAAGACGCAGAAATGTTCGGTAAGAGAAAAGGAGACTTAAATCTACTTGACAACGCGCGATAAAGTTCAGGAGTTTCCAATATGTAGGACACTGCTAACCCCATCCCTACCCCACTTTTCACAGACCGAGGGCGCTTCTTTTTTGTTTAAATCTTTCTGCAGATAAATCTGATACAGTAAAGACAGCTTACTGTAGAAGAGGCAAGGTGAGAGATATGCGCGCGACGTTGCTCCCATCAAAGACTAACTTAATCACAATACCCGCAGCATTCCCCTGGAGCAAATAGTTATCCAGCAAAGCCTGTGCTTCGGAGCGATTTTGATCTTCAGTAAGACACCGAGAAAATTTTAAGAGCCGCCTGCAAGAGGCAGCTCTTAACAAAAGTGCAAATTTTTAGCCCGCTAACCGACGTCACTACCCGATGCCGTCGTGGACGACCGTGGGGGCGGAATTAGAACCCAGGCGGCAACCATGCCGTAAAACCAGGTTACCCCTAGATCGAATAAATCCAGCGTACCCAGGAGCTCGTAGGGCTCATGCCAGCGATGAGCTTGGCCGACGGCGTAAATTACGCCGAAGACGACAAACCAAACTAAGCAAAGTCCGAACCGCCAGAGGCGCCGCCGCTTCTTACAAAAATCGTCGCTTCGATCTCCCTCGCGAGCGGACAGAAGTGCACCGACCTTATCGCGTTGCCAACCGGCAATTCCGTACAGGGCTAAACCCGCCGGAAATGGGTTATCGAAGCTCAGCTCCAGACTCTCACCCACCTGGATTCGCCAGATTCCGGCCAAATGCATACCCATGGTAACCACAACCAGAATACCAGAAAACACGCAAAATGCCGTCCATAATCGCTCGGAAACGCTCTTCGTCGTTGAGTCTTTTTTCTTAAAATCCATAGATCCCCCTCCTTTTCTATGATGTTCTCAGTTCCCATAAGGCAGCTGGCCGCCACCTTATCTCTCCGTTATAGCACACATTGTTTATTTGTCAATACTTTTTGTGCTATTTTGCCAAAAACCATATTTAGGGATTTTGGCAAGTGCTATGATACAAAGTAGCTCCCACGCATATTGCTATACGATATTAGTCTGGTAAAGTCAGGACCTCATAACCATCCGGGAGTACCAGAATCGTGTGTTCGCAGTGGCAGCCAATCGAGCCATCTTTCATCCGCACGGTCCAGTTACTTTCCTCGTCAACGTAATTAGCCGGCTTGCCGAGGCAGGACATGGGCTCGATACAAATTGTGTCGCCAGCTTTGAGCTGATAGCCGCGGTGACGCATACCGTAATTTGGAACGTCGGGTGCTTCGTGCATAGTGCGACCAATCCCGTGGCCAACGTAATTCTCGATCACACCGAGCTTACCGCGCACCAGGACTTTTTCTACAGCACAACCAATATCACCAATCCGCGCGCCGGATCGAACCTGCTCAATCCCTGACCACATAGCTTTTTCGGTAGTGGCGATCATTTGCTTCACGGCTGGCGAACCTTGACCGCCAACCAACATAGTAAAAGCCGAATCGGTGTAATACCCCTGATAACGCACATCGAGATCGAAGGAAACCTTGTCGCCCAGCTCGAGCGGTTCATCGTTCGGAGCGCCGTGGACCAAGGCGTCATTCACCGAGATACAAATTGCACCCGGAAAAGACTCTTCGAGAAAATCATAAGCTACTTCGGCACCACGCCGCGTAATCTCCGCACGCACCCAAGCGTCGATTTCTTTCCCAGTCATACCGGGCTGCACATAAGCCTTCAAATCGCGTAAGATATTCCCGAGAATCTTGCCACCTGCTCGCATCGCGGTGATTTTTTGCATATCCATATCCGTTCCACTTGCTACCTCGGGAAAATATTTTTTGTGCAGATTTTTCATCAATTCTATTGTAACACACTGGCGCGATTTATAGCGAAAATCCGTTCGACTCTTGCTAGCCAACAGAGGCGAGGCTACGGCTGAACGTATTTTTATAAAAACACGCTTAACCGGGAGAGGTGAGAACACTCTAGTGTGGACAGCCCTTGAGAGAATGCGGCACTACATCTCGTTATGATTGAGAGTCTGCCTTCTCATCACTGGCTTTCTCATATTTTTCGTTACTACCAGTACTCGCAGCCTGTTTCGCCTGCTCGGCCTGTTCGGCGGCAATCTTCGCCCGCACTTCGCGCTCAATTTCAGCACGCAATTTAGCCTCGTCCAGGGATGGATTGGCCTGCCCAGGACTCTGATCCTCGCTCGGCTGTTGATCTTAAGCTTAACTTGGACGTGATTCAACTCCTGGCTCCTGATCGGGATTCTATGCCTGTGGCGAGAATTATCACAATTTCAACGACCTGGACACCGTGTCAATTACCAAAAGCGAGATGATCATTATTTCGTTTATTACACTGGCAATAATCAGAGCGGGCTCAAAATTGCGGAAATTTTGTCACAGATGAAGGGCGATATCAAAATTTACGCCGAGTTCGGGGGGTAATTTTATTGACATACATCCCACAGGTCGGGCACCTACGGCTGATAGTGAGGCCGAAAAAGCAGCAGACAAGGGTAAGCAAAAATGGCTCAAGAATCTGAAAAACATTGTATGCTTGTGCTTTTCAGACAAAAAATAACCTGGGTTGAAGAAAAATCTGAGCGCCGGCGAATCCTCTGCACTATTAGGTCGCTTGCGTCAAGCGACCTTTATCACCCACCGTGCCTGACGCTGAACCGGCAATTCTTTGTTGACCAATTTCGCGATTCCATAAAAACCAGACAAAAACTAGCGCCACTTTATCAGTCGACGCTAGTTTTTCAGCAAAATCAAGTATTCTTAGGCAGCTTTGTCCTTCTTTTTCAGGGTCAAAAAGCCATTGCGCGGATTTTCGTTGACCACGCGGTCTTCCGGCAAATCACAAGCAACACCTTTACCACCCTCAGCAGTCTTAGTAAAAAAATAAATCGTTTGCGGCTTGCCACCCTTCAGAGTAACTTCAGATTTGTGCAGGTAATAAGTCACGCCTTTACTGTTAGTATGTTGGTAGGCCATGAGGCTCCTCCTTTACGGTTAGTTTTATATCCTTATCTTAGTACCTCCTTTTACTGTCGTCAAGAGAGTTTAAGCATTTTTTTAGAGAGCCTCCGGCTTTACCTCTATAAAGCTGATGTCTATTTTTGGCGCTTTCATATGGACTACTACAATTCGCAGCGGGCAAGTCAGTATCAGTAACGGTCGTTTGTGGAGCTCTGGCGTCAACGGCTACGGATGGTCATCAAGAACTATTTCATCTAACATTAATAGTGCATACTACCTCTATTTCAATACGTCTAGCGTCCACCCGTCCAACGGCATCAATCGCTGGTACGGCTTCTCCCTCCGCTGCCTGGCTAGACAGTAATTTATATAATACGACAGTCACAATGGTATCCCAGCTAACTTTTTATCCCATATTTTAACTAGAAATAAAGACTGGTGCGAGGGGGATTTTTGCGCTAGAATAACTAGTAGATGGAGGTGAGATGATTATTTTGATGGGGTTGGCTGGTTCCGGCAAAAGCACACAGGGGCAAATTCTGGCGAAGGAGATGGGGCGAGTTTGGCTTTCGGCAGGCGAAGTCTTGCGTCGCACCGAACAGTTTAAGTCGGTCTTGGATGCAGGAGGGTTAGTTGACGACGAAATCGTAATTCCTATGATGACAGGCGCAATAGCGCAGGCGATTGTCGAGGGAAAAGAAATCATTCTGGACGGTTACCCGCGCGATGTCGAGCAAGCCGAGTGGATAGCGGAGAATGCCGCCGACCGTATTGAGGCTGTATTTTATATCGAAGTGCCAAAGGAGGAATTAATGCGGCGGATTGCGCTGCGTAAACGTGCGGACGACACCGAAGAAGCAATTCAGCGGCGTTTCGCAATAGTCGAGCAGAATATTCAAGCGGTTTGCGAAATATTGACACAAAAAGATGTTAGGATTATGAGGATTGACGGTCATGGCACAATGGAAGAAGTGACGGCGAGGCTACATCAAGCGTTAATACAGCTCAATATTCATTGAGCTGCGCAGTTTTGTGGGCATATTTTATATAAGACTATACCAGAGAATACAACTACAGATCTAGCTGATCGAGCAGCCTACCTCCATTCTAGTATAGATTGTATAGTTTGTCAATACTATTTATGCTATTTTGTTGAAAATATCATTTTTCATTAAAAACAAAGTAATGTTTTTCGCAGCGGGAACATTTATATCAATAACGGTCGTTTGTGGTACTCTGGCATCAACGGTTACGGATGGTCGTCGAGGGCTAATTTCTCTAATGTCACTCGAGCATACGACCTCCACTTCAATGCGTCTGGCGTCCGCCCGTCCACCAACTTCTATCGCTGGGTCGGTTTCCCCCTCCGCTGCTCGAGCATAGACAGTATATAATACATAGTAAAAACTTAAGTTGTTTTACACTTGGATTTAATTTGTGGTGCTGGAAGCAATAACCACCCATTTTTCAAAATTATCCATTTCACACCCCTTAGTACTGTGATATAATAAGAATATGGATGCTAATACTATTCGCAAAAAATTCTTAGATTTTCAGGTTCGACATGGGCACAAGATTATCCCTCCAGCGCCGCTAGTTTTAGAAAATGATCCGACGACTCTCTTCACCGGCTCAGGTATGCAGCCTTTGTTGCCTTACCTCCTGGGTCAGCCCCATCCCGAGGGGACGCGCTTGGCCGATTCACAGCCCAGTATGCGACTGCAGGATATTGATGACGTAGGCGATCCACGGCACACGACGGTATTTGAGATGCTCGGGAATTGGTCGCTGGGTGATTACTTTAAGCGCGAACAAATTGAGAATTTTTTTGAGTTTTTGACCAAAGAAGTAGGGCTAGATCCAGAGAAAATTTACGTTACTTGCTTCATTGGAAATAAGGAATACGGTATCCCGAAGGACATTGAAGCAGCGGAGATTTGGCAAAGCGTGTTCGAAAAGGTGGGTATTGAGGCCAAAATCGTCGAAATTGGTTCGGCCGACCAAGGAGCAGAGCGCGGAATCAAGCCAGGCGAACGCATTTTCTTCTATGATGATCGCGAAAACTGGTGGAGTCGTGGTGGCGGTATCGAGACGACGCCGCTGGGCGATCCTTGCGGACCAGATTCAGAGGTTTTCTATGATTTTGGTGAGGATAAACAGGATGTTGAAAAATACGGAAAAAGCCACCCGGCTTCGGACGGGGCGCGCTTTATGGAGATCGGTAACCAGGTTTTTATGCAATATAAGCGTAATGAAGACGGAACTTTTTCGGAATTAGAGAAGAAAAATGTGGATTTTGGCGGTGGGCTGGAACGAATTTCGGCTGCGGCGATTGGTAGCTTTGACGTTTTTCGGATTTCCCTGCTTTGGCCAATCATCAAAAAACTTGAGGAAATGTCGCACAAAAATTACGAGAACAATACCGATGAAATGCGAATCATTGCTGATCACTTGCGCGGGGCGTATTTGCTAGCAGCGCAGGGTTTGGAACCGAGCAACAAAGCGCAGGGATACGCTCTACGGCGGTTGGTGCGTCGGGCGATTCTAAAGGCGCTTGACCTAGGAATCGGCCAAGAGTTTTTGGGCGAAATTCTGCCGTTGATTGCCGAAAATTATCGGGACCTTTCCAATGACATTTTGCCAAAACGTACGCAAGTACTCGAAGTGCTGAGCCGGGAAGAGAACGCTTTTCGTAAAACTCTAAATAAAGGTATGAAAGAACTACAAAAAATGAGCGCGAGAAGCCAGATTTTGAGCGGCGAGGAGCTATTTAAACTACAGGATACTTATGGTTTTCCGCTAGAGCTATCAGTCGAGGAAGCGTACAAACTGGGTGTCAACCTGTCGGATAATTACCAAGACGAATTCGAAAAGGCGCTCGAAGCTCAGCGTGAGCGTAGCAAAACTGCCTCCAAGGGCATGTTTAAGGGCGGTTTAGCTGACACCAGCGATAAAACGGTCAAATACCATACCGCTTGCCATTTGCTCTTGGCGGCCTTACAGCAGGAGATCGACCCTAAAATTGAGCAAAAAGGTAGCAATTTGACGCCGGAACGACTGCGCTTCGATTTCAATATTGACCATAAATTGAGCGCAGAAGAGTTACAAAAAGTGGAAGATCGCGTAAATGCATGGATCGATGCGGATTTCCCGGTGGTTTTCGCTGAATACGATAAAAATTACGCTTTTGATACTTTGCACGCGAACGGTAGTTTTCGCGACCGCTATCCTGATCGGGTGACGGTCTATGCCATCGGCACTGGTGGCGCCGAAGATGAACCTAGCACTATGGGTGCAGGTCTAGTCTCGATCGAGATCTGTGGCGGCCCACACGTGAAACATACCGGAAAGCTAGGTAAGTTCAAGATCAAGAAAGAAGAGTCTTCTTCCGCCGGTGTGCGTCGGATTAAGGCCGTATTGGAATAAGATTGTACGCGAAAGACATGAAGGTTTCGTTCAGACGTTACGCGTCTTTGGTCATAGCCTTGTTTAAGGTCTTGTTCTAAAATTTTCTTCTGAAAGAAAAAATTAAAAAGCTGTCGTCGGACGTTTAACCATGTGTTTATCCCTATACTGCACGACCGAAATTCAGTAAACCGCCAAATTTAGCATAAGCATTATAAAAGTGCTTTTAGGCGCCCAAGTTTGGGCGCCTACATTATGAATCTTAATCTTTTCGATCAAGATTCTGACGGTTGTTCGTCTTCTTACATGGCTCGGTTTTCGCGAGCCCATTCCCTGATCCGTTTAATACCAAATTCGCATATACTGTTACTGTTCGACTCAGAGGAACTATCCTTTTCGTCAACATCATGGGTAATAGCACCGTCTGGCGGCACCTCTTCCACATTTTTACCTGAAACGTCAATCTGGATCGCTGGATCCTTCGTCGTGCCAGTACCAGACGAAAACTCATCCGCGGTTCTACATCCCAACACTAATTGCATAGCGTCGACTAACTTCGTAATCTCCGCTTCAACTTCCGGATCGCTAGTATCCTGCCCCTTGAAGGCACGCAGTCTGTCCTGTAGGGTCTCCTCTAGCTTCTGCAGGTACTTGCTATCCCCTTGATATTCGGCAGCTTTAATCAGCTCGATCAACTCATCCGCCGAGTAATCTGTGATCCCGGTTGGCAAATGCGGCGTTCTGTCATGCGCGATCGGCTTCTCTTCTGAGCTCGGCGTATCGCCGACTTCTTCAGTCTCCACACAATCATCACGGTTCGATAAGCCCACAGCTTTACCGTTATCTTGGTCCACTTCAGGCTCCACGCAATCGTCATAGGCCTTCCAGTTGACATCCTCATTAGTATGATCGTCTTCGGATCCATCCGACAATGAACCATCGTCAAAACAAATACGGCAACCGTCTTCTAGCGCTTCGGCCAGCAGATCGCCATCCTCGGTCGATTCGCTCAGAACTAATCGCCGTATCGCCGGCTCGATCAGTCTATGCACTGCTTGCCACAGATTCGCTTCGTCCCGATCGTGCATACTTTTTTCGGCCACGTTCAAAGCCTCAACCACAACTGTATCAGCTGCTTCGCGCACCGATCGCTGGTATTCCTCGTATGAAACCTGCTCGCGTGTTTCTTTATATTCCAGACGCTCGCGCCGCGCAGAACGAAGCTTCACCGCAAAATAAACTATCAAGCCCAGTCCTATTCCTAACACAATACAAATCGTTATGTCATAGAACATTTGCAGCCTCGCAACTTCCATGCGAGCATCCTCTAGGTTAGAGGTTAACGCCGTATAAATTCCAGTGGATACCGGAATCTTCATGATCTCCGGAAAATCCCGCGTCGTCAGCTCTCTATCGTTCTCAGGAGCCACACCGTCGTCAGACGCAGTCTCCTCTTGCGTAACCGCTTTTTGGTTCTCGCTCAAACTCGGCTCTCCTTCCGCACGCAGCCCAGCCGCGCCCGAAGCCTGTGCTTTTGAAGTGGTAAAATTCACGATCACTTCACCAGCATATTGATCGCCGCATGGCACCACGCCATCCAGGCGATCATAGCCCAACAGGCATTTATCTACCAAGCCACTCAGCGAGCCGAAGGAGACATTTTCGCCATTAGCGGCACCCGCAGTACTGAAAACTGCCTGATTTGCTTTGCTGAAGGAATCCAGACCTAAATTACAGACTAAATCCTCTTTCGCAATGAGGTTATGGTTGCACTGGCGGTAATATCGGTGTCCGCCAGCATTCCCCCAGCTCAGGGCAGCCGTCATCGTACGTCGGTCATTCTTGCTCATCAGTCCCGACGGAAAATTGCGCAGCAGCAACTGAGCATTCTCCACGTGTTGCTGAGTCGAGCTAGGCGAAACCACGGCGTGATAATAGATATGGATCTGATATTCACGCTCCGCTTTCAGTCCACGCACAGGTTTGCCTTTTTCGTTAGTAACATAAACAAAATCCTGTTCATCACCATGCTTTGGGTCGTCGACTAGGGCGTTCAGCATCGGTGCCTTCGGCAAATCGCCAGTACTATAAGTCGCATTTACCACGGTCGCCCGCTGTACGTTAGCGCTCGCCCAAACCTTAGTCGCCGGTGTCATCAGCATAGTCATCACCATCACCAAAATTATCAAGTTGCTAGTTTTTTTCATCCCATTTCCCCCTTTTCTGGATGCGACAGTTCCCTCTGGATTTTTCCTTAACCCAGTTTTGGTTCAACCGTCAAAAATTTAAAGTTCCGGCAGTAGAACATCAAAATCCTACCCCTTACCCCTATTGTAGCACACTTTGTCAAAAAAGTCAATAGTTCGGCTGGTGGCCTTGTTACATAATTACCATAAACTAAGCCTTCACACGATGGAATGCACAGT
>CANENS010000015.1 GCA_947428935.1 uncultured Candidatus Saccharibacteria bacterium | reverse complement strand
TAGATGCCAAAATACCCCAAGTGGCTGTTATTGATATCAACGAGCCCGCTGCGAAGCAACATCATTCACTAAGGGTGCAGAGGTCCCCAAAATCGCAAAGCCGAATCTAAAACCAAGATCGTCGGCTCAGTTGACCTTGTTGTATAATTATCGTTTTGCTTCAATAGTCATTATAATCAGAGTCCGGATTATGTAACAAAGCTGGATAAACTTAATAATTATAGCAAAAAGAAGGCATAAATATTTCTCGCTTGTGACAAAAAGTTTATTTTCTAGTATAATATAAATATGAGTAGGATACCACTGGCGGAGCGCATGCGACCGCAGAAGCTGGAAGAGGTAGTGGGGCAGTCGGCGATTATCGGCGAAGGGAAGATTTTGACCGAGATCGTGAAAAAAGCTGAGCCAGTCAACCTGATTTTTTGGGGGCCTCCTGGCACGGGGAAGACCACTTTAGCCCGTATTTTGGCGAAGGAATATCAGGCCGATTTTGTTGAGCTCTCCGCAGTTACTTCGAAAAAAGCCGATATTGAGGCGGTGGTCGAGCGCGCAAAAGTGAACTGGAATCTAAAAATCCGCACGGTGTTGTTTGTGGACGAAATTCATCGCTTTAATAAGGCACAGCAGGATGCTTTCTTGCCGCATGTTGAATCAGGCTTGATTATTTTGATCGGTGCGACGACCGAAAACCCTAGTTTTGAAGTAATTTCACCACTGATTTCGCGCTCACGGGTAGTGATTGTTTCAGCATTGAAGAAGGCTGATATTATCGAGGTCTTGCGTCGTGCCGTTAAAGCTGAGCAGGTTGAACATAGAGTTAGCGATGAAGCAATTGATTACATTTCCGAATTATCGGGTGGCGATGCGCGTTCGGCACTCGGCGATTTGGAGCTAGCATTGAATTTGGCCGAAAAAGTTGATAAGACAGTGGTTGAGACCGCGGTCGGCCAGAAAATGCCACTGTATGACAAGTCCGGGGATTATCATTATGATAATATTTCCGCTTTCATCAAGTCGATGCGCGGTTCCGACGTTGATGCCACCCTCTATTATCTGGCGCGCATGGTCGAGAGCGGGGAAGATCCGAAGTTTATCGCGCGACGGATGGTGGTTTTTGCTTCTGAGGATATCGGTTTGGCCGGGAACGGCGCTCTGAATCTTGCCGTGAGCTGTTTTGAGGCGATCGAGCGGGTGGGTATGCCAGAGGGTGGGATTATCCTTAGTCACGTGGCAGTAGTGCTCGCGAAGGCCAAAAAGAACCGCGAGAGCTACGACGCTTGGACCCATGCCCAAGCGTTGGCGCACAAAAGCATGAGCTCGCCGGTGCCGACCTGGCTGCGTAATGCGCCGACGAAACTGATGAAAGATCTAGGTTTTGGCGCGGGGCAAAAATGGGAGGCTGGTTTTCATCTCGATAAGAGTTATTTACCAGATGATGTAAAAAATGAAAAGATTTATGGTCAACCGTCAAATTATGACCATAATGCTCAGAATAAATAACGGGATCTTAGCTCAACTCACGCTGTATTTTAGCAAAATCTTGTGAAAAAGCAGTCTGGAAATAAGCAAGAACAGTTTCACGATCATATTCGGCGCGATGGTTGAGATGGCCGCCACGATCCAGCCTCTGCGAATAATTAAAATCATCGGTGATAAAATCTCGCAAGGTGAAGCGCTCGGTCCCATACCGTTCGGCGAGCGCATTAAGGTTATTCAAATGTGTAATCACATTATTGTGTGCCGATTGTCGCTGAACTCGGTAATAGTCGAGATCGCGTCGTTTCGACTCGGAGTCTGATCTTATGAGTAAATATTCGGAAACTTTCGTCAAGGTATGATTTACCAGCTCGAACTCTGCCGCAGAAGTCGCAGAGTCGCCGGCGCGGATTGCTTTTTGGAGCTCAAAAGCCCGTTCGTGGTAAAAGATGCCGGTAGTAGCCTCAATCGTTTGGTCCGGCTCAACGCTACCGAGTCGCTGGGTGCTAGCGACCGCGTATTTATTAGACAAAAACCCAGCTGTCTGGGCTTGATTGGTTGCGCTAGCTAGACGATGCCAATTATAAGCTTGATCTTCTTCATATTGGTGCAGGGTTTTGCGGAACGCGATTGAAGGCGGAGCTTGGCGCCCGGAACTCTGTCGAGAAGACTGAACCTGTTGGTAGCTGGCAAATTGACGTTCAGTGTCATTATATTCTTTTGCCCAAAATTCAACATCTACGCGATATTTTTCTTCATCATTGGGGAATTTATTAGCTTCTTGGAAGTCACCTATACTAGATTGCGCTTCTGCTATCGTTGAATTTGGCTCCGTAATCGTTGTCCGATTTTCGTCAAGGGAGGGGGTGTTTAATGGAGAAAATGAGGTGCTAACTGGATCTGTATCTCTATTGACTTGGTCCTCCGTCGACGAAGCGTCGATCGAGACTTCATCCGGTTCGGGAGGCAAAACGTTGGTTGTCGGTGCGGCCTCGACAGCCGCAAGATCTCGATCTCTATTTGCTCTGGTTTGTGAATTAAATTCAAGAACCCGAGCATCAGCGCCTTCTGGCTCTGACGCCAGGTTCTCGACGGAGTGAGTAGTTTTGTTTATGTTTTGCGACTCAATCCAATCTTCGATATCAACTTGAATTTCCTCAAAAGAATGCGGGGTATCCGCTGGTCGATCACGTCGCGTTAAGATCCTGGCTAAGGTCGCTAACTTACGCTCGGTTCGACCTCTCGATTCTTTACTGGGCTTTTCATACCCGTTGCGATTCGTCATCTCTGCTGGCCGAAAAGCCGCCAAATCTGGTACATAGCCGCGTTCGAACTCGTTTCCATCTTTTTCTGTGCTGATCGCCTCTCCCATATCCCACATTTCCGAGCCGAAGTCGCTTGCTGTCGTATTTTTTACAGATTCACCCATTTGCCACCCTTTTTCTTAATTCTTCCTTCATTATATCATAAACGTTTTGAAAATGTGAAGGAGCTTAACCTTAAGGCATTAAAAAAGGCCAGGAGCAAGTTCTAGGTTAAGAAAGCCGTATAACCCTGCTTTTTTCGCAAATCGCTCAGAGGCACCTTAGAATTCTCCAGAAGACGTTTATGCTTATTTTTTTGGTGATTTTTGGTGATTTTTGGTGATTTTTGGTGATTTTTGGTGATTTTTGGTGATTTTTGGTGATCCTATATATTACTGGGCGTCGGTAGAGTCATAATTTTATACTATTAAATACCGCGAGTGGGGGCTTTGTGCTATAATGAAAGCATAAATAAGGAGTTATTATGGCAGATTTTAACAAAATTCTGACCCCTGGCGACTATGATAATGGGGAAATTAACGTGGTGGTAGAGATTCCGACTGGTTCGAATCACAAAATTGAGTGGGATCGCAAAAATGCTTGTTTTATGCTCGACCGGATTGAGCCGATCGCCTTTGCCAAACCGACCAATTATGGTTTTATCCCCCAGACTTTGGACGAAGATGGCGATGAGCTGGATGTTCTTCTGGTGACTGATCAGCCACTCACTACGGGGATTTACACCAAGGCGAAGGTGCTTGGGGTCATGAAGTTTATCGATAGCGATGAAGTGGATGATAAAATCATCGCGGTGGTGGCGGACGACCGCAATAATGGCGATGCAATCCAGAAATTGGAAGATTTGCCAGAGCAGCTGATTAAGCAGATCGAGTTTCACTTTAATCATTACAAGGACCTGAAAAAGCCTGGCTCGACTGAAGTAAAAGAGTTTGCAGGTCTCGAAGAGGCTAAAAAGGTGATTGCTGACGCAATTGAGCGCTGGAATAATCAATAACCTAAAAAGCTGAAAGGCGAGTCGACGCTGGAGTGGGGATTCGCTTTTACAAAGCGAATCCGACACACGATTTGTTCAATTTTATGTACTAGGCGAGGCCATGACGACAACACTCTTCGCCTAGTACATACAGTGCCTGACGGCAAAAAAGCTAGACAACCCCTAAATTTTGTCAAAAATATTATAAAACAAAGCCTGATCTCAAGGTCTTGCCCCATAATTCAATTTTGACCTCAATAATACAGTATTAACGTAATTATTTTTTCCTATAGAGATGAAGCATTAATTATGGAGCAAGACCCGATCTTGACGATCATACTTGACTATTTATGAAAAATAACATATAATAGAAAAGTAAAAAGGTTTTGCCGCAGGACGGCAAAAGTAACTTAAAAATCGACCAGAGAGCATGAAGATATTTTGATGCTCGCATGGTCGAAAAACACAAAGGGGGAAGAAAAATGGAAAGTTTGCAAACTACTGTCATTACACTGTTGGAGCTTCAGCTGGTGCTCTGGGTCATGCAGAATCTCGATCGGAGGACACCGGGATGGGCTGGCCGCTGGGTGATTATACCCTGTACGATCGGCGTGGCGATCAGCTTCATGGTTATTCCGGTAAAGCTGATTTACGACTATCGGCAGGGAATCGTTTGGTTTGGGCGGGCGCTGGCGGCGTTGCTGCGGAGTTATCCAGAACTGAGCTTAGGGATCCTGGGATTTTTCTGTTTTATACTGGATTTTCTCATTGCGGTAGCATTACGACAGGACTATCAATCGTCGCTAGGGCCAGAAGAAGAAAACCGAGGTTTTTACAGTCTTCTAATTTGCATTCTAGTGTACTTTGTAATGCCACCGCTCTGTGCCGTGATAACGACGATTGCTGTCGAATCATGGGGCTGGGGAATTGCAGCTATGATTATGGACTGCTCCCTTGCTATTTGGTTAGCCCTTAGTATCATACCGGATAAATCGGAAGAGGATGAAGACGAACATGAAGACGAAGAGAATGGCTTGCTCTATGTAGTGGACGATGAGGATTACTGGCGGGAATGCACATCAGGAACAAGTGACTTGGAAGAAGATGATTTTACGGCAGAGTTGACTGACTCAAATGTGAATGTTCCGGTCAAAGGAGAATCCACTCATCTGAATTCCAAAGTTTAAGAGGCTTGAGACTAGACTTATAAGAATCGGCAAGTTGAACCTTTCTAACCACCACTACCCTAGGGTAGTGGTTTTTATAGGTAGAAAATATAGCAATAAAAGTTTCGCAGCGGGTACGTCAATATTAACAAAAATCATATATGGGCGCCTGGTGGTAACGGGAATGAATGGTCGTCACGGACTAGTGCTTCTGATGTTCATTATGCATACAACTTTGCTTTCTACGAACCTCACATTCGTCCATCCAACAATTTCAATCGCTATGCTGGCTACTCCCTCCGCTGCCTAGCTAGACAGTAATAATAGCTATAGACAACATCAAAAAGTATATATTTTTAACTATTTAGACATGCATATAAATAATCATTATGGTTTGTTTTGTCAGTCTAATTATTAGGTCTTTTGGAACTGATGGTAAGATTTTCTTTATCTAAAGATATAGAAAAAATTCTTATGTATAAAGCTGTCTATATTAACAATGCTTATATCCGAATATTTAAGCGCCTGAATGTGGACACTTTGAGCATTTTCTTCTTTTGACTATGCTTATTGCTGTCTACGCTCCACGAGCATCCTTATTTCAGCGGTATTTTGGCAATTCATCATGGCGGCGCGCAATTCGGCGGCACCGGGAAAATCACGTACATAAATCTTAAAATAATGCTTAAGCGGATCGAAGGGGAGACCGCGCACTTTTCCGTCTAGTTTTAGGGCTAATTCGGCGTCATCATGCATTGCCTCAATCTGGCGCTCGACGTATCTCGCGTCTTCGGCATCGTAATAATCCAAATGTCGCAGAAGGAGCGTGAGTAGCTCTGCCTGATTAGGCTGGTGCTCGGTAAAGCAATAAGGGTTTTCGAACACACCACGCCCAACCATATAACCGTCAACCTCGGGATATTGAGCCGCCAATTCGCGCGCCATCTGGAGATCTTTGACATCGCCATTAATAACCAATTTAGTATCGGGCGCTAGCTGGTTGCGCAATGTAACGATTTCGGGAATCAGCTCGAAGTGTGCCGGCACTTTGGACATTTCCTTGCGCGTACGTAAATGTACGGTCAAAGCCGCCAAGTTTTCGCGCAGCAGAATTGGCAGCCAGTCGCGGAATTCGTCGATTGCGGTGTAACCAAGCCGAGTTTTGACTGAAACTGGCAAATTTGTCGTGCTTTTTGCTTGGCGCAAACACTCTATCGCCAAATCTGGCGTCCGAATCATGGCTGCGCCCCCCCCAGCCGCGTTGACGTGGCGATCTGGGCATCCCATATTTATATCGATTCCGTCAAACCCTAATCCTTCTAGTGCGCTCGCCACCTTTCGGAAATGCTCCGGATTTTTCCCCCAAATCTGTGCAACAATCGGCGCGTCAGTCGGCGCAATCTGGAAACGCTCAAGCGCGTTGAAACGCCCCTTCGGCGAAGCGAAGCTTGAAACATTTGTAAATTCCGTGAAAAAGAGATCGGGACGCCCCGCTTCAGCGATCACCTGACGAAAAACCACGTCCGTCACCCCTTCCATTGGCGCCAGCACCGTAAAGCCATGCGGAAGTCTCGTCCAAATATTACCTTTCATTCTTCGAATTATCGCAAAAAATGTTTTGATTGTCAAATTCTTGACCAAAAAATTTTTATTACAGGTGCGACAACAAGAATTGCACTAGAACACAGAAAAGCGTGCGTGCTATTGATATTTTTATCCCACTTTATGAAGCCTTAGATAGCCTAAGTTTTACGGAGAAGGAATACGAACTATATAGTAATTGCTTTGATGATTTAACTGAAGATAAGGTAGTAGAGCTGCGCACTGAACGCCGAAGCCTACAAGGTGCATTGGCTCAGAACACTACTAAGACCAAGCGAATCATGTGCGATCAGCTACCACGGCTGTCCTCGGGTAGCAAAGCTTATGATTTAGCGCAAAATGACCTAGCAGATCTGCAGACTGAAGCCAATGATATTGAAGAACGAATCAAGGAAATAGACCACGATATAGTCCTAGCTGAACAAGCCAAGGTGAGTAAGGAGGATTTCTTGAACCTGCTGAAAAACCTCTCCCAACAGATAAGAAATGGCTCTGTTGCTGAGAAAGACGCACTAGCCCGATTATGCGTCTTGAACCTCAAAATTGACAATGAAAAAGGCCTCATTTCCTCTAGAAAGAGCCTTTTGCAACCTTGCTTGAAAGCAAGGAATTCACGTATGGTGCCCGAAATGGGACTTGAACCCATATGGATTTCTCCATTCGATTTTAAGTCGAACGCGTATACCAATTCCGCCATTCGGGCTTACAAATCATTATAACATAATCTCGTGATTTTGAGGTGATTTTCTAGCGCAAGGTGCCCTAAAAATGAAAAAGACCGCTATCAAACGTGGCCCTTTTAAATTCTGTCACTCTCGCTAATCGATTTGCACCCAGGTGACGTCTCGTCGCGCATGTTCAATCTGGCACACCTTGAATGCGAAATTTTCGTAAGTCGTGCAGAAATAGTCGATTTCAGGCTTAGAGCACTCACTTGGCAAAGCTGCCTGTTGCCCCGAAAATCCATACCAAACCACCTGCCCAAATTCACCTTCGCCTGGAATCACGCCAACGTAATGGTGATCTGGCAACGGCTGCTCGACACAATTAGTGTAACCAGCTTCCGCCAAGAATTCTACCCAATCTCGTGCATCGAGGCGGCGACGAGTTTTGCGAATTGGGAACGAACCTGTCAGCTCAAAAATTTTCCATGCGCAATAACTGGTACTGCGTCGAATGACCCCGCCATCACTTGACGATATTAAACAATAATTTTCAGGATCGTCTTCCTCTGGCCAAGGCGCGAATCTTAGATCGGCATAAAGTGGCGGATAGGTGTCCAACATCAAATCGTAAAGACTCTGTAATCCCATAACGCACACCCCCGTCAACATCATTCCAATTTTGGGCGTATGACCCAGGAAATAAAGTTTCCGCATTAGTTTATTTTCAGCCAAAAAACGATAGCCGAGGCGACAAAATCGTCGCATAATCCCGGATTTACACCATTTTGGACATGAATATCGAGCGAAAAAATTTGTTAGCCCCAAAATTTGATTTTACAATAAAACACCTCCATTTTTCTGAATTTAGTGCATCAAAAACCAAGACTTACTTTTATTGTAGCACAGATTTTATAAAAAGTCAATACTTTTTTCTCGGATAATACCTGTTATAATGTAGAAAACAGTGGAGGTAAAGATGGCGGATCGGATTTTTGAGATTATTGACCAGGAAAAAGTACGGCAGAGCGAAGGGCTGGAGCTGATTCCGAGCGAGAATTATGTTTCGGCGGCAGTTTTGGAAGCTATGGGCTCGATTTTGACCAATAAATACAGCGAAGGCTATCCTGGTCAGCGCTATTATGGTGGCAACCAGAATATTGACCAGATTGAGCAGTTGGCGATTGATCGGGCGAAGGCTCTTTTTGGAGCTGATCACGCCAATGTGCAGCCGCATTCCGGCGCTAATGCTAACGAAGCGGTTTACTTCGCCTGGCTTCAGCCTGGTGACACTGTACTTGCGATGGCGCTCCCTGCTGGCGGGCATCTTACCCACGGCTCTCCGGTGACCCGCAGCGCAAAGATTTATGATTTCGTGGGCTATGGGGTGACGGAAGAGGGTGATATCGATTATGACCAGCTGGAAAAATTGGCGCGAGAATGCCGACCAAAGATTATCCTGGTTGGATATTCGGCCTTCATGAAGATTCCGGATTTTGCGCGCGTACGGAAGATTGCGGATGTGGTGGCAAAAGAGAGTGACCAAGAGATTTTATTGATGGCGGACATGGCGCATGTGGCTGGTTTGATTGCTGGCGGGGTGCACCCCAATCCGCTTGAGTTTGGCTTCGAAGTCATGACCACTACCACGCATAAGACTCTGCGCGGACCGCGCGGAGGTTTAATACTGTCGAAGGGGAAAGTTGGTAATCCGTTGAAGAAATGTCCAAGGACTTTGGCAAACATCCCAACTTTGATTGACCGCGCGGTTTTTCCAGGGACGCAAGGTGGACCACTGGAGCATGTGATTGCGGCGAAGGCGGTGGCGTTTGAGGAGGATTTACAGCCAGAATTTCAGCTATATGCACAAAAGATTGTCGCAAATGCCAAGAAGCTGGCGAGCGAACTGGAGCAGCGCGGTCTTGTGCTCCAGGGCGGTGGAACCGAGAATCATCTGATTTTAGTCAATACTAAACAAAGTTTTGGCATCGATGGCAAGCTTTATGAACAGGCGTTGGACAAAGTTGGTTTAACTTTAAATGCGAATGCTTTGCCGGATGATGCAGCGGTAGCTTTTCGGCCTTCTGGGGTGCGTCTGGGTACGCCAGCGCTAACCACTCGGGGGATGGGGGAGCCCGAAATGGCGAAAATTGCTGATTGGATGCAAAAAGTCGCGCAAATTTGCCGGGCAGCAGAGAACGAAGCGGCGCTGGACGAGGAGCCAAATCGCCAGGCGTTGGTCAAAATTCGCGAAGAAGTACGAAAAGTAGCTTTGGACTTTCCAATCCCTGGAATTTAGTGTATAAAGAATGGAGAGAAAGGCAGAAAATCGGCGATGACAGAACGTAAAACTAGTAAAAAGGCAGTACCCGCTCGTGAGAAAATTGAACCGGTCGAGGGGGCAGTGATCGTGGCGGGTGCTTTGCCGGCGCCGGACGATCTCGCCAAATACGAAAAAATCATCCCTGGCGGTGCTGGACGCCTGCTCGAAATGGCTGAGCGACGCACCGAGCATCAGCAAAAAATGGAGCAGGAAAGCCTGTGGGCGGAGATTCGCGGACAAAAGTGGCGTTTTGCCATGACTTTTGTGCTTGCGTTGGTCGCTGCGATGTTTGGCGGGATTTTGTTGCTGACCGGCAGCGAGCTCGCCGGATTAATTATCATCTTGGTCGATGCAGCTTCGCTGGTCGGCATCACTCTGTATGGAGGGAAAGATGAATGAATGGTTCAAAAAGATATAGTGCTTAAGGTTCAATGAGTTGAGGAAGTAAAACTCCATCTCGTAGCGACTCATTGATTCTGGAGCATTGCTTTTTCTAGAAAAAACTTTACAATAAAAACAATTGAGAAGGAGAAGAAATGAAGAATTCGAAGATTACTCATAAAATCACCCAGGGGGTATATACCCTGACGACTCAAAAAGGCGGTTGTATTGTCGACGCTGTAGCGCGAGTCGGGAATCGTCATGATGCGCCGCTGATTGCCGTGTCGGTTGCTAAGACTAATCATTCTCATCAGCTACTTGCCGAAAGTAACCGTTTTGCTCTCTCAGTGCTTAGTCAAAAGGTTGACCCAGAGATTATCCAGGTTTTCGGCTTCAACTGCTCAAAAGATTGCGATAAACTTGCGCAGGTCAAACATCACGAGGAGGGGGCAGTGCCGGTGCTTGATGATACTCTTGGCTACATGGTGATGGAGAAAGTCGACGCGATCGACGCTGGCACGCACACGATTTATATTGGGAAAATGATCGAGGGCGACGTCTTGGATGATGGTGAGCCGATGAGCTATGCTTATTATCAAGAGCATAAGGACGATCTAGTGAAGACTACTACCGAGAACAAGGAAACGGCGTGGGTCTGTATGGCTTGTGGTTATGTTTATTACGGTGCGGAAGTCCCGGAAGATTATAAGTGCCCCGTCTGTGGCCTAGGCAAAAAGAATTTCAAGCTTAAGGATAGCTAAAAGGGCTGAAGCCTTTGAGACGGTTTTGGTTTATCCGGCGCTCGGTATTTAGGCGCTTGACTTGACTTGACTTGCGCTACGCGGACGATTACCCAAGGAATGGCGGCAATTATTGCGAAACTTGCAACCAGCATTATGACGGCTAACTCTATCGTCAAAACTATCGCCAACCTAATCGGAAAAACGATCAATCAATAATACAAAGACTTTTGCGTTTTTGTGATCTTTTTGACGCTTGATGTTAGTCGCGTAGACTGCTTGCGAGATACGGGGCGATCGACGTTCCATAGCCATATTATACTGCAGGAATGGCTCTACATGGCTAGTTATAAGCTATTCTTCGTATTTACGAAATATGGATTCTACCTCTGTTGATAGTATAATATTCTAGCATTTTACGCCAAAGTGAAGAAAACTCTTGACTTTTTGAATAATGTGTGTTACAATGGGAGTATGTAGATAAGGAATCTACATATTATAACCAAAGATTGTGACATAGGTCAACTCTGTGTACACAGAGTATTTTTCTTGTGAAAAATACTCTTCCCATTTTGGAGGTCTTAGAACTTTTAAGTTTTCCGTTTAGGTTCGATTGCTCTCCGAGACGACCTGCTTAGTTTTTCATGGTGTTAAGCATGTGAGGATTGCCATATGTTTGTCACCGTGAAAAACGGGAAAAAATCTTGGAGGTAGAAAGAATGAACAAAATGCTGATGGTTAACGTAAAAGAGAAGTTTGCGCAAGCTAGGGAACTGTGCCCAGGTATGTCCGAAGAAATCTATGCTTTGACCGACCACTTTGCTGATGTCGCTAACGATTGCCTGTATCCATCTGGCATCTTGGTGGCGTTAGCCTGCATAATGCACGACTTGAGGACGAAGCGTTGCAGTTTCGCGCCCCAGATCGAATTTTCAGAATATCTGGTCACTCATAGCGCGCAAGTGCAGGCACAGATGCCTTTTGTGCTACAGGTGATAGATGCGATCGCTGAGCCTGATTTTGCTGAGGCGGTTAGAGCTGAATGCGGAGAAGTGTTCCATTGGAATGTCCCCAAGCGCGTGGCTATTTCCGGTAAGATTAGCGAGTACGAAAATATCAACGCCGCTGTGAATTGGTGGGCCGAAGCAATTCAGCATCCGAAAATGGGCAACGGCGATGATGATCTAGCTATGCTGTTGACGATGTTTGGCGGTCGCGCTAGCCGTCGTCAGTTGACAGAGACTGATCTGCGGACTTTTCGCAAAAAGCTGACTGATGGCATCTCGAAACAGATGGAGGTTATGGGACGCGTGACGCTGAGCGTAGACTATGGTCCTGACCGCATCCTGGGCGAAGCTGGCGCAGCTATCGGCTTGGGGCAATTTGATTTTCCGTGCAAAACCACGATGCGGATTACTGAAGCTGAGGTTGAAGTAAGCGCGGGATGTGCTGCGCCCTGGCAGACGATTTGGAGCGCAAACGCATCCTAGGATAGCTTATTATCACGACAGAAAACCCTTTACCCGCCCCTTTCGGGGCGGGGCTTTTGTTATATAGTGAAGTCACTTGCCCGTTTATAGTGATATTAATTTCAACAAAAAAGAGCCAAGGCTCCAAAAAACATAAATCGTGGTGGAGACGATCGGACTTGAACCGACTACCTCGGCAATGCGAATGCCGCGCTCTACCAGGTGAGCTACGTCCCCATTAACAACCCACAACCATTATAGCATATTTTGCTTCGAAAAAATGTATAAAAATGTATTTTTATTCTTAAATTTTTGGCGAAGGTTTGCAAAATTGAATATTGATGGCACGCAAGTTGTGTAAAAATAAAACTCTATTATGCTCAAACACTTTTTAAGATATGGTAATTTCTACACTAATGGCTGAGCGGGATCTAAAAAACGTAAAGTTTTCTCGGACGAAGCCAGATTTTCATGGTACAATGAGGATATGGAAACTGCTGTGACTACTGTGAATCCTCCGAGCAAACCGAAATCCTCTCGTCTGGCGCGAGCGAAAGTGAAGCTGCTTGCGACTTATTATGGGCATCCGGCGCGTGATCTGCGCTTGATCTGTATTACTGGATCGACTGGTAAGGCGACAGTGGCGCATTTTGTGCACGAAATCCTGCGCAGTGCGAGTCAGCCAGCGGCGATTTTGGCCTCGGATCAAGATATCAAGGCGACGGTTTTGCATAAATTCCTTAATAACGCCTGGAAGGCGAAGGCGACCTACGCCATCATTACCGCGCCGGCTTCGGCTCTGGGGAACGAAACTTTTTATGGTTTGCCGATTTACGTAGCTGCTCTGACCGATTTTGTGCCTTCAAACTTGACCGATCCGGATCTTCAAACTTACTTACAGGCGAAGTCAACTCTTTTCCGGATGAATCCGGAGGTAGTAGTCCTGAATCGCGATGATGCGCATTATCCGGATTTCGCGACTTTTCGGGGCAAAAATGAAACTATTACGTATGGTGCGTCTTCGGATTCGAATTTGCGAATTGAGTCGTCGAAACTCTATCGACGCGGCACCGAGGCTTCGCTCTCGCAGGCGGGGACGCCGTTTACGGTGGCGAGTTTTCTGACTGGCGAGCCGATTGTCTCTTATATGGCCTGTGCGGCGGCTATCGCTACGGCGCTGAATATCTCACCGGCGGTAATCGCGGAAGGGATTGCGAACTACGAACCGAAAGAATCGGCCGGCTTGGCTTAGGCGTTTAGATGCAACGTAAAAAAAGAACCCTCGCCAGTTTCCCAGCGAGGGTGTTTTGAACATCAGAGTGCCCACGATACGAGGTCATCCCAGAGTTCATCGAGGTCATAGAATGTATCGGTCTTGGCTGGTTTAGTTGCCATTACCTTGGCGATTTCCAAAACGTCGCACGCAAGATCGCTAAATTCTCGCATCTTACAGCGGATTTTGTGCGGGCCCAACGCATCGCTGCCGCTCATGACCCATTCGCAGAGCTTAGTATCATGCCGAAAGAGTTCGCTTGAGCTAGCTTTGATGCTTTTTCCGGTTTCCTGATGGATTTTTTCGGCGATTAGCTTGCTGACTTGATCAGGTGCGCCCTTGCCCACGTAAAGCTTCTCATCCAGGCAAAGATCCCCATGATTCTGGGCAAACTTCGCTGCACGTTCAATGAACGCCCTCAACCGAAAACGACAATCCGGATCGTAAAAGATCGGGACCGCATAGCAATAACGCTCCAATTCCATCAGCTGCATTGCGTCTAGCCCCGAAGTGCCGAAGATTAGCGGTTTATTCAACATAACCGCTAGCGTCACCATTTCGCCATAATGCTCAGGATGCGAAAAATCTACGATCACATCGATATCCCGGAATTGCCAGAGTCTTGAAAAATCGAGATCGCTGTATCGAAACCATTTTACGCCCTCAAAAGATGTGTTCCTGATCGCCGCAACATCATTCATGCGCGTACGGCAAATCCCGGAGACGATTTCGACGTCCTCGCGCGCTTTACTCGCCCCCATGGCCGCGCGGCCGACTTTCCCAGTCAATCCGCTCCAGAGAATTCTTGTAGTTTCCATCTTACCCCTCCTTTTCTTCTTCGACCACAATGAAATAGTCCAATCCGTCGGCAGACGGGTTGCTTCGCTCTATTTTATGTACCCGTGCATTATGGCCTATAGCTCCCACTGGGCACGATGACCAATCGTCTGGCATTTTTCTAGCTTTAGCATAAACTCCAACCACAGTTCTTGCGCCAGCATTTTGCATCAGCTTGACCAATTTATGTCGAAATAGATGTAGATCGGAGCGTACACCGTCTATTACGACCATCACAAACTCGAGCCTACCGAACGCTTTTGATAATTGCGATGCATCGGGCGGCTGGTCAAAATAGCTACTGCGACATCTCGCTAACGGTTGTAGGCGTGGATAAGGGTAAGGCGGTTGAGTGAAATGATAACTGAGACCCGGCAAACCATCTATCAGCTCATTTACAACCTCATTCTTAAACCCACAGTCAGCCCCGAACAATACGATGCCGACCGGCTGAGCCATCTCCTTAATTCTTTTCGAAGACGTGCTCAAGGTGCTTACCTCTCGAATTTCACATCTTTTATTCATTTTATCCCCTCCTTATGAATTCGGTGAAATTTCAGGTACCTATCCTTCCATTATAGCACACTTTTCATTTTTTATCCAGACTTTGAACACTAGATTTGTTCAGTTTTGGTGGTTTTTGTTGATAATATTGTATTTTTAACAACAAAAGTATTGACAAGTCGTAATCATCAGGCCATACGAAACGCCTTCGCAGCGGGTATGTTAATATTAGTAGTGGTCGCTTGGGGTACTCTGGCGTCATCGGTTACGGATGGTCCGTACGTACCGATTCTTCTGATCTTCGTCATGCATACGGCCTCAGTTTCGCTACATCTGGCGTCGACCCGTCCGGCAGTCTCACTCGCTATAACGCCTTCCCCCTCCGTTGCTCGAGCATAGACAGTAATAATAGGCATAAGCAAAAGAGCAAACCCTCACAACGGTATTGACCGATATTGATATCGGTCAATTAAGACACTCTGGTGTCTACGACTGCAGGGCACCTGGCAGAAAATCCTAACCAGTCAAAAACTCTTATGATAGCTCAAAAAGTCGCAACACATCACATGTGACCTAGCAACAGAAAAATATCCAAAGAGCCGAATCTCTCCCCGTATTAACAGATCGTCGCTCCATCGACCGAAACAACCGCACCATTCACATAGCTCGCTAGATCGCTCGCTAAAAATAAGAATACATTCGCAATCTCCTCCGGTTCTGCTACTCTGCCAAGCGGAATACTTGCCGCCATACGCGCCATTATTTCTTCTGGCAAAGACGAAACCATATCAGTCTTAGTGACCCCCGGCGCCACCGCATTGACCCGAATCTGATCCTTACCTAATTCGCGCGCCAGGGATTTAGTTAAACCATTGACGGCGAATTTTGAAGCCGGGTAGCCTACCCCAGCAGGTTGTCCGTACAAGCTCACCATGGAAGAAGTGTTTATGATGCAACCGCCACCCTGTTTTTTCATTTCTGGCGCTACCGCTCGGCAACAACAAAACATTGCCTTGACATTCAGATCCATAATCTTATCAAATTCGTTCTCTGTGTAGTCATAAAACGAATCGCGTGCCGAAACCCCTGCATTATTGACCAGAATATCAATCTTTCCGAATTTGTGGATTATTTTTTGCATAGTCGCCTCCACTTCTGCATAGTCAGACAACTTCGGCGACATGCCAGTCACCTCAGAGCCGGTACCTTCCGAAAGTAAGGTCTCGACCGTCTGATTAGCAGTTTCTGGACGCGATCCAAACAAAATCACCTTCGCGCCTTGCTCCAAAAACTTGCGCACAATTGCCAGCCCAATCCCCCTCGTACCGCCGGTCACTACTGCAACCCTGCCACTCAATAAATCTCGAATCATTAAACTCCTCCTATCTATCCTCGATTGTCGCACGTGCCTCCTCGCTTGTCAACCTGTTTTTTTGCAAAAACCAATCTAGCACCGTGAACGAAATCGCCATCCTCGCACGTGTAAAAACGCGGGAATCACAGTGTTTTGCGAATAGTAATTGTGAAATGGGCATGCTCGTATAATCATAGATATTTTACCTCATTAAAAAAGCCCGGAAAATCCGAGCGACTGCTAAAAAGCAGGTAGGGAACGGGGCGCTCCGTGTTTTTTGTACACCAAAAACAAAGGAGGAGAGTAATGAGCAAAAATCTATCGATAGTACGCAGAAACCTTCATTACCATATCCTTAGTCCTTAGTATAAACTCAAAGTCCTAGATCAAACCCTATACCTGCTATCGTAAAGCCACAAAATTCGAACTCTATTATTTTTTTGTCAATGAAGGATTAAAGGCTTTACCTTGCGCCTCGTCAGAATCGGCTCCTTCAGACCCTCGCACTAATACCAGTCTCCCAGTATCAGGCGAGTCAATTCGATAGCGGTGGGTTGACATAAACCATCAGCCCCTACCTTTGTATCAAAGAACACCCCCTCAATAGTTTATAAAAGCAATTGTATCATGGTAAATAATATTTGCAACGACTTTTTTGAAGAATTTTTTATACGACTTCAGGGGTCTACAAGTGGAAGAAAAAATACCCCACCCCTCCATTATAGCACACTTTCCATTTTTTGTCCAGACTCTGAACCTCCTAGGAGACGAGTGACAAGCATAAAGACTTTGTTTTAGGCTTGTCCGAGTCGACGTTAGAAGGGATTCGCTTTGTAAAAGCGAATCCGACACACGATTTGTTCAATTTTATGTACTAGGCGGGGCCATGACGACAACACTCTTCGCCTAGTACATACAGTGCCTGACGGCAAAAGGTTTGATAAGGTTGATACTTCTAGTGAGCAAGATCTAACAGTTTTAATTAAAAATTTTTAAACAAAAAACAGCCCCAACATCAGTCGGGGCAAAAGAACTTTTATTTTCTGGACGAGAGCACACACGGTCAAACCAAGGGAGAAGTCGCAGGCCAATCATAAAAGGGGGAGATTGACTTGATGACCTCTTTTTTTTGAGTGATAAACAAAAAGGGAGAAATAGTGGTGGTCTCGTCCTAAGGGAAACATCATATTAAACCATACTTCTGTGTCGGAGCGAAGGGTGCTCCAAAATAGATTAATATGACAATATCATTCTATCATACAATTAGGATAAGTCAAGAACTTTTTTATAAAATTAAACTTTTTCTTAGCGATCTAGTTAGAATTAACTTATTTTGGATGTAGTTCGATGAATCCATTTTTGTTTATTTATGGATTTGCGGCATGCGGGGGTAATAATAGAGGACAGTGACACACTGAGTAATAGTTATGATAGGCATTAAGCTTTCACTCATTAATATACGTCTCTTTTAGTCACTGTCTTCTATTATTACCCCCCACAGCACAACCTAAAACTCAAGCATAAAAAACAATTTATGCTTATTCCATACATTATTACTGTCTAGCTAGGCAGCGGAGGGGGAGAGCGTACCAGCGATTGTCGTAGCGGGACGGGTAGACGCCAGACGCATTGAAGTCGAGGAGGTATGCATAACGAACGTCGGAAGAATGAGTATGTGACGACCATCCGTAACCATTACTGCCAGAGTACCTCAAACGACCGTTATCGATACCGACGTCCCCGCTGCGAAGGCTAGGAGATGGACCTTGGAGGAGATGAATGAAATGAAAATGTTTCATATTTTTATTCTTGAGACGATAGAATAACTAGTTTTCTTTTTGGAACGCTACGACGTCAAAAATAACGCAAGTCATAATGGTGACGAGCAAGGCGAGGGAATGAAACGACCGACGAGAAAAAGAAAGTTTACTTTCGTGTATAGTACGAAAAGCGCGAAGAAAATTTGTTTACAAGTTTTTCGAACCGACGATGCGGGTAGTAGGTATTTTTTATAAAAAACGCGTTGGGCGACACCCTCACCAAGGACGCGAAACGTCCGACGACGGTTTTCCTAGATTTTATAAAAAATCCAGAAGATGTTTTGAATCTGCATTTTTTTGCCGCGTCTATTAAAGCGAAAAACTATTTAAGACACTTAAAATTGCCTTAAATCTGTTTTTTAAAATTAAAGGGTTTGATTTGGGCTACAATGTGCTATAATGGGCTTGCTGGTAGCTAACCGTGCCGCCTTAGCTCAGTGGTAGAGCACTTCCATGGTAAGGAAGGGGTCTCGGGTTCAAGTCCCGAAGGCGGCTCCATTTTTTGTTTTATAATTGCTTCATATATTGTTTACCGTCTAGCTCTGGGCAGCGGAGGAGGATACTGTTCTAATGTGCACTATCGCCTCCTGAATTGGCGTTAGGTATGTAAGCGCCAAGATAATATACTCCGTCAATATCAGATCTAGCATGCGAAGGCCGTCCCTAACTTTTGGCATCAGAATTTCTCAATTTACCTATATTCACGCCGATAAACCCACTACAAAAACAATGTCTTTTAGCCCTTGCAAAAACTTGAAGCAAACTTTATAATCAAACCGTCAAGGATGAATTATATTGGCTCGAAGCATTCGCTGCTTGGTTTTATCGAAGAAGTGATTATGAACGTTACGGCGCCCCTCTTGAGTCGCTCGCAAAAGGAGGATAACACGCCGATTACTTTTTGTGATATTTTTGCGGGGACTAGTGCAGTCGGTCGTGCTTTTAAACAAAAGGGTTATAATATAATTGCTAATGATCTCCAGTACTATAGTTATGTTATAGCAAAGCATTATATCCAAAATAATCAAGCGCCGGAATTTAGCCGATTGCGGGCAAAAGGCGTCGCTCGACCTTTTGAATTCTTAGATACTTTAGGAAGTGAGAAAGGTTTTGTTTATCGTAATTATTCTCTCGGCGGTACTACAAGCCAGGAATTCCAACGATTGTATTTTAGTGATGAAAATGCTATGAAAATTGACGCAATCCGGCAAAAGATTGAGGTCTGGAAGGTTTCGAGCTTGATAAATGAGGCCGAATATTTTTATCTGTTGGCTAGTTTACTCGAAACGGCCGATCGTGTTGCAAATACAGTTTCGATTTATGAAGCATTTCTAAAAAAAATCAAGCCAGCGGCGGACCGACCGCTACTTTTTGAACCTATAAAGATCACCAAGGGGCTAGAAGGCTTAAAACATCAAGTCTATAACCAGGATGCAAATTCTTTAATCCATCAAATTAGTGGCCACATTCTCTATCTTGATCCACCCTATAATACTCGTAAATATAACACTAACTATCATATTTTAGAAACTATTGCTCTATATGATGATCCAGAAATCAAGGGAAAAACCGGGATGCGTACCGACCAATCCAAGAAGTCGAAATATAGCGCTCGACGCCAGGCTGCAGCGACGCTAACGGATTTGATTAAGAACGCCAATTTTCCTTATATCTTTTTGAGCTACAATGATGAAGGCATTATAACGCTTGATGAAATTGAGAGTATTATGTCAAAATACGGAGAATATCAACGTTTCGAGCAAAAACACCGACGGTTCAAAGCCGATAGTCATCGAGATTATGCCAAGGAATACACAATTGAGTATATCCACTGCCTTCGAAGAGATGATCTGTAAAAATAGAAATATTCAGCCATAATAGCAGATGGACTATCTTGTGGGCCTCTCTAATTCTTCCAATTAATTCGGAATCATCCATGTGGGCTTAAACTTTTTACAACATATATAATTACTGTCTAGCTATGTCTTGACGTCACCGATGATACAGAAATATTAGGATGCACCACAGTTTACACGGTTTTACACGATTAGGCTTGTGAGGATATTGAAAGCTATTGGATATGATTGATATTATTCGCTTTTTGCACCGCTATGCACCAAAAGCATAATCGGATTTTTTTCTACAGCTCAAGAAAAAGGCCACCACGAGGGCAGCCTTATGATAATGTACTTGGCTTGTTCGCCGTGCATCTCTAAAGTGCGATAAAATACCTGTTTTTGGGGCCTTTCTGCGCTTTCTGGGCGCGTTTTGGCGTAGAGCCCGGCACTTATAGAT
>CANENS010000014.1 GCA_947428935.1 uncultured Candidatus Saccharibacteria bacterium | reverse complement strand
GACCGCTATTGATATTAACGTCCCCGCTGCGAACGAAATAAAGGGGCGCTTCGGCAATGTTATAGCTCTTCCCGTCCGTTCCAGTGCCAGTCACACTACCGCTATTAATTCCCGTAGCAATGCCATATGGAGCAAGCAGTGCATAGAACGACCCATTATCCGTGGTGTTGCTAGTAGGTAGACGTCCATAGAGTATTGAGGTAAATATTGACGGCTGAAACTAAATATGCTAACATAAGAAAGGAAAGCGGCAAAGATCGCATGGCAACGTTTGGTTCTTTACGAAATATGCAGAAGGAGGGGAATTATGCATAACTTAAAAGATTTAGAGGTTAATAGCCATCCGCAGGGCAGGCTTCACCGCGAGGAAATCCAGGTTTTGCTGGAGGTCATTGACTTTATAGTAGGGAAGTACGCGGATGGGCCGCTGAAGGGGAGCTGTATTTTGGACACACAGGCCAAGCAGCAAGCGGCACAATGCGCTTTTCGTTTTAGCCTTGCCGAGGGTGAGTATCGGCGGCAATTTTTTGGCCTGCACGATCGCACTAGCAGCGAGATTGCGAAGGAGTCGATTAACGAAATCTTAGCGTATCCCGAGCATTCCTCGCGCTACGACGCTATTTTGCAATTCGATGCAAAACGCGCGATTCGCTCGGGGGTTTATCGTAACGGTGAATTGAAAGTGTTGGTGCTGAATGCCCAAAACGAACGCTACCTCTTTACCTTCCACGCGCAGGAGGCTGATTTGCTAAACGCAGTTGTTTATTATGCTGTAGCGGAAGCTTTGATGCTAATGAAGGGTGCAGCGGAGCGCAATTTGCCTAGTTCGGCACTGCAGGTTTTGGCCGCCGCCATCTTGAAAGAAGGCGAATACTACGAGGCGGTGATGACGGTCATGACAGAGGTAAGAGCGATGCTGCAAGATCGTACCTTGCCCGCCATTCAGAAATGGCACGAATGGCAACTTCTCAGTGCACAAAAATAACGAGAAATATTATAAACCGTCAGTTTTTGCTGGCGGTCTTTACATTCAACGTATTTTTCTATTGACTTTTTACTTAGTATATGCTATATTAAGAAATAGGAGTAGGCGATTTTGGGCTACCTCTTGGAGCTTTTTGGTGATTATTAAGTTGCTAGTTACGTCGACTGACGATTTCTTGTAATTCGAAACGGTATTTTTGGCTTTTTAGCTTATCTTGATCGGAAAGAGCTCTTTGCTCCGACAGGGAAGGATCGTAAATCGGTGACCAATCCAAAAATAGCTCGAGCGGACGGCACCACAATTCGCCATCGCCATAAAGCGCGCGATATAACACCATTTCTTCGTTGGTTTCGCTATGGCGGCAGATATCTTCCACGATATAATAGTCGCCCTTATAATGCCGGTAAACTCGGCCAATCTGGACCATACGCGTGCACTTTTCTTCCATACCTTTAATTATACTCGAAGTGGTACTCTGGCGCTAGTCCTGTTAGACGATGGCCCAGGATAGCAAACCCCAGTAATAGGGCCAGGGTCGTAAAGTTATAACCTCCTTTATTTTTTCGACAATTGCCTCCCATAAAAATTCTAAAGCTTTGTCCGAGAGGCGGTAGCACAATTCATCATCAATATCTAATGCTCGCTTCGTCCACTCAGTGATAACTCGTCGGTTAAAAAATTCTAAAATAAATTTTAGAATTTCCTTACGCTCCTCACATCTACGAACTCCTTCGGAGTTTTTTCTCTCATAATCTACGTAAAAAGAAAACACCCCAAATGGGGTTGAATGTCAATCTTGGTGCGAGTGGAGAGAATCGAACTCTCATCTCAAGTTTGGAAAACTTGCATACTAGCCGCTGTACTACACTCGCGACAAACCAATTGTAGCATATAATAGAACTGTTGTGAAGATCTGATCGGTGGTCAGAATTAAATCAGCTGTTCATATCATGCCAGATACTTATGTGAAGGCTCATGGGTTAATAAGTGTGGAACCAGCGAAATTAGCTCGCTCTTCTCTGTTATTGACATCAAAAAAGCACCTTCTGGCGCTAATTTGAACGATATGGGGTGGGATATCGGGCTTGAACCGACGACCTTCTGGACCACAATCAGACGCTCTAACCAGCTGAGCTAATCCCACCAGACCCATTCTCATTATACCACTTTGCAGCGCAAAGGCAACCCTGAAAGCGCGCAAAAGGCGCTGTTGCACAATTCGCAATTTTACCCATAGCAGACATCCAGGAAATAGTGTAATCTTTACAATATATTTCCCCGAAAAACAAATCATAGAGTATCGTTCGTATGAAAATCTACCGAGCCGTTCGATGAAGTCAGACCTTGCTTTTTAGAAAGAATACCGCAATTTTAATCAAATCGAGAAATATTTATGCTCAAGCAGCAACTAGGTGATTAAATACTTGACTTTTATGACCAAGTGTGCTATACTGGAAGTAAGAACCTTTAGCGTTTTGCTAGGGGGGAGAAACTATAGAGGGAAATGGTACATTAAAAAAGGAGGAAAGAATATGGCATTTTGGGATTGGTTGAGGCAACCCACGAAGAAAAATGAGTCTCAGGTTGTAGCCAACGTTGATATTGAGGCGGAAAATGTTGATCTTGAGGAATTGGTTGAGGAACCTGAGGTTGAAGATCCGGAAAGCTCCGAAGAGGAGACGGATACATCGACTGACGGAGAGACTCCGAAGCCGCCAAAGTCGCAAAAAGCCCAGGAAGCGCCTAAGCCTAAAAAGGCAAAAAGCCCATCTGGCTCGAATGGGGCGAAAAACGCTACGAAGCAAACGGCCCCAAAGGCTAAAAATGGCGAGAAGAAAACTCAGGCGAAGAGTGAGTCTTCAGATGAGCCGGGAGCGGCGCAGGGCTCTTCTATGCCTGAGCCTATAGAAAAGTCTGATTTGGAGGCGCGCCCGATGCCTTGGTTGCCGAAGGACGAAGAGCCGGCAGGGGAAGTAAAACTTAAGCGTGTCTTTATGTGTAAAGATGGGACTTGCTACGACATGCCTAATTTTCTCATGCTCTGTGCACAACCTACGGAAATACCGGAAGTTTGGCAATGGGCGGTTGAGGTAGACGCACAGGGGAGAATAGTCTCTGCAAAGACCCCTCTGCAAACTCCCAGCAGGGAGAAAAAGGAGATTAGGAGGGTGATTAAAGATGCACAGGCTGAGGACGCACGAAATGGCATTAACTTGCCAGGTAGGGCTAGGTTCTTAGATGTCCGTACCGGGGATTCTTCGCTTAGCGTCAGCACGATGCCAAATCTGCGACACCAGCTCGAAAAAGGCGAAAAAGAGCGTACTCTCGACAGTGACGTGCGCTTAGCGTACGGGCAGCTCGAGAAGTTCCAAGGCAAATACGCCGAACTCCTTCGCAAGAAAGACAAGTTCTTGAAGGAGCGCGAAAAAGCAAAGGAAGGGAAAGGTCTCATGGACTACGAAATGTTCAAGCTGACCATCCTGGCGCTACGGGCGGAGCTTCACGATCTCTGGAAAGAGGCGAAGATGCTTTATCCAAACGTGAGAATCTACGAGGGCGGAGAAGAAAACGCTTCGGACCTCGAAAAGAGCTCCCTTACGAAGGAAGAGCAAGCGAGGTTCTTGGAAATGATCGGATTCGCCAAGAGCTTAGACGCAATTGAGGAAGAAAAGCTTGACGAAGATTTCTTCCCAGAAGGGATTTTCGCAAGCGCCCCACAAACCGGGGCCGAAGAGGCCAAAGATTCCGAGGCTCAAGAAGAGGACGAAGCAGAAGAACCCTCAGGGTCGGGAGAAGATCCCGACCCTAAAAATGAAGAAGCAAGGGGGGCAGTTGAGGAATCTGACGAGGAATCTGACGAGGAATCTGACGAGGAATCTGACGAGGAATCTGACGGTAGTTTAGAAGCCGTTAGCGCCGAACAATTCGACGAAGAAGGCTTTGAGGCTTTCGGAAAGGATTCATCAGGGATAGAGGAGACGCCTGAATCTGCAGCCGAAGAGCCTGAAACCGAGAAAGAGCTAGACTCTGGATCGAGCTATAAGCTGACTCAGAAGGAACTCGAAGCCCTACTGGGTGTTGATGACATACCGGGGTTAGACATGAGTCCAGAGGAACGTGAGGCTTTGTTCAGGCTCGGAAAAATGGACGATAGGGTCTCAGAACCAGAAGATACTGACGTGGCTGGCGAAACGAGCATCGAAACAGATGACGGAGCGTTAGAACCAGTTCAGGAGGACACGCCGCCTGCTTCGAAAACTGGCGAGGTAATTGGGACAATTCTGAGTGGGCCTACGCCCAAATCCAAACCTGAGCCAGAACCAGCTCCGCAGCCCGCATCCACACCCGCACCTGCGGTTCAGATGCCGAACTTCGACATGCAAGAGTTTGGTAAAAATCTGACCGCGAGCTTGACTGATGCCGTAGCTGCCGCTATGGCTTCTGTAACGCAGCAAAATATGGCTGCCACCAAGCAGAGCATGGATAGATTCGAGCAATATGCAAAGGTCAATACGGAGCAGACACAGAAGATTCTTGACCTTTATAAGGGCCAAGCTCAGCAGCTTGGCGAAATTCTAACGGCAAACGAAGAGATGTTTGACCGTAAGCTCGATGAGTATGCGGAAAAACAAGCTGCAGCGCAAAATGATCAGATTGAAAAAGCTCTCCAAGGCGCTACTGTCACCTTGGAAGGTGGATTGTCTGATGAGGCCTGCAAGCAGGTCGCTGACGCAGTAAGGCGCGAAGCGGTCTCAGGAGCTCAGCTCGAACGCTGTGTCAAATCCCTGGGGAACCAGATGAAAGGCTTGGCGAAAGATCAAGTCTCGAAAGCCGACATTCAGGCATTGATGCGCCAGATCCAAGAGGTTCAAGAAACTATGATTGGTTTCGGACGGTACATGGACGGCACATTGCCCCAGGATGAGCAGATTAGCCCCTACGAGGGGGCAATTAGCCATCTGGCGGAAAAAATCGGCGCCGAGCGCGTCCAGCAGCTGAATGAGCTCCCTGAGGAGCAGGTTCAGGAGTTGGTTGACTGGGTGCTCCAGAACGCCGAGAAACTAGAAGCTTGAGAATCTCTTGCCCTGAGACCTGTCGTGTGGCCTACTTCCTCCCGGATTTTGAATCCCTCTGCTGAGCGCAGGGGGATTTTTTATGTTATACCATTTTCCACGAAAATCCACTTGTAAAACACAAAAAATATCATATAAAATGCAAACACAAAAACACAAAATCCACGAAATTCTTACTAAAAAACCACAAAAATTTTCACAGGCCAAATTTTGGCGCCCCTAAAAATACTTGTGATTTTTTTCGTTCATGGTATAGAAAATAAGCAATAAAACAGGGGTGAAAATGTGATGATTGTGGTTATGAAAAAAGCATGACTTTAGTCTTGACTTTTTCAGTTATGTGTGCTACAATGGACTCAGTCGGTATGAATCGAACATTCGACTCGTATTGAGGTCCATTGACAATCGAATCATCTCAGATACAAACAAGCATACTTTTTGCGAATTGTATCTGGAAATCTGATAGGGTATCCGACCCAATTTTGAACACTAGGGCATCCGGCCCGCTAGGCGCGTAGCTTCTACGCCGAGACTTCTTAGGCATCCGGCCTAACTAACTTCTTATTCCAAGAGTAGGAGGTTAGCATGTCCTCCGAACTTGTTTTAGATAAGCAACTCGTTGTTAAATCAGAAACAGAAAGGGGGACTGTAAGAATGGGTGTACTCTTATTAACAGTCTTTGGTTTTGGCTTCTTTGCGCTCTTGGTCGGGTGCAAGGAGTTTTTAAGCTACCTCGGCAAGCTCTCAGGCGCTTCCTTTAAAAAGGCAGCGATCTGGCTGGCGGTCGGGTTAGCGGCAACCTTGATTTCCGGCTATCAGTTAATCGGCCGGAATTTGGGGCAAACTATCCCGTTAGCCTTCGGGCTAACGATCCTGGCGCTCGCGGCGGAAACGTTGTATCGGCATCGTAAGGGTACTTTACTCAACGGTTATCTATTGTTGAGAGGTGCTCTTATGGTCACATTATTGCTCCTGGTTTGCACCAATTTCAAGGGTGCTTGGAGCGTCCTGGCGAAGGCAACGGATTCGCCGAACAAGGCGAAAACGGCGGTTAGCGAGGATAAGCGGACCATCAGCGGTTCGACCAGCGCTAACAAATCGGCCAGCGAGAACAAAAAGGCAAAGGCGGCGAAGAAAGGGAAGCAGAAGGAAAAAACTTCGGACTATCCGCTCATAACCGTTGCCCGGGCAGAACGAATGGAAAATTATGGTCTTCTGAGCTGGGATGGTCAGAAGGACACCTGGCCTTCGTTCGCGCAGCATCGCATTCGTGCGATTAAGGCTGCCGGGGGGCCGACAATCACCGACGCCGTTTCGGTTCCGTTCCGGAACATTGAGGACTTGAAAGGATTCTCTAAGCTTTCGGACGAGCAGAAGATAGCGGCTATGGACGCGGCCTGGAAAGAATTGGAAGAGAAAATCATCCAGGACCCGATTTACGGGCATATGTGGCTCCAGTTTTTGGCCAAGTTCGAATACATCACGATTAACAATCCGTGGATTGTGAAGAATTTGGCAAAACTGGACAAGGCTCTGCTCGAGGGTCAGGGCGGTAAAGGCTGGGATGAGTATTGCCTGATCTCGTACAAGGTTACAGAGAATGCGTCCAAGGTGCAGATCACCGAATGGTGGTATAAATTAGCCGCCAGAATTAACTTCGCCTTGCGCCACTTCGAACAGATAACCGTTGAGAAACGGAATAGTGAAACGAACTGGTGCAATCCGGAAGGTCAGGGCAACGCATCCTATGCGCGGACGAGAGAAGCGGATCAGCAGGAAAAAGAGCTTGCAATCATCATTCGCCTCGTTGACAAATCCGGCAAGGAACGTGTGCTGGCTGGAGTGAATGTCTGGGACAAGCGAGCTGAAATCTTTGGGGAACACCGGGCAATTGTATTGCCGGGGGTAACGCCGAAGACCACTAAAACTGACCCGGGCAAGCCGGCAGACCCCGGCAACCCGAAGGATCCATCGAATCCTCCGAGCAAGACTGGGACGCCGCCTCCCGGGACAGGAACGCCTCCAGGAACAGAGACGCCCCCTCCGGGGACAGGAACACCTCCGCCAACGGAGACGCCTCCTCCCACGGAGACACTGCCTCCGCCCCCAACGGAGACCCCAACGCCGGGGGCGACGAAGAATCCGGGGCAGGATCCGGGTAACAAGGATAAAGCACCCGACGGTGGTGGTACGTCGAACGGGCAACCAAACGAGGAACAACCTTCAGTGACGACTTCTCCTCCATATGTCGCCCCAACGGCTCCGCCGCCTACTCAGGCTCCAGCTCCACCACCAGTAATTGATGATGGGGCAAATGACATACCAGACATTCCGCCGGGAATACCTAGCGGATCTGACGCTACTTTCACCGAAAGCTTTGTGGATAGTAGCGGAACGACGAATTTTGTCGATTCTAGCCCGAATGATGGATCGTTTACATCTGGTGAGTTTGGGGACACTAGATAACCGATCAGATGTGGGTGGGAGTACATGCTCTCCTGGCAATAATTGCCAGGAGGTTCCCAAGAGCGCAGAGGTAGGCGCAGGATTGCAAAAATTGTGTTTGGGATGATTCGATTGCGGGAGACCGACGAAGTTTAACAACTTGGAGCAGTCGAAATTGATAAATATCAACTTTAATCGAAAGAAAAACCTGAAAAATCTGACTTAACCTAGAAAAAGGAGAAAATGTATATGAAAAAGTTTATGAAATCTACGCTCGCAGTTGCGGCCGGAGTGGCGGCGATTGCTGGAGCGGTAACTATCCCGAGCCTTGTTTCGGCTTGGGGCGATAGCAACGGCGGACGCCCGAGCTATACTATTGACGAAATCAACAGTGGAGTCCTTGGCGACAAGATCGTCTTCAACTCGATTAGCGATGGCGTGATCGGCGATGAGAAAAACTTCGTCGGCGCCCGCGAGAATACTGGTATCAACGCCGGGAAGGATAATGTCTGGAATGGCAGCGATATCAACGTTGAGAATGGCAAAGAGTATTTAGTACGTCTTTATGTTCATAACAACAACCCTAAGGGTATGGACGCAGTAGCGGAAAATACCCATGTGTCATTTAATATTCCACAAGAATCGGCTAAAGATATTCAAATCAATGGCTTTATTAAGGCCGACAATGCTGACCCACAGGAGTATTGGGACTATGTTAATTTTCATAGCGATACAGCTTTTCACCTAGAGTACGTTTATGGCTCTGCTAAACTGGAAAACAACGTGCATGATGGTAATGAGGGCGGATTGCAACTTAGTGATGACATCATACAGGCGGCTTCCGGCGGGATTCTCTTTGGATACGACGAAATGAATGGTCAGGTCCCTGGCTGTTTTGAGTATGCTTCTTATATTACGATTCGCGTTAAAGCGGTTTACGACACCGATTATACTGTGACCAAGCAAGTGCGTATTAAAGGTGATGCTGATAAGACTTGGAAGGATAGTGTTGACGCTAAGATTGGTGATGAGCTAGAGTTCCGGATTGAGTACAAGAATATCAGTAATGGCCCGCAAGAGCATGTCGTAATTCAAGATATTCTACCAGCTAATTTGGAGTATATCTCAGGTTCGACGGAATTAGTAAACGGCAGATATCCGAACGGCGCCAAGACTGAAAGTGATGCACTTGTTTCTGAAACGGGTATTACTATTGGCAATTATAATGCTGGCGCAAACGCTATCATTTATCTCGAAGCAAAAGTTGTTGATAATAACTTGGCTTGTGGTAAAAATAATTTGATTAACTGGGGACGTGCTGCAATTAATAATAGTACGGTTATGCAGGATTGGGCACAAGTTTTGACCGAGAAGGATTGTACTCCTCCGAGCGACGATCCGGAACCGACTCCTACCCCAACTCCGACCCCGACCCCAACCCCGGAAACTCCGAGTGAGCTTCCGACGACTGGTCCAGAAGCCATCATTGGTGGCGTGATTGCAACCGGCTCGATTGTGACGGCCGCTGGCTATTACCTTGCTAGCCGTCGCTCACTGCGCTAAAGTTGCGCATTTCTCACAGCGTCCCTCAGGGGCGCTGTGGGTTTTTGGTCATCCTTAGCTATGAGCAAACCGCCCCCTGCCCCCTGTTATGGTGGGTGCTTAGTCTTCCTTAGTCCTATACCAGGCTTGTCGATAGAGCTCGACGGATCTGGTATCGGGCTAACAAAGTCATGACGATCTGCCGCAGACATGAAAAATGGCACTATACTGAACAGATACTAATTGATCTATTCCTCCGCCGGCTTGCTGAATGAAATTCCAAACAAAAAGGCCATCCATTGCTCAAAATTGCTCATCGCGGCGGTCGACAGGTTTTCATTATTCTTTTCGCCCTCGCCGGCGTCTTTTGCTTTCGCTTCCTCGGTATTTTCCGGCAAATAAATCATAGTCTCGCCCGGCGACTTCTTGTTTTGATATTTGCGCGCGGCGATGTCCTGGTATTCATCAGAAGCATAATAATCATTTTCAAGCTCAAGCGTTTCTACTTCGAGCTCTAATAATGCCCGCTCGCGCTGCCGATTCATCAGCTCTTGCGCCAGCGTCCAGTTGCGCGACATCGCCGAGATCGAGCCCCAAGTCCAAATCAAACAAAAAATCACCGCGACCAACACCACCACATTGTCAAAAGTGAAAAAATCATACTTCAAAAAGTAGCGAAATTTGCGCAGATTAGTCTTCAAATCAGCCATAATAATATTATAGCACACTAGCCTGAGTGGAGACGCCTGGCGAAGCTAAGCGATTCTACTCTGTCCTTTTCCTAAAAACGCCCAAACGGGCTTTGTTTTTTTGCGGAATAGCCATGCTCAAAAATGGTAAAATTTTTGCGTAAAAACACAAGTTTCTCTACTTTATCTCAAAAGCCACCAAAAAACTTTCTTGGTGGGGGCGGTTGGGCTCGAACCAACGACCAAGCGGTTATGAGCCGCCTGCTCTAACCCCTGAGCTACGCCCCCAAGCGTATTTTAGGAAGTCCTCAAGGCTGACTTCCTACCCTTATTATTTGCAAAGTTCAAAGCTGAACTGTCTGCGCCTAAGGCCTTTCTGAAGCTCTATTCTTGCATAGATCCCGAAAAGTGCTCAAAACCAAAAGCTCGCTCGCCTTGCCAAAAACCAAAAGGGCATTAAATGGATAAACCAACCGGCTTCCACTGCCTTGCATTGTAACATGAATCTCCGATTTTGGCGAGGCTTTACCAACAACACTCAGGCTTAGTGTAACAGGCCAGAACAGTAGAACAAATAGTTATCTGCATTATAGAACAGTTCTGAGTGATTAATGCTATACTTGTCATAGGAGCAATTTCCTTTTGTAGCTATAGTTTTGTCTTCAACTACTATTCTGCAAGATTGTTCCTTTTTGTTACACTGAACCTTTATTGTTTTATCTAAAATATTCAAAAAATCATTTAACTAGCAAAAAGGCCGTATTGAAAAGCATAATAATGATGTTTCAACATCAATATCACGAATTTTAGAAACAGGCTTATGTTTTTAGAAAACTTATGCTAAAATAAAAATATGGATAGAGTACAGCCGAACGAAAACTCGTCTCAGCCGGGAAATCAAGGTGCTAGTGCACCGGAAAAATCTGCGCAGGCTCAAAGTTCGCAGGTCCGAGAAGTGTTTTTTGGTGAGAATCTAACCCAGAAAGGCCAAGATCTAACCAAAAAAGATGAAAAACATGTTCCAAACGGCGAAAATTATACTCCGAACAGCGAAAAACCGACTCAAAATACTGAAAGTCGAGACCAAAGTCAAAACCTCAAAAATTCAGCTTCAGACAACGAAGAATCCTCCTCGGGCGTTGAAAAAACAATTCACTCGAACGAAAACCGTCTGCGCAACTCAGGGGAGTCGCTGCCAAGTAATAAAAAACCAGCTCAAGACTATGATCAAGGTAAGACCACTGCAGAGAACCGCAATCAAGCTGATATGAAAATCAAATTCCATTCGCAAGAAATCGGCGAGAAAATAGCAAAAAAAGAAGACCCGTTTTACGTCCAGAATCAAAAACATGCCGAGAAGCGTAATCAGCAACAAAAGCAGCAGCGAATGTTGATTATTGCTGCGGTGGTGATTGCAGGGCTGGCGGTTTTGGGGATTATTATTTGGCCTGTGGTGGCAAATCTCTCCGGTTCGCAGACTTCGGACCAAGAAGGAACGACGGTTTTGGTCACTGACGGTTCGGACACGGAAATTGATAATTTGCGCGATTTGGCGAATCGGGTTGAGAATGGTGAAACCGTCGATTTTGAATTTGAAACCGAAGACGCCGGCCCGAGCTCAATCGAGACGGGCGAGGATATTTTTGCCATGGCTATGGACCAAGCCACGGATAAAAATTTGCAAAATCAAGTGCGCTTGGCGGAGATTTATTATCAATTCGATCAAGCTAATTATGAGGAAATTACCGCGATTTGTAGTAGAATAGAAGCAGAGGCTTTATCAGCCGAGCAACAACAGTCACTTTATACTGTTTGCGCCGATGCTTATTATCAACAAGGTGAGCAGAACCTTGCCGATGAGTATCGTCAAAAATCCGTAAAAGTAGCGGAGAGTCTACAGGAGGTAAACAACTAATGTCCAGAATTAAAAAAATCGCAGTTGCTTGTTTCTTAATGATCATGAGCGCATGCTTTTTCGCACCAAGGAATGTCTGGGCCGACATGAATTACGGTGGCGCTCCTGGCGCTAATGGTGGCGGTTGTTATTCTGATGCCCCATACTCATGGTGGGATACTTGCACAGGAGTGGCATGGCGTTATTATCCTGCCGACTCCGATAGTATTACGATGCCGGGAAATTCGGTTACGCCGGGTGCTACCGTAACTGGCTGTAAGAAAATGGGCGGCTTCTATTATCTCGGTTTCGAAGTATTTAGTAATGGTTCATTCGAGGGTAGGCAAATGGGGGGCGCAGAACCAAGGATGGTGGTGAGGCCATATGGCCAAGGTTCCTACGGTTATGCTGGCACTCCCCCGGGCGCCATTCCTTGGGAAGATGTGCAGAATGCCTTTGAGATAGCTAAAAGCGAGAACCCTGGCATCAATCCAGATTGGAACACGACGGCTTGGTTCTGTTTTGACAGTGACTGGCTAGATGATGAGACCGATTCCGGACGTTTCACCTCGCGAACCGTCGCGATTGTGCCAGACGCTGATGGCCCGACTCAGGTTGATTTAGACACGAATGGAAACTCTAGTAATGGCCATATGGGGTATAAAACTTCCTCAAACAAAGTTAACTCTCGAATCGAGCTGAGTACTGACAGAGAAGATACGCGAGTAATTTTTCGACATCGTTTGAACTATAATGATGCGTTGTATGATTCGCATCCGGACACCAGCGGAGTGTCGCATTTGCGTAATGTTGATTATAGTGCAGTGAATAACGATATTTGTACAGATTGGGAAGTTGAATATACAGTTGGCGGCGAGAAGCAGGCTTTGCCGGCTGATCAAACTGGTAGTGGTCGGCTTTGCACTAATAATAAAGCCGACAATAAAGATAAGCTAGTTAGCGAGACTAAGTCGATCATTGTACACTTAGAACCTGGACAAACTTCGACTGTTTGTCAAAGGATCAACTATAAACCAGCGAAATATACAGTGACTTGGGAGCGCCATGATGAAAGTAAGAATGAGGGCACTAGTGAACGGCCAAACTGGGTAACGTACACTGATTTTACTAGCAAAGTTGAGGGTACAGGCCGCGGCCGTTCGCGGAACTGCGTCCGGATCACTCGCCCGAAGGATCCAGAACCAGAAAACGGTAGTGACATCGTAACTACACAAGGCAGTACCGATGGTACAGTGATGTACGCCGGTGAAGGCGCAGTCGTAAGTTGGGCTAGCAAGGCAAAAAGCATTGCAACCCGGCGCTTGAATAAATTCCAGGCGATTCTATATCAAGTTCCAGTCGATCAAGACTATAATAGTGATTCTGTTAAGGAGTGGGCTCGTCATTCCGCAAACATTTCTAACAACTTATGTAATTATCCGGGGAAGCACGCTCTAGCTACTGTCGGTTGCAACCAGTTAGAGACGAAAGACATTAGCTCCGGAACCGAAGTAAAAACTTACACCGGTGAGCCATATAAGAAGAATGTTAACATTGTGGTCTCGGATAGGGTTGGCGATAAATACTGTAATACTGTCGGTTATAAATATGAGTATTGGTATAATTATCGTATAGGTGGGGAAGATGATTGGCACTATGAAGACGGGCGCGACTATTGGTTCATTGCCAAGCCGGCTTGTCGCACCGTGGCGAAGAAACCAAACCTGGCGGTTTGGAATGGCAATCTCTATTCTAATGGCGATATCCAAGCTTTGAGTGCAGAGCGATACCGCGATACGACATTAGCGAAGGCTACTGTGACTGACAAAAGCGCCAACCCGACCACACTTTATGGCTCTTGGTCTGAACATCTCGCGGTTGCGAATAAGCGCGCAGAGGAATTCGGCTCTGGTGCTTCCTTGGCTACCGGTTCGTCAGCCGTGAATGATTTTCTGCAAAATTCTACGCTCACCATCGCCAATAATGTAGATAAGGAAGAGGATTTGGGCTATGCCGGCATCGAAGCTAGCACCGTGAAAGAACAATTGTGGCAACGCTTGAAAGATCACGTGACGACGGAGCTCTCTGGTGATTGGGGCGGCGAAGTTGTCCCTGCTACCTCTACCGAAACTAAAATTTACCATGCCGACACCTTGAATCTTCTAGGCAATATTGAAAATCGCAATACCTATAATAGTATCAATGACATTCCACAAGTTATCATCTTTGCGAATAACGTCAACATCGCGAGTAATGTTACTCGTATCGACGCCTGGATTATCGCGGACGGAACGATCGATACATGCGCCAAGACCAGCCTTTCTGGCGGCTTTCAGAACGGAGGCGGGAGTCTATCAACCGGAAACCTTGTCATTGGAACCGCGGCTAGCATTAAGAACGGTGCAGCCAACCAAGAATGCGCAAAACAATTGATCTTTAACGGTCCTGTTATCGCAGATGCTATTAAGCTAAACCGTAGCTATGGCGCCGAGGCGAATTCTGATATCGGCACCAACCTTACTGGAGCAAATAATGATAATAGCAAACAACAGCCAGCCGAGATTTTCAATTATCGTGCGGACGCTTATCTCTGGAGTTATGCGCAGTCGGGTAAATTCGGGAGCAATTTGAACGAAGTATATATCAAGGAGTTGCCGCCCCGGTATTAGGAAAAGATTATGAAAAAGTTTTATTCTAAAAAAAATAATCAAAAAACTAAACGCGGTTTCACCATCATCGAAGTTATGTTGGTCTTGGCAATCACGGGTTTGATGTTGGTCGGAGTTTTGGGTGGTACTTATCGAAACATTGAGCAACAGCGTTATACCGACTCCTATCGTTCATTTGCTGAATATCTGCGCCAAAATTATAATGAGGCTCTGAGTCCAGAATCTTGGAATACGAGCGAATCGACTGGGGAGATGACTGCCGGTCAATCCCAGCAAGCAATTTATGGCAAAATCCTCGTCTTTGGTCTAAATGGCAACTCCGAACATGTCTATAGCGCTACTGTTGTAGGAAAGGCGACTTTATCATCCGGAACATCAAGCTCTGATTTCATTGAGGATCTCCTTGCTGGCACAGAGAACAATACAAAAATGATTAGGTGCGACACGGTGGCTGATTATAAAGTACGTTACGAAGCGAGACTTGTAGCTCCAATGCTCGACACTGCCAGCGGTTCTTCGAGCGCGTTTAAAGGCACTTTATTGATTGCTCGCTCGCCGTCTTCCGGTACGATTCACACTCGTTTTTATAGAGATAAAACTTATGACATTAGCAGTCAATCAAGCTGCAATAATACTGATGCAAGCGCTCAGCTTAGAACAGATCTAGAAAAAAATCCCCCAGAATTCTTGTCAGAGAACGTCGATATTTGTGTCAAGTCTGAAGGCAGTTCAATTGTCCGCGGAGTCAGGATCAAGGAAAACGCGCGTAATAGTTCTGGAGTGAACATGTTGACGGAGGAAGAAAGCTTAAAATTGAAGGATAATGGTGCTGCAGGAGGAGTATGGCAATGTCGCTAAAAAAGGAAAAGAGTAAGCGGAACTTCTACGCGCGAACCAAGCGTGGTGATACGATCGTTGAGGTCATGTTTGCTATGGCAGTCTTCTGCTTTGTTGCAGTATTGGCGATCTCTTCGATGAACCTAGGTTTGGGTAAGGCTGAGGGTACTTTGGAACTAACGACGGTGCGCAACGAAATTAATGCGCAGGCCGAAGCAATTCGTTTTGTCGCGCAAGCGAAAAACTCCGGGGATACTGGCAGTCTCAAAAACCTTTGGGAAAAGATCACGGGGAACGCAGTGGATTCCGATAGCAGCGATATTCTTAAATTCTCTCAGATCGACAAGTGTGATGACGTCTATAATAACGACAATACCGCATTGAAAAAGGCAAAAGCCTTTGTGCTAAATATTCGTAATCTCCAGACGGATGACATGAATAAATCGTATATATCCGTTAATCACGGCAATTTCTTCAAGGCAGCACCAATATCCTCGCGCATTGTTTATAATAATGGCCCTATGGGCGTCGGCAACAGTACTGACATAGGCCTTAACACTGATAGTGCGGAACACACTACAGTTTCTAGTGTTGAGGGAATGTGGGATTTGGCAGTAAAGGATAGGAGTGGGGCATATTACGATTTCTATATCCAAGCATGTTGGTATCCACCAAATAGTAAAAGCCCGACGAAACTTGATACTGTTATCCGTATTTATAATAAGGATGATGAGGAATAATAAGGTTGAAACATGAGTAAATTTAGGAAAGAACACCAAAAAAAGGATCGGTTACGCGCAAGCCGCTGCCAAGCTTTCTATTCCGGTAGCAAATCTGGTTTTACCATTGTTGAGTTAACTCTTTCTATGGCTTTTGTTGGGGTTCTCTTGATTACAATCGCAATTATTATCACGAATGTCACCGCGATTTATCAAAAGGGCCTTGCGCTCAAGGCGGTCAATAGCGTTGGTCGTAGCTTGACCGATGAATTCACGCGGGCGATTAGCAAAGGCCAGGCAAGTAGCCCCAATAGTTTTTGTGATAAAATGAATTCCGGTGTTAGTAACACATGTAAGGGCGAAGACGCTTTCTATTTCGTTTTCCAAGAAATCGTTGTTGATGACAATCAACTCGGCGGGATATTTTGTACGGGAGATTATTCCTACATCTGGAACACGAAGCAGGGACTGTCGCGCGGGGAGAATGCTGGCATCAAGCTACGCTACTTCGATAAAGATGGTTCCATAGAAAAGGAATATAATGGAATCCATCTGGTTAGGGTCGAGGATCCTAGATCGCGGGTCTGTTCAGCTATGGTAGATAGCGAATACAAGCCACAGTTACCAGCAAAGACAAACGAGTACAACGGAGGCATCCTTATAGATATTTCTAAAATTCCTGCTGCTGGCTACGGCGAAAGCACTGGCGAAGGAACACCATACGAAGTTTCAGAACCAGTTTCTAACTTTTTGACTGATTTTGACCTCTCGCTCGAGCTTTATCAATTGCGTATTTTCCCGATCACCATAGAGAAGGCCAGATTTCGCAGATTCATGAGCGGTACCTTCATCCTTGGCACAAAGAAGGGAGGCATCGACATCACGAAGAATGGCGACTATTGCGATGTAGAAAACACCGGCAGCCTCCAGAGTCTAAGTTCCGATTTTAATTACTGTGCGATTAATAAATTTAATTTTGCCGCAAGGACGGCGGGAGTATCAGATGAAAATATTGGCCATTAACGAGAACCTTTTCGCCCAAACGAAAAAAGGCGCAGCTTCGATTTATGTCGTAGTTTTTGCTACTATCCTATTTGGCGTGATCACTTTGAGTTTTGTGAGCGTGATTCTCTCCGAAGCTGGTCAAAGCAGTGACGACGACCTTTCGCGCTCAGCTTACGACGCGGCTTTGGCCGGCGTCGAGGACGCTAAGCAGGCATACGAAAAATACATCAAAAACGGTTGCAGGCAAGAGGTCGGTGGTAGTAGGGATGAATGTGAGAAATTGGAGCATGAAAGAAAACCAGGGATAGTTGACACAGGGGATGACTGCCTGAAGATGATGAAATTTCTCGGAAAAATCGAAGAAGAAGACGTGGAGGGAGAGGTTCTGATTACTGAACAGTCGAATGGGGAAGGTGAGTCCACCGACCAAGCATATACTTGTGTAACTATGAGTAACCAGACGGAGGACTTTCGTGCAACCTTGGACGCAACCAGACCGACCATGATTGTTCCAATTGGGCAGTTGTCGAGCACTTTAGGCGATGTTAAGACGATCGAATTCAACTGGTTTTCTCCTGGCAATCAAGGAAATAAGTCGATAAGAACCGTGAGTGGAGACAAATTTGAAAAAATGGATAAGGAGCGCATACCTTCCACGATTACCTTGACGTTGGTGGCCGCCGGTAGCATGATTGAGATTCCTGTTTTCGAAGACAGTGATTATTGGGGGCAGAGTACCATGGTGCTTTTGCCTAATAGCACTAACGGCGAAGGTGAAAGCGTCACCAATATTACCAAGGCGCAAATTAAGGCTGCCGCAGAGGCCACAGCGGAAGACGGCAACAATAAACCAAATAAACCATTTTCCGTCAGCGTCAATACAAATGCCACGGATTACATGTGTAAAGCAGTCCTTGAAGTAGATGATCTTTTCAGTGAAAAAGGCGCCAGCGATGCTCTTCTGATTGTTTCAAACACTTACAACGACGGCCAGCGTAACGATTTTTCTGTCGTCGCAAAGGATTCGTACGGTAATATCGTGCCGTTTGAAGGAGCACAAATAAAAGTTGATTCGACCGGCCGCGCCAACCAGTTAGTGCGCCGCGTTGAGGCTCGTATTGACCCAGCTGATCTCGGTTTCCCGGTGCCGGAATATGCTTTGCAACTTGGCGGAGAAGGCGACGATTCACTTTCCAAGGAATTCTACATCACAAACAATTGTTGGACCGAAGAGGGAAAATGTCCTAATAATAACAATAAGAAAGGCAATCCAACTTTCTAGCCCTAGTATTGACCCCAACCCCCTGAGTGGTAGTTCAGGGGGTCAGAATATGGAGCAGGGCAGCCAGGACTCGCATATTTTTTGCAACTTTCACATCTAGTCAGACGGCGATTTTTGCGCTATAATCTAAAAAGTAAAAGGAGTTAAAATGGTGAGTAAAATTGATAAGAATAGTAAAACTTGGCATAATCTGGAACACGCTTTGGCTGGCGAGTCGAAGGCTGCGATTAAGTATCAGTTCTTTGCTTCCCGTGCGAAGAAAGACGGCTACGAGCAAATTTCTGCAATCTTCGATGAAACATCACACAACGAAAAAGAACACGCCAAGATTTGGTATAAATTATTGCATGGTGGCGCAGTCGAGGATACACTGACTAATCTCGAGGCTGCAGCACAGGGTGAGAACTACGAGTGGACTGATATGTATAAGCATTTCGCCGAGGATGCACGCGCTGAGGGTTATGATGATGTGGCGGAGAAGTTTGAACAAGTAGCGGCGATTGAGAAGACACATGAGAATCGCTATCGAAAGTGGCACGACGAAGTCGAGCATGATATCGTGTTTAAGAATGACCAGATCACAATTTGGAAATGCCGTAACTGCGGTTATGTCTTTGCGGGCGAGGAGGCTCCGGAAAAGTGCCCAGTCTGCGATCATCCGCGTGCTTTCTTTGAGCAAGTCAATAGCGAGCCGACTCTAAATTCCGAAGCCTAAGAGATTTATCAACTCACGGCTACATACTTGTAGGCAAGAATATAGCCGTGAGGAAGCGCTGTTTAAAAGCCGCAGCATATTTCTTGAAGCCGCGAGTAAACTTTGTAAAACTCTGAGTAAGTTTTTCGATGCTACGAGTAAACTTATTTTTAGGTCTAAAATGTCGACTTTCCCAGGGGTGATTTCGAAAACATTTTTCAGTAAGATTTTCCGAACCCGGAGTATACTTTTCTCATACAAAAGTATGTTTCTGGAACGTCGGAGTATGATCATCGAATACGAAAGTAAAATTCGCGAAAGGTGAAATGCGGTTTTGGGAATCTTGAACACTTTCGAAATGGGCACCCAACCCCCCACCTCGCATGACCGTGGTTTCCGAAAAAACTTCAGACAGAAAAGTAATTTCAGAAAAAATCTAGGCATAATCGTAATAATAAAATACAATTGAATTGTTGTGGTTTAGTGATTATCTTTATTCATGATAATAACAATCACTATTTGCTGAAAAGTCTGCGTACGATTGCGCAGACTTTTCAGCAACTTCCAAAGGTAATGTGATAGAGGTTCTTGTCATCCTCACCCTGAATCTTTTTTTCAATGTACTGGAGCCAAGATTGGTATGCTCGAAAGCAGTATATAACAGAAAGAAAACAAAATACAACCACTAGTGTAATGAATTTTAGAATTGAACCTACGACAACCAATTTTCTTTTTGTTGAACCGTATACTTCTGTTATAACAAAAATATCCGTTGAAATAACGGAGTACTAGAACCTAAAAAATAGCATTCCAATCTAATAAAAAAGAGGATAAAATGCGAACCGAAGAAATTTTTGCTGTGGGTGGTGGAGAGTTGCTTTCCGGGGATAAATCAAGTATAATTTAGGATAGAGATAAGAAGAGGTGACTGAAAATGGGGATTGAACGCAGCATAGAAACGGAGGAGCAGACGCGCGCGGATCAAAAAGAGCCGCATCGGATCGTGGATACGAATTTGGATGACGAGTCCGGTGAGCAAACCGATGAGATTTCGTTGCGGCCAGTTACCTTTGCGGAGTATATTGGGCAGGAAAGACTGAAGAGTAATCTGAAGTTGGCGATTGATGCGGTCAAAAAACGGGCCGACGGTTCGGCGCTGGACCATGTGTTACTATATGGGCCGCCCGGGTTAGGAAAAACCACTATGGCAAATGTAATTGCGCACGAGATGGGTGCGAACTTGCGGGTGACCTCAGGGCCGGCGATCGAGCGTGCGGGTGATTTGGCGTCGATTTTGACTAATCTACAGCCGGGTGATGTGCTGTTTATCGACGAAATTCATCGCTTGCGTCGAGCGGTGGAAGAAATTTTGTATTCGGCGATGGAGGATTGTAAGCTTGATATCGTGATTGGCAAAGGGCCAGCGGCGCGTTCGGTGCGGCTCGACTTGCCAAAGTTTACTGTGATCGGCGCGACTACCCGCACTGGCTCATTGGCGGGACCGCTGCGCGACCGCTTTGGCCTGATCCATCGCCTCGAATATTATAAGTTGCCAGAGATTAAACGCATTATCGGGCGCACGGCGAAGCTGTTGAGCACGGAAATTTCGGACGAGGCGACCGGGCTCTTAGCCACGCGGTCGCGCTTAACTCCGCGAATCGCTAATCGTTTGACCAAACGGGTGCGCGATTATGCCGATGTGCATGGCGATGGAGTTATTGACGTCGAGCTCGCTACCCGGGCGCTCGCGATGATGGAAATCGACGAACTGGGTCTTGATCCAGCCGATCGTAATATGCTTGAACTTATGCTGGAGAATTATGGCGAGCGCCCGGTTGGATTAAATACTCTGGCCGCGCTGACCGGCGATGAGGCCGCTACGATCGAGGACTACTACGAGCCGTATTTATTGCAGCTCGGCCTCATCGAACGGACTCCGCGCGGCCGCGCAATTACCGAAAAAGCCCGTCAGCATTTGGCTAAACTTCATTCCATTAGCAACTAGGCGCACATCTTGTTACAAGACATTTCACGTATGGTCACTATAAGAATTTCACAAAAGCAAGCATCCCCGAACTGAGTCTTTCTGACATACATAAGAATTCGTGATAATATGTCTCGTCTAATTGCTAAGTACTTTTGGAACTATGGAGCTTGACTCCTTGGCTAAGATTTTTCGATCCTTCAGGTGAGAAAAATCTTACCATCAGTTCCAAAAGACTTGGTTATTAGACCCAACCGTACGGTCATAATGTTTATTTATGTTTATGTTTATGTTTGAAACACACATTATTACTGTCTAGCTAGGCAGCGGAGGGGGAAGGCGTACCAGCGATTGTCGTTGCTGGACGGGCGGACGTCAGATGCATTGAAGGCGAGGAGGTGCGCATAACGAACATCAGAAGAACGAGCCCTTGACGACTGCCCGTAACCATTGATGCCAGAGGCCCCCAAATGACCAACGTTGATATTGACTTCCCCGCTGCGAACGAAATAAAGGGGCGCTTAGGCAATATTATAGCTCTTCCCGTCCGTTCCAGTGCCAGTCACACTACCGCTATTAATTCCCGTAGCAATGCCATATGGAGCAAGCAGTGCATAGAACGACCCATTATCCGTGGTGTTGCTGGTAGGCAGTTGCCGAAGCGCCCCTTTAGTTTGTGGTAAAGAGTCGTATTTAGTTGATCGCATCACTACAGATCCAGCCGAAACTAGCAGCTTATCTCTATCCTATCACACTTATGGTAAAAAGTCAAGATCTAATCGAGGGCCTTGTTACATAATTACCATAAACTAAGCCTTCACACGATGGAATGCACAGT
>CANENS010000013.1 GCA_947428935.1 uncultured Candidatus Saccharibacteria bacterium | reverse complement strand
TTTGCGATTGTGAACTTTGTGTTGACGAATGTGTTTAAGTAGGGTGATTCGAAGCAGCCATAAGATATAGCATCAGTTTCACAGTTCTTTACAACCGCTTCCCTATTGCCTACAATAATAAGTAAATGAAACCAATTTTGCGCATCATATCCGGACGCTATAAACAGCAACCGATTTTATCTCCGCCCAGTTCTTCTACGCATCCTATGGGTGCCCGCGAAAAATTAGCGCTTTTTAATATTTTGCAATCTCATTTTTTGCAAAGCATAGATCAAAGAGAGCCTTTTATGAATTTAGTGGTGCTCGACGCCTTCGCTGGCACCGGAGCACTTGGTATCGAAACTCTATCGAGAGGAGCTAAAAGCGTTTATTTCATTGAGCAGAACCCGCAAACCGCCCGCACCCTCCAGCAAACACTCCAAAATCTAAAACCAGCACCGTACTGCAATAAAAACTCCTCACAATCAAACAATACAGACTTCATGCAATCCGTTCAAGTTTTAGTCGAGAAAGTCGAAAAAATCGCCCAAAATCCCCGTTTTTTACACTTTTTTGATCTAATTTTTGCTGACCCACCTTATGATCATTTTGGAATCGAAACAATTCTCAAGTTGCCAAAACTACTCAAACCAAACGGCATACTTGTGCTCTCCTTCCCCGCTCGAATTGGCGAGACACCAGAACTTCCGGATTCGTCATTGTTAGTCAAGCGCCAATACGCCGCCGCAGGCATAGCAATATATCAAAAAAATCATCCCCATAAAACACCATCGTTGCAAACTATCTTTTCAAAAACACAATAATCAGCACCCCACTTCAATATTAACTACACCATATATTATTACTGTCTATGCTCGAGCAGCGGAGGGGGAAGCCGTACCAGCGATTGCCGTAGTAGCTGGACGGGTAGACGCCAGACGCATTGAAGCCGAGGACGTACGCATAACGAAGATCAGAAGAATTAGCCAGGGACGACCATTCGTAGCCGCTAATGCCAGAGACCCTCAAACGACCGTAATTGATATTGACGTACCCGCTGCGAAAACTGGGTGCCGCGATCAAGAATACAAAGCATGCAAAAAGCCATCGATCGCTTAATAAAATAAGCTATAATGAGGGAGAGGAGAAAATATGTCCAGAATTATAATTGTGGAGGAAAACCCAACTTTATCCGATTGCTTACAGCGCGCAGCGGCACAAGCCGACCCAGAGGCTGAAATCCTCTGTTTTCGCGATGCGATCTCTGCCATGGCAGCCCTGAGCGATACTTTACCCTCGCTGATCATTCTCAACGTATTTCCGAGCGGACCAGACGGTTTCACCTTTCTCAATGAGCTGATTTCCTATCACGATACCGCCCAAATTCCTATTCTGCTTATAGCTACAATCAACCTTCAGCAATACGACTTGAAGCATTACGGCGTAGTAGACACTCTGTACATAGAAGAAATAACACCACAATCGACCAAGCTTGCGATCCAAAAAGCGCTCGACCGCCATCAGGAGCGAAATTATGCCAAATGATTTGCGCACTAGAGCAATTGTACTACGTCGAACCAACTACGGCGAATACGACCGCATCCTCAACCTGCTCAGTCCCGAAGGCAAATTTTCCGTCCTCGCTAAAGGCGTCCGCAAGGAAAAATCACGTCTCGCCGGCGGCATTGAACCTTTTTTGATCAGCGACGTCGTTGTTCATCAGAGCCATTCAACCGGCCTGGGGATTCTCACCGGCGCCCGCATGCTGAATTCTTTTCATAATATTTTGAATAGCCTTGAGCGTTTAGAACTTGCCTCCAAAATTCTACGCCAGCTTGAACATGCAAGCGAGCAAATCAACAGTCCGGAGCATTTTTCGCTTCTCAGTCAAAGCCTTTCCGGTCTTCACCATTCATTCGAGCTCGAGACGGTTTTGACCTGGTTCCTGCTCAACCTTACTCGAGTTAGCGGTGAAGAAATTAACCTTTATCGTGATACCGAAGGCCAAACGCTAGACCCCAAAATCCGTTATAACTGGGATATCACCGAAAAAGCTTTTCATCCACATCTTCATGGCGCGTTTAGCGCTAACGAAATCAAAATTATCCGTTTAATGCTTAGTAATTCGCTGGCCTTTAGCGCTAAAATTAACCAACTTGAGCAATTTTTACCACCTATCCTGGCCATGGCCAAAACCTTGTCGCCATAAACCGTAAACTATCAGAAGTCTTCGCAGCGGGGACGTTAATATCAATAGCGGTCGTTTGAGGAGTTCTGGCATCTACGGTTACGCATGGAACACGATAACGACCACCCCTGTAAAAAGGCGGTGGTTATTTATTGATAAAAATCGGGCTTACTAAATGACTTGTCTAGGGTTCATTACGAAGTCCAGCGCGACCTAACGGACGAGCGCGCCAAGATAGTCCGTGCAATTATTAACAATTTAAGACTATCACTGGCGCGATTGACCGCATAACGGCTTAACTCGCGAAGCCCATTAGCGCGCGTAGTACCACTACAATTTGGTAAAAGTTAAAAACTCTTTATTCAAGTATTTGCTTAATATGAGATTAAACTCATTTCAGGTTGTGCGGCGAATCGTGCCAGCGATAAGAGAGGTAAAAATGGCAAAAAATACCAGAAGCAAAACCGCTAAACTCGGCGACTTAAAACTACTAGAGGTACTAACTATTCTGCGGCGAGATATTTCCGAAGATTATAAAATCTATCTCACAAGCGATAAACGCAAGGCAACTCTTGATAGTAGATATTATGTCGGGATTGGCGATTGTGACGAATTGCAGGTTTCTGCTTTTATCTGTCCGTTTACGGTTGCGCCGCTTGCTTTCCGTACTAGTCTGGGCGCACATCAGTCCAGAGAAAAACACGCAGAAGAATGGCTTTATTATTTCCGAGCGATTGACGGAGGGCGAGAAAATGGGTAAACTTTTACACTTCCCTGATGGCACAATTAAGACCGACAAAGGTGTGCCGATAGTTATTACAGATATTAACAAATATCAAGACGAGGAGAACGAAAACGATGCCCGAAGCAGATAATGTACTGTATTCACCTATATATTTTGTAAAATATAATTCCTGCCCGCGCGCAATTATAATTGCCGGAGCAATCGGAACGAAGAAATACTTCGGCCGCATAAAATACAAAGAAGCGGAACGACTATATATAGAAGAATGCGAGCGCATGGACGCGAGTTGCGAACCATAAAAGCAGATACTGCGGCGGCAGGATCGGCGCGCAAGCCGATAGGCGAAGCGCGCCACCTCCACGCATCCTGCCCCCACAAGATTTGCTTTTACAGGATTCCGCCGCGCGAGATAGTTGGAACTAAGGCGGACGCAAGCGAAGCAGTCAAGAGAGCGCGTAGCGCGACCTTGACTGAGGAGCGCGGACCGCTACAATCTAAAAACTATCGCGCGCGGAATCTAAGATTTAATACTTTTGTATATTTTTACTATTTTACCTCATCTGGTAGCGACACGGTGGGTTTGCGATTTATTTAAGGAGAGGTTATGCCGAGCATTGATTTTGTTCCCACGGTGCGCTATGCAGGTGCGGTGACGATATTCTTTCGCGATAAACATACAGTGATAGTCAAACAAGGTAGCACAATGGTGATATTTCACCGGTGGTGGGAGCGACATGATTTCGACTATAGCAGTTCATGGAAGCCGTTTTGCCAAGCCTTGCGATGTAATGCTGGTCTGACTTTGGCGCGGTGCTGTTGTCTAGCAGATAAATATGAGGTATCTATGCAGTCATATAGTGGCGGTTTAACTATTCCGCCAGATATCAAAGTCTTAGGTAGTAGCAGAAAAGAGGCTGGCAGATGGTAGAAAAATCATGATTATCAGAACCAGAAGAATTGAAATTAACGGAGAAACTAAAATGTTGCAGCAATTACAAATTGAATATAAAGGCGCGGTCGTCAGTAAGAAAAATAACAAAGTTATTCGATATAACCGGCACACTGGACATAGATTTATCACGAGCAACGATATGGCGAAGCGCAACGAAAGCGATATGGTAGCACAATTCCGATTACAGACGCGTGGCGCGTTTAAGGCGGAGGAATGGTCGCCATGTTCGCTAGAGTTTAGAATTTATGAGCCAGACATGAAGCGGCGCGATCTTGATAATCAGATTACTTCTGTTCTAGACGCACTCGTTAAGGCTGAAGTTATCCCTGATGACGGCATAGAAACCGTGCGCGGTATACAGGTCAAACTAATGGGAGTCTGCAAAAGTAATCCGCGCGTGGAAGTAGTTTTGACTAAAGAGCAGGGTGAGATTTTATGTCTGCCGTAAAAACGCGCAAGAAAAGTCGGCGGAAAATTCCCACAAAGCAGGGATTTCCGGACGAAGTGGGTTACAAAAAGCCACCCAAAAATCGGCAGTTCGGCAAGGAGGGTGGAAATCCGCGGCACTCTGGCGCATGGAAAAAAGAAGATACTTTGCGCTATAAATTAGAAAAACTTATAAATGGCCTAGACGACGGCGAGCTGGAAGAAGTGCTAAACGACCCAAAAACCTCGCCCGGAGTGCGACGGCTTGCTACTCTGTTATATAGAAGTAATTACGAGAAGCCGGAAAGTGAGTGGCGAGTTTGGGAAAGTGCCATGAATCAGGCTTACGGATTACCGAAGCAGTCTATTGAGCAGACTAATCTTGAACCACCAGTGTCACTCAGTCCGAGGAGTGCGCCGTTATGTCCAAGGAGTGCGAGCGGAAAAGTCGCTTGCGACTTTGACCGAGCCGACACGGGCAGTCAAGCACGAAGTGCGACAGAGCCGGGTCTGCGCGCGGAGGGCGCGGCCGTGGGAAAGGAGCGCGACAGCGCGACCCCACGGCAGACCGAAGCGCGCAGCACACCGCCGTCGGGCGCGAAGCCTGCGACCGCGCGGCGCACGCGAAGCGGGCCGAAGCGCGAAAGGAGCAAGGCGGAGCAACCATAGGCGGTGCTTAATATCTAGTGCTTTTGCGCAAGGGATAGAAGCGAAATTGGCCGCGATCAGATTATGAACTTTTAGTGGGGCGGAAAATTTGCGGCCAATGTAGCGAATAGCCCGGCGGCGCAGCCGATGCGCCCAAATAAATACTTAACAAAGTGTTAAATAAAACAGGGGTAGAATGTATCAGGACACCACGGCATTACAGAAGATAGAACAGATGGATGCGCGCATCAATATCATACAAGGCGGTGCGCGTGCCGGAAAGACTACTGCTATGATTATTCGGCTTTGTGATTTAACTTTTGCCGTAGAAGATAAGTTGATTAGTGTTGTATCAGACACCTACCCTAACTTGGAGAAAGGCGCAATTCGCGACTGGGAAAAATTGTTGAAGCGCACTCACCGTGAACGGTATTTTACGCGCAATAAAGTAAAACATACATGGACGAATAAGATTACTGGCACGACGATAGAGTTCTTTTCCTGCGAAGCGGACGATGCGCTGGGCGCAGGGCGCGATTATCTGTTCATTAACGAAGCCTACCGCGTGGATTATAAGGTGTTTGACCAACTGATGTTGCGCACGGAAGTCATGGCTTGGCTTGATTTTAATCCGGTGAATGAGTTTTGGGTGCATACCGAGATAATGCAGAAGCGCACCGACTGGCAGTTCCTGAAACTAACCTATCTTGATAACGAAGGCATCCCACCGGCCGTATTGAGTGATTTATTGCAACACCGGGGCGATGGCACGAATAACTGGTGGCGCGTGTATGGACTCGGCGAGATTGGCGCGCTGGAAGGCAACATTTATTCCGGATGGATTGCCGAAGACGAACTACCGCCGAGGCTAGTATTTCGGCGATATGGGGTGGATTTTGGCTACAATGACCCGACTGTGATTATTGGAGTATGGGAAAATCCAGAAACTCAGGCGATATACCTTAAACTCTGTCTGTATCAGACACATCTCACAAGCAAAGAGATAGTAGCGGAAGCCGTGAAGATTAACGCAGAGCAAGAAGGGCTGTTTGTCTGCGACAATGCTAAACCGGAAATGATACAGGATTTGTGCGAAGCCGGGTTGCGTGCGATTCCCTGCAATAAATCGGCTAGTGGCAAAGTGAATGGTAAGAAGTATAATATCAACCTAGTGCAAGAGCGCGAAGTGCATTATTTGCGCACTGATAAGCCACTAGAACAGGAATACCTAACCTATCCATGGCGCGTGCAAAAATCCACCGGCAAGACACTAGACGAGCCGGAAGATGGCAACGACCACTGTATGGATGCACTGGCCTATGCGGTGCGCGATATGGAGAGAAAGGCGGTAGAGTATGGGGCCGTGAGATTTTAACAGTCGCTTTGGTTCTCGGCAAGATAATCGGCAAGTTGCCCCTCAGTCATATCTGCCATGTTTTCCGTTTCTTGTTCAGTGATTTGGTCTTTCGGACTCATTCAAAAACTCCTTTTCTGAAATTACTATTAGTCTTATTATAACATTTTGGAATGGGGTGCGCGGAGGAATGGAGCGAAGCGACATACCGGAGCGCAGAACTCGCGAAGCGGATAGGCGCGCCAAGCGAACACAGTTCGCTGACTGGCGAGTGGCGCGGAGTATTGGCTTCATTGTCGTTGAAATAGAATGCGCCACGAGAAAGTCAGGGGCGCAGCCGCGATAAGGCATAGTAGCAGAAAAAGCCGGGAGCAAGCCCCGGCGCGCCCTAGAAAGCGAAGCGATTACACTGGAAGAAATAGGGATTATAAGGTATAATAAGGAGTAATTATAGGAGTTAAATATGACTAAACAAACGGAGCATACAGTTCGGAATCAGGCTTTTATCGATGGGCAAAATCTCTTTCTTGGAACTTCAACAGGCCCCGATCCGTGGCGAGTAGATTTATATAAGTTCCGGGAATATCTGCGTCGCAAGTATAATATTGATAGAGCTTATTATTTTCTTGGCTGCGTTGATACTAACCATCAGGATTTATATGATCTGATTCAGGATGCCGGATTCATCATCGTGTTTCGGGAGCATAATGGAAGTGCGCTTTCTAATAAGAAAGGCAATGTTGATACGGACATTGTATTTACAATGATGAGGAACTTTCACGAAAATCCCGAAATTGACAAATTCTTCTTAGTTTCTGGTGACGGTGATTATTACAAGACTGTGCGATATCTCCATAGTCAAGATAAGTTAGGTAAAGTTTTATTCCCGGCCCAGCACAAGGCTTCTTCACTTTATCATCAACTTGGCCGTTCATGCTTTACTTATTTAGACACAGCAGATATACGCAAGAAGATAGAGTATAAGAAGTAAATAAAAAGAGGGTCTTCGCTTAGGTAGTTAGCCGTTTGCGCTGCCCTCATGGTAATATGCCTACATTATAGCAAACATATTATAAAAAGTCAATACTAAAATGACCCCTGTAATGGGGTCATTTTTTATGCTTGGGATGTTTGCTGTTGTCTGATTCGCAAATGGTCTTCACAGTCGGGTTTTTCTTTTAATTCACAATATTGTAAGAATTCAATTGTTTCAGGCGCAGGGTGTCCGTATGCTCTACCGGCAACTTGCGTAATAAGAAATTCGACAACATCTTCAAGACTAACTTTCCCGTCATAATTATCACAGGAAACACCGCAAAGAGATATCGTATGCGGTTCCGTGAAATTAACACTGATGTGGCCAGTGTTGTCTGTAATTAGCCTTGTAAAATCCGGATATTTTTCGGTATATTCTTCCGGCAAGTCATTAATGATGAGATGGTAATGATGCTCTGACATCTTCTGTCCTTCCTGTTAAAAAACTTATTATTAAGATTATTATAACATTTTTCATTAGTTTATTTGTGCCCTATCCTATGTATTCCAATAATCGGAAGCATGAACGATAATGCTAACGATTTACATTATACGGCACTAGAACTGGCGGAGATTAAGTCGGTTGCGGTGCTGAATACCGATGAAAATAAAAGCGCAGAAACAGACACGACCGCGGAGCGAACGATTATTTTTGTTGCAAGCGACAACAGTGAAGACCGGGCGCATGAGCATGTAGAAATCGCAACCTTTTATCTGCCGACCAAGAACGGCGGATTGGTGCGCGTGGCTGACCTTGCGGAAAGTAAGAATGTGGCCGTGGATGTGCCACTGCTGACAGACCATAACGGATGGGAAGTTGATAAGGTTATCGGTTCGGTGCGGAGCGCCACCTTTGAGAACGGCAAACTGGTTTTCACGGTCGGCATCTCCAAACGCAAGTATGCGCAGGATCTCATGACTTTGATAGACGAAGGACACTTACACAATGCGTTCTCTATCGGCTGGCGCAGTGGTGCATACGCGCCGGACACCAAGACTTATACAGACGGAGAAATCCTAGAAGTGTCACTCGTCACGCGTGGCTGTAATCGGGGTGCCTTTGTGCTAGATATTAAATCCACGAATCCGAATAGCCGAAATGCGCCACCGAATCCGCCTGACACACCGAATGAAGAAAATGAAAAGTCTAGATTCCGAGAGAAGAAGAAACTCGTTTATTCTTCCGAAGAATCGCAGACTTTTCTGACAACGAAGTTGGCAGAGCAAACAAACCAAGCATTAAGTAATCAAGGAGAAAAGACAATGCAAGACGAAGAAATCAAGAATACAGAAACCACTACCCCGGCTACCGAAGCCCCAACCCCGGAAAGCGCGCCGGAAGCCACCAACAATGAATCACCTCAAACGAAAGGAACACCCATGAACGAAACCACTAACCACAAACAAATCGCCACGGCGCAGGTGCAAGCACCCACGCAGAAAATCACCGTGACGAGTAATGCGAAAGCCTATCTTGACACCGAGGAAGCCAATGTAGATTTCGCAAAGTTTATTGCGGAAAATTATGGCAAATCTAATTCCGCCGTCATTAAGGCATGGGCGGAGAAAATGGCCGAGAAAGGCATCACTGGTGACGATATTCTGCCAACCACGATTGAACAGACCTTCTTCAAAGTCTGGACGAGCGACCGCGGTATTCTTGCGCACATGAAGTCCGCCAAAGCCTTACAAGGCAGTGTTTATGGCTTCTATGCCAATGGTCGTGGTGCTGGTCATAAGAAAGGCGAGAAAAAGGATAATGTCGGCTTTGAAACTGTCCGTCGTGACTATAAGGCGAAAATTGCCTTCGCGAAAATGCCGATTGACTTGCAGGATTTGATTGACGATACTACCGGCGAACTCACAATCTTGCGTGGCGAACTATTGGCCGACCTACTCTACAACGAAATCGTCCGCGCCATTATCGTTAGCGATGGGCGCAGTGAGCCAACTGGTAGCGCCAAAGATTTGCGAATGTTTGACGGTACGCGCGGTCTATGGAGTATGCTTGGCGATATTAACAAATCTGCCACTTCTGGCACCGACAGTGCAACTAAGTTTGCTAAGGCGGTGGCGACTAAAATCAGTAACACTGCTGGCGACAATGCCTACGATAAGGCCGTCAAAACTCTCTCAGCGCTCAAGGGTCGTAGTGAGAAGATTCTTGTCGCGCCAGAGGGTTTCATCTCTGGACTAATGCTAGAAAAGGACAATGACGGCCGCTATGTCTTCGCGCCGGGTAGCAACTTCGCGCAACTCTTGACCGCGAAAATCTTTGAGTTTGATTTCATGACCGACTGCGGTATGGACTTAATCGGCTTTAATGACGGCAAGTATTTGTTCCCGAATGGTCGCGACATGCTTCGTTCCGCCTTTGATAACGATTACAACCAAGATGTCCTGCTTCACGAAAAGCCGGTGGCTGGCTCACTCTTTGGCCGCAAGGTCTGTGCCGGTTATGCCAGTGCTTCTACTACTGACGGAAATAAGAATGACGAAAGCGGAGACGGCGAGTAGATAGCAGATAGGGTTGGGGCGGATACCGCAGGTAGCCGCCCCACAAAGCGACAATAGCGAAGTGATGGGCGCGCGGAACGCGCAACCGATACAGAGCATTGGAGCGATTAGCGAACAACGAGCGCAGGCTATGGGATAGGCTTTGCCTATCCCCAAGACAAGCGAGTGTGAGCAGACAATATTAAGAACTAAGCAAAAGTAAGCGAAAATGATAAGTTTAACCAAAGCCGAATGCGAAGCCTTTATTGGGCGAGAGTTGGACGAGCGCGAAGCGCAGAACTTTGATTTGTTTCGCGAGATAGCAGAGCTAAGGCTTAATAATTTACTCAGTCGCGAGGTAGCAGAGATGACTGCTCCAGAAGATTTGACTTTGATTAAACTGCTGATTGCGCGCATGATGGCTGTCTTGTCGGACGAACAGGCGGAAGCGCAGGCACGAGGCATTATTGCTAAGGCCGTAGAAGATTTTAAGATTGAATACGATAAAAATGCGCATACTCCACTGGCCGAATATGTGCGGCAGAATGAAGACCTGTTAAAGAGGTTTACCGCTTGCACTGGAGAAATGCGTGCCGGACGGACTGACGATATGACAGATTATGTGCTTTGAGGTGAGAATATGCGGAAAAATACAGTATTCACGGCATTTCTAAACGGCGAAGAAGAAATAGATTTTCTCCCTGTGGACGGCACTACCGTCAAAGGGCAACGCAAAATCAAGGCCTTGATGAAGTTCAAAGCCGGGCTAAAACGCGCTTCGCAACTGCGGCGCACGGCTAGCGATCTGACAATTCATGCGCACCCCAATGACTTTGATGATGTGGCAAACCCACAAGACATTATTGGCTCGGCAGTGCGCTGGAAAGGCAGGAATTACAGTATTGACGGAGTGAGTATTGGCAAAAATTACGATACTGGCGAAGTGGAGCATCTAACTTTCAACTGTTCACTAGCAATTTATTCCGATGAGCGACCGAAGTTCTGCTTGGAACGCGACCGAGCAAAGTTCCTTGTCACGGAAACTGGGCGGATGTTTATGTTGGAGCAATTTAAGGAAACAGTGTAAATGGAAAGGAATTTTAACTAATGGAAGCAATCAAATTCAGTGAACTACCATCTGGCGACCGGATGCCATTAGCGGACGAGGACGGTGTGCCGATTATTGCGAATCAGGAAAATCGGTTACTTACTTGGGGCAGGCTAAAACAACAGATAGCGGCGCAAACCCATACTGATACCGTAGATGAAAGCGAGAAAATACCGACTGCAAAGGCGGTATCTGACGCGCTTGGTTCGCTGAATAGCGATTTGCATGATGAGTTTGATGAGAAAATTGACGACGCGCAGGCAAAAGCCGAGGGCGCGAACGCAACCGCCAAATCTGCCTTAGCCTCGGCTGGGTCGGCGAGCCGCGATGCACAGAGTGCGGAGAACAAGGCAGCTGAAGCAGTAAGTAAAGTAGCCGAAGCAACATCTGCGGCGAAAACGGCAGAGAGTAAAGCGGAAGAAGCCAAGAATGCAGCAAACGGAGTGGTGGCCATCGCCGAAAGTGCTAAAAGTCTAGCCGAAGAAGCCAAAGGCGCAACGGAAAAGATAGACCTTGAACCGCTTAAACAGCAACTTGAAACAATTGGCACTTATGCTGGATGGCGCGTAGAGATTACGACCGGCAGTATTGATACGGAAAATGGATTGATGAGTGGCGCACCGTCGCTCGCAGAAACCGTAGAGGGAGTGGATGAGGATATATTAACATCTGAAGCGCTAGCACTGGTATTCCGGAATCAGAAAGCCCTCTATGACATCCTCATGGATACGCGGAAACGCGCAATTGCCAACGCAACCAACCTTACGGCCATGCTCACTAATATCAACTCGGTCTTAACGCAAGTCATGAACTAGGAAATATTAATGGCAAATCTATTTACGACTACAGCGAACAATTGGAGCTACGGCTATAATCCACCTAGCACTAAGGATTTTGATACCTATGGTATGCCGGATATTGTCAATGTGGCGGAAAACTTTATTGAGGAACTCGCGCGGGTTTTGTTCTTTCTCAAGAAGCAAAATGACTACGAACGCAGCGAGGTGAATCGCACGGACTGCCTCGGCATGTTTGGGGCAGACGATATTGCGAGTCATGTCAAAGCATATGGTATTACGGCTTACGATATGGACTATCCGCGCTACCCCGAATCTGCCATGAACAGTTACAACCGTCAACGCGTGCCGGCTTATTATTATCGGTGTTGGCTCACACTAGCCCAATACTTCTACGGCTACGACCTACCAGCCAGTCGCTATCCGTTTACACTTTGTAGTGAATCCGGCACCGTTACTAACTATGCACAAATCGCCATGAATGATTATTCCAAGATCGGAATTAATTTTGGCAGTTTTTGGCGACATCCGCGTAGCACTGGCGGCGAATATGCTGACAGTGGTCGTAACGGTATTATGTCTAATAACCCAAACTGCGTTTTTTGTGGCGATACGGCATGGAAAAGTTCTTTTCAGTCCAACCGAGAAAAAGCAGTCTATGATTTCGTAGCGATTATTACCTATATTGTCAAAATCGATCATCTCCGCACCGAGCTAGCAGATTGCTTGCCAACGGAGCAAGGCGGCAAGGGCGAAGAAGCGGACTATTATGACCCAAGATATAGTAATATGTTTTTCGCCGAGCGCGCTACTAACTTATTCAAACTCTTGCCTGACCCGATTTGTCAGGTGCGTCAGGCACTAGCTAAAGTCATGCTTAACCCTAAATATGGCACGGAAGAATGGCAGCCATGGACTTATACCGGACAAGTCCAGTGTAGTATCGCCGTCCAAGATGCGCTGAATGAACGCGGACTATTGAATGGCTTAATACCCGATGTGACGGTTGACCCCGGCAACAGCAGTGTATATTACGACCCAGTAAGTGACCCACTTCTAACTACTGGTACCGGCTACGGTCTGATTGCCGACCCGGACGGCGATCTCTCACACTTTGCACCTATTGTTATCCTGCGCCGCCAGTATATGTTTAAACCATATTGCTACTATTATGACTATCCCGAAGCCAGTAATCCGAATGCTTTTGAAAGACAATATGGCCGCGTTAATTACGGACAGTCTAACGCACGCGCCTACCTTACTACTCCGGCACAGTCTAATGGTCAGTGGGCTAAACCGCAACATGATTATGATGTGTTTTCATCTACTTCTAGTAGTGTTTATGCCTATCTCCGCTACATTTCTACCCTGCTGCGTAATAATCTTGCCAAGACCGAAATGCTTTATCCTTCTGGCGATGCCAATCGTATTATTAACAACACCTGTGCTGTCGGTATAGTGCGCGACTGGGTGGGGTTACCGACGATGACACAACTGGGCTACACCAATACTGTATCGACGCGTAAAATGGCACGCGTAGCCGTAGATGAACAAGTACACGGCGAGTATTACTTTATGGGCGAATATGGCGAGATAGAATACGGAAATAATTCATTCTGCGCCGAGGATAACTGGCGCACTGCTATGACTTCGCATACCTATAACAAAATTGGCTATAATCCAAACTTCAAAACGACTGTGGATACTACAACTAAGAAAGTCCCGACACGCACCCCAGCCAACTACGCGTCCGATAGCTATGATGCCACAATTTCCAACCGCGTCGCCTGCATGAACACAGCCGCTAACGGCTCAACTGCTATGACGAACACTACTACGCAACCTTATTTTGCATGGGATGGCTATATGGTGTATTTCTCGCTGGCAGCTTTCCACGCGGACAAAATCGACCCTAGCCTACCGAGCACCAGTATTCACGGAGCGGAACTGGAATCATAAAAGGAGTAAAAATGTTTGAGAAATTACGACAAAAGATATTTGGGAAAAGTGAAATCGGAGCAACCAATCAAATACAGGAACACGACCCCGAAGATAGATTCATAGAAAATGCCATTCACCAATACGGCGGCAGTTTTGCCTTGCGTAATGGCAGCTACGACAATACTTACCCCAACATTGCACGGATTGCGGAAGCGATTGCTGAGATTAACCCCATAGCGATTAATAGCAGGGGTGAAGAAATCAACCCTGCGCCACGACTACTACAAATCCTAGCACGGCCGAATCGTGAAATGAGCGGCACGGATTTCATGGAAACCCTAGCCACAATGCTACTCGTCCATCCGAAAGTCTATCTCTTGGTCTGGCACCGGAACGGCACGGAACTCGCGACTGGGGCAAACCTTGATAATTTTGCCGGGCTGACCTTTATGGAAAATGTGGCGGAATCAGTCGTAGATGGGGTATCAACCTATCGCATGGGCGGAAAGACATATAGCGAGCAGGAAGTAGTCACCCTCTCACTGGCAGTCAATCCGTATCGTATCAATGACGGCTATTCGCCTAGTATCGCGAGCAAGAAGTGGGCGACCACGGACGATTTTATCGCCGAATACCACAACGCGCAGTTCCGCAACGGCGCAGTGCCGGCTGGTCAATTTACTATCACTGCACCGAGTGTCGCGATCTATAACGACATCGTAGATAGGATGCAGGAACAATTCCGGGGTGCGAGAAAGGCTGGCAACATTATGTATGTGCACCGCCCGACATCCAGTATAGACGGCAAGCCGGAATCGGCAGCGATTGAATGGACACCGTTCGCCCAAACCAACAAAGAGCTGACGTTGGAAGCTGTCTATAATCAAGCCAACCATAAAATAGACACCATCTTTGGAGTGCCGGAAGAAATTAAGGGGCACCTCTCCAACAGTAATTATGCTAGCGCGGAAGTGGCTGACTATGTGTTCGCAAGGCGCGTAGTCTATCCGAAGTTGGTTAAGATTTATAGTCGACTGACACATGAGTTTAATCGCATTTTTGGCGGTATGGGGTTCGCACTATCATTTAACTATGAACTGCCGATGCTGACCGATACGCGGAAACTCCAAGCCGAAGCCCTGAAAACTATGATAGAAGCTGGATTCACGCACGAGAGCGCGGTGGAAGCCTTACGACTGCCGGAGAGTTTCCGGAGGTTGGAGATGAAAAAAGAAACGACAAAAAGCGCGAAACAGGTTGTCGGGGGTCGCGACGAAGCCGACCGACGAAGCCCCGCGGAACGCGCGGCGAGTGCAGCACCGAGGAAAGCGAGTGAAACGGACGCACTTGTGCGGACGATTCCGAGCGACGCAGGTGAGAGTGGCGAAGCCACGACGGGCGGCGAGGAGTGCAAGGCGCAGAAAGGTGGTGAATGATGGACGCAGGACTAGCAACGATTATTTGTGCGGCGATTACGGCGGCCGGCACAGTGGCGGTCGCGAAAGTCGGCACGCGAAGCAAGGCGGAAAATCAAGAGATTATGGAGCGATTAGCGCGAGTAGAACAACGACAAGCATGCGAAGCCTTGATTAGTGAACGCAATGACCTGCTGACGGCGATTCGGACGGATAGCGACAATACCGAAGAAATTATGAATATCGCGAAGCATTATTTCTTAGATCTCGGCGGAAACTCGTATGCTAGCCGACCATTCGCGGTCTGGGCGCTAACGCACCGCATAGACATTAGCAAACTTTATACCGAACATAACGACTTAGAGTTTTATATGAAGAATCCAGAGGTAGCGATGAAGAAAGTATGAGTTATTGAACAAAATGTTAAATAAATCGGGATTTCGTTCCCACAAAAGGAGAAAAATATGATAGAGCAACTTATTACAGTTTATATTGGAGCGGCGATTATTGGAGTCACTTATGTCGCGTGGCTGCTTAGCGGTGCGTTTAATGTGGCTTATTCTAAAACGCGCGAGTGGAGTTGGCGGAGGTTCTGGGAAGATTTGCTGAAAGTTATCCTGCGACTGGGATTTCTTGGTGCGATTACTATCGCCATCAACCTGATAGACTGGTATTGCGCTAGGCTGGGCGCAGATGTGTCTAAACTGGCTGACATATTTAGTGTCGGCGGAGTGGCGGTACTGACTGCAAAAGCTAGTGCTGGCTATGCAAGCAAAGCCTACAATAACTTTAAGAACTTCATCGATACACTCCATACTGAACCGATAGAACTAGAGATAGACCCGAATGGAATTGATTGGCAAGGTATCGCACAGGATGTAGAGGAGAACTTCCGCGCCTTTGCCGAAGCCATTACTCCGAAGCACACCACGGATGAGGAGCAGACTGAAACGGCTGCCGAACCAAGCGCGGAAGAAGTTGCGGAAATCGTGGCGGGAGCCGAAGCAATAGAAGTCGGGCAAGGGTCGGAAACTCTGCCGATAAACCGTATTCTTCCCGATGGCGACAAAGATAATGGCAAAGGCTGGCAATGTTCCAAATACGCGTGGTATCTCGCGACTGGTATCCGAATGAACTATGCACCACACCCCGACTACGGACCGTGCAACGGCGATAAGATGGTGGACTACCTGATCCAGAAACTCGGCTGGGTGGAATGCACGAAGATGGACGGCGCGATTTTCTCCTATAAATCCGGGCAATATGGACATACAGGTCTAGTAAAAAACGCAGTGCAAAACCTCGTCAATGACGCGAACTGGCAACCACTCGCCACCGGCACGCACTATCTCAACCTAGACGCAGTAGGAGCGCGCTATGCCTGCCCGAAAGCCATGCTAACCCAGAATACCACTACGACCACCAAGCCAGCGCAGACGGCGAATAAACCGCAAAATACGGCGACTCCAAACACTGCCACCAAGCCAGCAACACAACCAAGCAATAGTCCCAACAAGTCACTGATTTTTCATAAGGGCGAGAATGTCCGGCCACTGCGTCTAGTAGATTATGACGGACGGCACCTTAAACAATATGACGATGTTTACTATGTTGTACAAGATGTAGAAGAAGGACAGGATAGAGTGGTGTTAGGTGCACGTGGGCAGATTTGGGCAGCGATGCGACTGGAGGATGTGAAGAAGGTCTAATGGATAAATAAAAATGCCATTGATTTATATCGAATATTCGAGTATAATTCGATATGTGCGGTGACGCACGATCTTTACGAGAGAGTGATTGATATTGCGTGCCCTTTAGCAAGGAGGTTTTCCTATATGACAGCTACAAAAAGAAAAACAGGCGCCAAGCGCCTGTTTACAGCCATAATGGCTGTATTAATGTTGTGCACTGTAATGGCAACAACGGCATTCGCAAAGAACATCAATGATTTTACATGGATGCAGAGTACCGGCAGAAAAGTAATCGACTTAGGGCAGATGAGCCCCGGTACCAACATCAATACGAGTGGGATCAAGTTCTACTGCGTAGCGACATCTCCGTCAAACGGAACATATCAGGTTGTACTTCAGCGCAAAGGATTTTTAGGTGTTTGGCAGAATGTCGGAAATCGTTATACCTGCAATCAGACTTCTGAGCGCAAATACGACCCGAGAAATGGCGGGTATGTCAACGGTCAGCCGAGCCTTTTAACGTGGTCAACAGACCAGTCCGGGGAGTATCGGATAATCTTGGAAAATGCCACAGCGCCACAGGCAACCGGTTTTACACGAGTGGAGGCATGGGCCTACTGATGTAAGCGCTATTTCGTAGACAGCTGAATATAGATTAAGCAATATCTGTAACATTTTGTTCTGGCGCGCATCAATTCAACTCTCTCAAAAAACAGTGGGTGCTCCGTAGTGAGCACCCCAACCCCAAAATAAAAAGGCAAGAATATGGAAATCATTCAATTACAAAACATCAAAAAACACTACGGCGAGAAGGTTGTCTTTCAGGACGTAAACCTAAATATCTCCGCCGGTTTTTTTACGGTCTTGCGTGGCGAAAGTGGTGCCGGAAAATCTACACTGCTTAATCTAATCGGTGGATTGGAGATGCCGACTAGTGGGCAGATCATCGTCGACGGAAAAGATGTCGGCAATTTGACGGCAAAAGATCGCACGAATTTTTATCGTCATGAGATTGGAATTATTTTTCAGGGATCATATCTTCAGCCGCAATTCACGTTACTGGAAAACATTACCTTACCGGGAGTTTTTGCTGGTATGCCTGAAGCGGAAAGAAAAACGAGAGCTGAACAGCTGGCGCAGATGCTAGGTATATCCGATAATTTGAAATATCTACCCAAAGAAGTGTCGGGTGGACAAGCAGAGCGAGCTTGTATCGCACGAGCATTACTATTGAGTCCTAAAATTATTCTAGCAGACGAGCCAACTAGTAATCTCGATGAAGATAATGCGAAAACGGTTTTGGAGATTTTGAATTATGTCCGTCAGCAAATGGGGGTAACAATTATCATTGCTAGCCATAGTCGCGATGTGCTGGAGTTCGCAACACAAGTCGTAACGGTGCGTGGCGGTATAGTTACAAGCGAACTATCGAATACGGCAGCGATGCAGGATAACCAGAAAGCAACAAATGACGTTCAAAGAACTATTTAGACTGTCGCACCGAGAGTTTACTGTTTATAAGACGCGTAGCCGAGCAACAATAGTAACTATCGGTATATTGTTTGGTGTATTGTTAGCGGCGCTATTGATATTCCAAGGTTTAGAAAATACTACCCTAAAATACGCAAAAGATGCAACAAACGGAGAAGTATATCTAGCAAGTAGCTATGACAAGGATTCTTTAGTTTCAGATCGCATCCAGAAATTCGGCGGAGTGGTTGCTACTCTAAATGACGAACAAAAAGCGGAAATTGGTGAAGAAATACCAGAATCCGTCATCATAGCAAAGTTCTCTAGCTTAGATAAAGCCTATGAGTATTATAGTAAATCAGATAAAAAAGACCTACACTACAATTCCGACGATTATCAAATAGTTGAATTGTTTAGTAATCAGATTGGTGTGTATAAGTATTTTCGTGATAAAAACAAAGACTTTATTCGTCCGATTAGTCTAGTGTTAGTGGCGGTGTCGGCATTTATTTTGGCCTTCACTATGGCGCACTTAATCGCAAGTAGCACGAAAACTTTTGTATTATATCGTTCAATCGGAGCATCCAAGGGGCAACTTTTGCTAATTTACTTTGCTTATTTATTGGAACTTTGCGTATGGGCGGCAATTTTTGCAATAGCTTTAGCACTTGTGCTAGCCGGAATAGCCACGGCAGTGTGTTGGAAGCAGTTACTAATACAACTTGCCACAATATATCCTAGCGCTCCGAACTTTTGGCCGATATTAATTGGAGTTAATCTACAGTGCGTCGAAGTAATATTATGTATGTTTTTGGCAGCACCAGTTTCATTCTTACTTTGTCTTGACCAATTCTCAAGTAAAAAGATAGCACAAAAACTGAAAGGAGATTAATATGCGAATAAAAGATATTTTACATATTAGCGCAAAAAACATCAGAATATATTTTAAGCGCAACTTGATTATTATGGCAGTTATGGGTGTAATTTTTGGGCTTATTTTAACAATTAATTTATGGTTTCAGGGCATGGAGAATGCTTATATGAAACTCGCAAGCCGGATAACGGACGGTAAAGTAATAATTGAAGCAACGAATAGTATGGAAGGCATGGTAGTAGAGGATACTATGCCACAAGTAACGCATCAAGCGATGCAAGAAGATATCGAGACGTACGGCGGCAAGGTGCTTGGCGATGCAGAGAAATATGGTGTATTTGGGAGTGTAATTTTACCAAAAGAATTAGTAGAAAATGCAGTAGAAGTTGATATGAATAAAGTTCCTGCCGATGCTGCGCCGGTGCTAGTATCAACTTTTCTCGGAGAGCAGTTACTTGGTAAAAGTTTTCCATCCGAATATACAAATGCCACCCAGAAGCAAAAAGACTACGAAGAATATCGCAACGAAATTATCGGCAAGACTTTTACAGACGCGTACGGCGCAAAATACTATGTCGTGGGACTGAACTCTGGAAACTTTCATGTCGGGAATCTTTCATTCAAACAATTAGAGCGCAATAGTAACAATATACTAAATCCACTTCTTGAGTTCATCACGACACCGGAAGGCATACCGATAGTAATAGATAATGGCAAAAGCGAAAATTGGCAAAAGGACGAAAGCGCTTCCCTAGAGGACTTAACTGGCATAAAAACAGAAAGCGAATCATTAATTGCAATCTTTGACGATAATGTGAGCGCATATGACTACTTTCAGCACGGCAAGGGTAGATTCATGAATGTTAATTTGCCAAATCGAGAATATTCAGTAAATATCATAGCAGGAGTGTCGCCTGAAACTATATACATTATAAAGAACATAAAGCTCGTCATCAATATAGCATCCATAGCACTTGGGCTAATTGCAGCAATCGTAGTAGTATTTACGAGTATTAGGCTAGTCGATCAAGACGAGAGAAACATCGCACTGTATTATAGTCTTGGGGCAACTGCTGGGCAAGTCCGCATGATCTATTTGTTTTATTTCTTGGAACTAATGATTGGAGCGGTTATATTAGCATTTTGTATGGCGAGCATGCTTGTTGCGGCATTTAGTGTGCTTAATCGAGAACTTATTGGCATACAGTCAGCACTTGGATTCAACTTAGCAACTACATCAGAGGAAATTTGGTATGGCACCAATGTCAGTACATTTGCTATCGTTATCGCTATGCTAGTAATGTCATTTGTCTGCATGATTGTTAATAACAAAAGATTGAAGCAGGCAACATATGAGAATATGTAAAAATTATTCTGCAAGTGAGTCGTAAAACTATAGTTATTCACATATAGTTTTAATCTCTTATGCTCGCATATCAACAGATATAGGAGTATAATATATAAGTAATGATAAGAGGTAAATATAAAAATCTTAAACATGACTATGGTGGGCTAATCTTTTATAATACGGCGCGCAGCAGCGCGTAAACCATCACCCATCATTGAGATTATGGAGGTAGAAAGTAAATAGCCCTATAAAGTGCTTTACATTCTCATTGCGGTAAAGTATAATAAGACTAACATTTGTAGTGACCCTAGACAAGTCATTGGTAAATCCCGATCTGAGTGCGCGTTCGTGCGCCAACAGATACGGGATTTTTGCTTGAAACGGTAATGGTCGGAAGTCATGAACCGACTGTGTAATAAGCAAGGCTCTATCACTGTATTATGCTGACGGCGGCGCTTGGCTGAAAGCAGAATACTCTAACATCAGTCGCTTAAAACTCTGTAAGCGGAGAGTTTTTCGTGGCAAAAATTAAGGAGGAACAGATGTCAAATTCGCACAATGACATTGGCCTTTCCGTAAAGGAAAGTTCATTGCCAATGAATCAACTATTAACAAATAGATTGGACGCGATACGCGCGGAACATATAAAACGCGCGGCGGATTGTGCGCACTCAACGGCGCAGACGGATATTGCTGACGGCTATCCCGAAGTTGCCACGGAGTTAGATGTGGACAAGGCGGCAGAATACTTAGTAGCGGTGTTTAACTCACCGAGAAGCAAGGCATTCTACTGCGACTGTGCACGACACATAGGCAGAGATTCCATCATTCAAGCGATTCGGAGTGCTACAACTCTCCGCACAAATAAGCCAATCAAGAGTCCTCCGGCTTATTTTGGGAGAATTTGCACAAAGAAATTGGTGAAACTCGGTATCTATAAATAGACTCTGTTCTTCCTCTATAAAGTAATAAGTATAGAGGAGTAAAAATGACGACAGCGGTCGCGGAACCAACCACAATTCAAACAAACACTTTAGCGCAAACCCTCAATATAGACCCTAATACTTTTGCTCAATGTATGCAGATTATACAAGCAATGCAAGTGTCTATGCCTAATAATGGCACAGTTGCACCGCAGTTTCAGCTGGTGCAGGTAGCAAAACCAAAAACTGAACGCATGACGGTCGCAAAGGCTTTTGACGAATATATCAACGCGGAAGTTATCCCCTCTGGCATGGCAGCAAATACCGTCAAGCACTGGAAGTATATGAAACTTCTGGCCGTCAATTATTGTAGTGGCGAACCAAATCGGCATGGGTTTGTTGGCAAGAAAGTAGAGGCGATTCAAGACCTTGAACTGGACGATGTGATAAAGTATCGCGAATATCTTTGCCAGTGGATACGGCAAGACGGAGTGCGTAAGGCATTAACCGCACTACGAAAGTTATTACAGTGGCTAGATATGCGCGGATACGAAGTATTAAATCCCGGATTCATCGGACTGCCAAAGCACGAAAAACGACAAATAGAATGGCTATCACGCGAGGAAGTACGCGACTTTATAGACATCGTAAAAATGCCGAGAATGAACCTCTGCGAGCAGGCAAGGCTACGGAATGTGGCGATTTGCGAAGTATTATTTAGTAGTGGGATTCGCGTGTCGGAACTAATAAAATTAGACCGCGATAGTATTAAAAACCGCAAGTTCGTGATTAGCGGTAAGAGTAAAAACTCGCGGCCATGTTTTATCTCTAAACGCGCCGAAAAAGCCCTTAATGAATATCTAGCGACGCGTGTTGACCACTGCTGTGCATTGTTCATCTCTACGCAAGAAGATAAGAGAATGACCGACCAATCTGTGCGACATTTTTTCAAAAAGGCTTGCCGCGATTCCGACTTTTGTAAAATCCATCCGCATACTATGCGCCACTCGTTCGCAACTTATCTGCTAGAAAAAGGGGTTGATATTGTATCTATTGCGAACTTTCTCGGCCACGAGAACCTGCAAACCACTCAACTCTATACTCATGTATCCAGCCCGAAGCTGCAACTCACTCATGACCGTATTATGGCGCGCGTTTAAGGTGTGGTGTCAATAAAAATATCCCTAGATCCTGCAAGGCTAGGGATATTTTTATTGATTGCGTTGGTTCTATAAGTAGAGATTGGCGACCAAATGACGACTTGGGCATCCGCGGCGACTTTCTGAAAAATGTTGCATTTTGGTATTGTATAATTTTTGAAAATCAGGTATAATGGATATATCAATAAGTGATTTTTAACTTTTTACTTAATAGGGGGTCGTTATCGTTTCTTATGGTCAAATAGTGGTTCTTCTGATACACGTTATGCTTATTTTTTGTACCTTGATCATCTTATTGTACGTCCAGCTAATGCAGCTAGTCGTTATTACGCCTTCCCCCTCCGCTGCCTAGCTAGACAGTAATAATGTATAATAAAACCATAAATAAAATTCCATCAGTAAGCCCCAAATACCTGAGCCTTAGGTCTATGCAAACAATTCTAAATTAATTAAAACAAAAGTACTTAGTAATTAGGCCAAGAGAACGGATCTAATGATTTTTATGTTTAAGATGTCAAGTCTCCTCTTTTTGCTTTTTTTCGTTATAATGAGGCTATGAGGAGAGAGGTAGAAAGTTTTGCGGCAGTGGCGCACGAGTTGAAAACGCCTTTGGCAATTTTACGCCAATTAGCCCTCTTATTAGAATGCACAAACGACCAATCCGAAACACAACGAATCCAGCATCAAATTGTCAAAATTACCGAACATACCATTCAGCATGTCAACGATTTGACCAGAGCAGCCAGTCTCTATCAACCGTCTCATTTTGTTACCGAGCCAGTCAGTGTACGCAAAATCTGTAACCAAGTGCTTGACGCGGTCAGCTCTTTTTATAAAAACAAACAGCCAAAACTGCAAGCTCATTATACAAACAAAAAGCACTTAGCCACCGCCAATCCCGAACTATTATATAGTATCATCTACAATTTTTGCACTAATGCTATTCGCTACTCAGATCAAGACAGCATTAACAAGCTCACTATTTCCGACCGGCAGGGCAAAATCAGCATCGGGGTACGCGATTACGGTCCAGCTTTGCCAACCACCATCTGGCGCGAGCTCAATCAAGGTGGCCTCACCAGTCCTACCATTATCGCCATGCGCCCAGACCGTAGCGGGCTCGACCTCTACATCTCTTCTCAATTTGCACAATACATGCACGCTGAATTACGCGCAATCCGGCACCACGACGGCACCACACTATCGGTCGAACTTCCCGCCACTACTCAAGCCTCACTCTGGTAAAAATCGATCAAATTTTACCACTACAGATCAAGCCGTCGATAGCAGCTCACCCCTATTCTAGCACAGCTTATGCTTTTTGTCAATACTTAGTCGAAACCACAACAACGTTCAAACCTCAAATTGAGCTCGAAAACTGATTGATTACTCGACAAAGGTCACCGTTTGCAGTAATTTCTCGTATTCCTCCAAGAAGATCTCCGCGTCAGTCTGCAAATAAACCGTCTTGTCGCGAATCTTGATTAGAGTGACCGCCCCCCGCATACCCTTAGATAGTTCACCACGATAAATATTCTCCACCGAGTTACCGATTGGGCGCGTCTCCACCGTCATAGTACCGTTCTTCAACGCACTCTCAAAGCTCTTGACTGCGTTATCAAAAGGTGTATTGGTAATAGTGACGCGTAAAGCGTTGATGGTCGTGGAGCTCACGGCATACACCTCGCTCGGATTCAAATATGCTGCAAAGTCACCACCGTTACTAGCATCACTCGCAATATAAACATTCCAAGTTTTAGGAAATTCAAAACTCAAGCTACCATAATCCACTGGCCCCGTAAAAGTACGGTATGGGTATTTTTCCCGCTCCGCAAACTCCTGCTCCATCTTCGTTTCGTTCGCGAAAACCGCCTCTGCCACTGCCGCGTCGACCTGACCATCAACATCGGTTTTCACAGTATCCCACTCCATATACTTCCAAATAAAAAGCCCGATAAACAGAACTGCAATCAAACTCAAAATCACAATCGCGATCGTTTCGATTAAATTACGGCGACGCTGACGATCAACCACCGACGAAGCACCCGGTACTGGCGCCGAAGCCACCACCGAAGGAGATGCATAAACATTAGTGCTACCAGGAGCCGACGGACCAAAAGTCTGCACCGGAACCACCGGCGGGGCCACCACACTCCCACCTGTCGTTACTTCTGCATTTTTCTTTCTCATATATCACCATTATACGTTACAAAGCATTTTTTGCATAGTAGTTCTTAAGTTTGATCGAAGTTATTGTATAGCTCATTTACTAGAAGACTTTGCTGTAAAATTCACAACGTTTTCTCAGGTGCTCGTTGACGATGAAATTGTAAATTGTGCAACAAAACCAGTTTGGTTTTTCCATAAATAGGACTGCGCCAACCAATTAAGACTCGCAGCGGGTTCGTTTATATTGATGTAGGTCGCCTGAGAGAATCTGGCCTCTATGGATACATGAGATCGTCAAAAACCAATTCCAGTGACGCTCGCTACGTATACTACCTTTGGTTTAACGCAATCGGCGTTGGTCCCTCTGGAGCTGAGTCCAGTCGCTATACTGGTTACCCCCTCCGCTGCCTAGCTAGACAGTAATAAAGCATTTGAATTTGCAGCAAATTGTCATAACTAAACCCGCACTACGCGTTTGCGCGGAAAGCGTTGCTATCGATCGCTAAAATCAGCTAAAACTTCAACCTTATTCTTCATCTCAGCCAACTCCTTCTCAATTTTATTTGCCAAGCTACAAGCTTCATGATACCGTATTAAGGCCTGGTCTAGCGAAAAATCATCACTATAAAACCACTCGATTTTTTGGTCGAGCTCAAGAATCTTCTGATCAATACTTTTGGAGCTCTGATCTTCGTCATCATTATTTTTTTGTTTGGGCATGCTTTACCTCCGCTAATAACTTTTGATTTTGTGTCAATATTCCAATTTCTTCACCAACTTCAAAATTCCCTTTTTGTGCAGATTCTCGTTTGATTATCGCATAGCCACGCCGCAAGGCAAGTTCCGGGTTCAGCGAGAAAAGTAATTTCTGCTTCTCTCGTACCGATCCGACCCGATATTCAACTCGTTGTAATATTTCTCGCTGAACCCGGAACATTTGCTGGCCGAGCTTCTGCTCGGCCTGTTCTATACGGGCGACGATTAGTCGCCCGACGTTTGCGAGATTTGACTGCATCAAATCTCGCAAAGCCGCGCGATCGCGAGTTAATCTCTCCGCCGCATTCGAAGGAGTCGAAGCTCGCAAATCCGCTACCAAATCACTCAGCGTCTCATCTACTTCGTGCCCAATCCCCGTCACCACCGGGATCCGACTCCTCGCGATCGCGCGCACCAACTCTTCATCATTAAAAACAGCTAAATCATCTGTCGATCCACCTCCACGCACAATTACAATTACCTCGACATCCAACCCCTCATTCAAAAATTCAAGCGCCCTAATAATCTGATTCGCCGCCATGATTCCCTGCACCTGCGTATTTACCACCTTCACCGCCATACCACCCCAACGGTTATCGATGATCTTTAAAAAATCTCGATAGCCCGCCGCACCAATCGAAGAAATCACCCCAATTCGGCTGATCCGCTCTGGTAGCGGCCGTTTTTTATCTTCGACAAATAACCCCTCTTGTTGTAATTTCCGCTTTAAAATCTCAAAACTTTTCTTGATATCCCCTTCACCTACTGGCATAATTTTCTGCACCGTAAGCGAAAACTTACCCCATTTAGTTATCTTCGGAGTCGCCAAAATACGCACCTTCATACCATCGCGTAAAGCTATAGTCAAACGACTAATCACCATAAAACAATTGATACTCGATTCTTCGTCACGCAAGTCAAAAAAGACCCACTTCTTTTGATTCACCTTGAAACCAGTCACCTCCCCCTCGATAATCACATCCTCAAATTGACGCAACAAAACCAAATTGGTGTGCTCTAAAAATTCCGAAACCGTATACGGTTTTTCACCCTCAGCGCCCCGAACGCGCAACCAACCATCAAACCCCTCGAACACCTACTCCTCTGCCTCTCCAAAAATCTTCTGGCGTTCCTTTTTGCCAATTTTCGAAATCGCATTCTGATAAAAGCCGTAACCGCTGACGATAGTCCCCACCAGCACCACCACACGCGTCGTAATCACCACCGCAGTCGCCAAACCAGCATCCACCCCCAACACCGACATAACAAAAATCATCACACCTTCGTAACCACCTACACCTCCCGGCGTCAGCATAACCGCCCCAATCACCGAAGCAATCGCCTCTGCTACCATAATCTGCGGCAAAATCCACGGGTGCCCCATCGAAATACCCACCAACCAATATGTCGCCACTTCCAAAAAGCTATATATCACTCCCCAAACAATCGGATGAATCAAAATCTTCTTATTGCTACGCGCAACCATCAAATCACGATAAATATCCAAGAAATATTCCTCAACCGTTGCAAATTTCAAAACCTGCTTCTTGCGTCCGAAAGTCACAGTTTTGACTACTGAATTAATAAATTTAGTTGAGATACGCACAAACCAATTAATCCGCTTTTTGCTACTAGCGATCACCACCACCGCTACCAATGCCACCACAATCCCCGTACAAATCGCCGTCGCTAGACCCGCCACCCACCAGGCGCCATCTTCAATCTTTCCTGCTGCAATCAAAATCACAATCGCCACTACAGTCTGAAATTGATTGGCTAAAATCGTAATCGCATAGCGCAAAGCATACATAAAACTAGTCTGCCCCACGCTGGAACCGAAACCTTTCAAGCGCCATGTTAAATACCCCAGTCCCGCAAAACCACCGCTCGGAATCGCATGATTAACGAAATTTAGCTCAAAGGATATTCGCGCCAACAGCCAGGGCGAAAAACTATTCACGTTTTTCTGCAAAACTGACCGTTGGTCATTTTCTGTCTTTTTGACTACAGAGCTAACGTCAGATGTCCCTACAGCCACTTCAGAGCCTTTCTCAGAACTATTACCCTCCGACTGAACTGACACAGCGCTTTTTTTCGAAACCCGCTCAGAACGCTCGCTGGAAGCCCCAGAGGTTATTTTAGAGTTATCTACCCGATTTTTCCCCTCTTTTGAACCTTTTCCTTGTGCTCGCGCCCTCTCCTTTGCTGCCATATAAGAAAAGAAAATTTGCCCCGCACAATAATACATAAAAAGCTGCTCCGGGATCAGAAGCAAGACAAAAAACAAATTGGTATTCGCCAAATAACCGATCGCATTCGAAATATCCGAGCGCGCTCCCCACACCACAAAAACCACCAACGCTAAGGTCAAAACCGTCAAAATCTTCCGAAACATACTCTCTTCATTATAGCGCACACCTGAATTTTTGTCTACCTTTTCAACCATCCCGAGAAACATCCAGTTCTATAATTCGAATTCGCTCACACTCTTTAACACACGTTCGCAGCGGGGTAGTCGGAAACAATCGAGGCAAAATATGGAATACTGGCATAATTGGATACCAGTGGTCAACGACAATTGATTCGTCCTCTAGTAGTTATGCTTATGCATGGGGATTCGATGCAACTATTATCTATTCCACCAATTATCGCAATCTTCGTTATTTCGCCTTCCCCCTCCGCTGCCTAGCTAGACAGTAATGATATTCGCAGCGGATATATAAGCATGCATAACGGTCAATTGAAGAGTCTTGGTAATGCAGGCTATACTCGCTCCTCAAGAGCCGGAAATGGCTTTACGATATTCTGGCTAGGTTTCTATGGTTCAATTGTATTACCTTCCGGTAGTGATGCTGGCCGTTATGAGGCCTTCCCTCTCCGCTGCCTAGCTAGACAGTATATATAGAATAATGATCCGTCAACCCTTTTTGCAACAATCATCTAAAGGAGATGTAGTAACCGCGAT
>CANENS010000012.1 GCA_947428935.1 uncultured Candidatus Saccharibacteria bacterium | reverse complement strand
CAGCGATGCGCCAGCAAGATAGAGAGCTAATTCAGCGATGCGCCAGCAAGATAGATTGGAATATTAAGATCGTTTTTAGACCGTATATTTAACGTGTCGTTTCTTTTTCCTCGATACTATCCGCAAGATAATCCAAATCACCGCCAGGACGATAAAGAAAATTACCAATGCGAGCAACCAAATCGGACAAACAAATACTACCCGTTCAAACACTTCTTCGCGATCTAAAAACGAGGCGGTTTCGCGTACCCTAAATAATCCGAAGCGCGGCGAGCCATCCCAAGTTAGTGTACTAAGCCGCGAAGTATCTGGCAAAATAACAGCATAGGAATAGCCAGGGCGTTCTTCGTGAGGGTCATCGTTCATAGGGTCGAGCAGACTACGACCGGTGAAAAAATCATTGACCGACAGAGTATGTGTGACTGGGAAGTCTAGATTGCCGTCATTATGGATGGTTATATCAGCCGAAATTGGCTTTCCTAGGAAGAAGCTCGGCAAGCTTTGCGAAGTGATTTGACCGCTCTCGCGCGTTTCACCTTTGACTTTCGCATATAGCAGCGACGCGACCCGATTCACGGCCTGAAACGACTGTTGCTCATCAACACTATCGCGAGTCTCAAAAATAATCGCCGCATATTGGCCGCCGCCAGGAATGTCTTGCGGCACTCGGACCCGAAAAGGGACTTCAACTTCTGTGCCCGGTTCCAAATGATATTCTTCCTGTTCAAAGCTAATCCAATTGTGCATTTTGGTATAAGCGGTCTCAGTAGCAAAATCCGGCAAATAGTCATCGCCCTTCACCCAATATGGTGCGGTTAGCGGTCGAAAAGTAAAAGCCTTCCGACCAATATTCTGGACTTTAACGCCCCCGGTCAGAATCGTTCCCGGCTCAAGAGTGATTTTTTGCTCCGCTGGATTGACCCGGACTACAACATCACCGGCCTCGAGAGCCGAAACTGGCGCAGCGGGTAGGCAGGAAATTAGGGCAAGACAGACTGCCAGAACGATTTTTTTGAACATTAATTTTCCTTATTTTATTGCGGCTGTTACCGTCACCTCTGTGCTATATAAACCAGCTGGTACGCCCGCATCAACAGATACACCAGCCTCGAAATCAATCTTCTGTTTATCTGCAGATTTTGTGCTTTCATAAAACACTTCTGGCTTAGTCGTGATCGCGGTATAGTTAGCCGCGTTCGCGAGAGTACCGTCAGTTTCGGTGATTTTCTTAATTCCCCACGCGCTGGTGCCGGCTTGAACCGTCGACTTCGCCGGGATACTATGAGTTTTGTCCGCATTAGAAAGGTTAGGTTGCGCTGCGCTCAACGACACCGTATATGGAGCGCTACTGCTAACCGTAGCTGAGATCGTGCCCTGCCTGGCCGCCTCGGCGTTCACCTGCACAATACCGCCAGTCGCTACGGCGTCGAGAGATATCGTATGGTCCACATTCAAACGAACGTTCGATTCATCTTCGTCCGAAGCGCGACAGAGCAACGGGCCAACTCCTTCAGTACCATCTTGACAAACGAAGGTCTGAGGAGCAGCATGAGTACTCATCAAGGGCAAGCCCACTACTGAAGCTCCGATTAGAATTCCAGTAACCCCCAGCAAATTTCGGACCATCTTTTCCATCTTCAATTCCTTTTTGTTTCTAATACATGTTTTATTAATCCTTATGTTACACCAATCCATCTTTTTTGACAAGAGCTTTTTTCTGAAAAATCAGTTTCAATCTTTGCGAGTTTCTTCGTTTAAAGAGAGTATTCTAGTTTTGTTTGGCTCCTACGAAGAACGAACTATCCGCTTCGCAGATAGTTCTCGTCTAGCTCTCGATGCGTTCTAGCCAGATAAAATAGCCTCATCTACTTCCGTAAGTCGGAGTCCAATGGGCTATTCAAAACAATAAAACTATCTTGGTGCGCTCGACTAGACTCGAACTAGCACAGCTTAAAATCGCCACTACCACCTCAAGGTAGCGTGTCTACCAATTCCACCACGAGCGCATCATTTAAAAACCGCTGCCTTCTAATACAAAAAGGCGTATCTAGATTATACCAAAAATTTCACAAAAATCAATCGCTATTCTGTCAAAGATGTGGCTCTCATGTATATTGACCAACGGTCATTAATTTCACCTCTGAACATAGTGCAAAAATGACCAGTAGTCAATAATCTGGCATACTCAGTGGGGCTTGGATTTAGATGTTCCTATTTTTGCTACACGTTCGCAGCGGGTTCGTCAATATCAATAGCAGTCGTTTGAGAAACTCTGGCGTCATCGGCTACGGATGGTCGCCTAAGGCTAATTCTTCTGATCCTCGTTATGCGTACAGCTTCAGCTTCTATGCGACTGTCGTCTACCCGTCCGGCGACGACGATCGCTGGCATGGCTTCCCCCTCCGCTGCCTAGCTAGACAGTAATAATATATACATAAGCGCAACTATAGAAGAGAACTTGCGAAGTCCCTATATTACCCGTGAAACTTCCTCAAGCGTAGTATCGCCACGCAGTGCCGCCAGGACACCCTTTTGCTCCAGTGTCAACATGCCGTATTCGCGGGCAGTGTATTCAATCGCCTGCGTATTAACATCGCGCACATCTCCGCGCAGAAAAGCCTGAATATCCTCCGCTACGATCATTTGTTCCATAAGGACAGTGCGCCCTTTATAGCCGAAGGGCACTTCGTCGGTCGATACCGGCTTGTAAAGCACGATATTGTCAAGATCTACGCCATCAACGCCCTGCATGACGGTGTATATGTATTGTTTAGTGGCTTCGTCCGGTTCGTAGGGCTCCTTTGTATCAGCTAATTTACGCACTAAGCGTTGCGCAATCAGCATACGAATCGAACTGGCAAAAATCGGGTTGGTACCGATCAGGTCAATCATACGAGCAAAAGCAGCCGAAGTCGAATTAGCATGAAAAGACGAAAGCACCAAGTGACCAGTGATCGAAGCCTGAATCGCGGTGCGAGCAGTATCGGCATCGCGAATCTCGCCAACCATAACGACGTCCGGGTCAAGACGCAAGACCGAACGCAGTCCGTCAGCAAAAGAACCGCCTTGTGTGGTGTTGATTGGGATTTGGGTAATACCGGTGATGCCATATTCAATCGGATCCTCCAGCGTGATAATCTTGCGTTCGGGCGTATTGAGCGCATTCAAAATCGAATAGAGCGTGGTGGACTTACCAGAGCCAGTGGGACCGACCATCAGCACCAGCCCGCGCGGATGCGAGATAATCTCACGAATCGAGGCCATTTCTCCTTCCGAAAGGCCCAACAGATCGAGATTAAGCAGAGATTCGTCAAAATTAAATAAACGCAATACGGCGTCCTGTCCATACATAGTGGGTACGGTTTCGACGCGAATATTGAGAAGATGCGAATGTCCATCGCGGTAAATATCCTGTTGCATATGCCCGGATTGCGGCGTAGTGGCGGCCGCCGAGACGTCGGCTCGCGCAGAAAGTTCGCCCATGAGAATCCGGTAACGATCGCGGCTAAGGTGAGCAACTGGGTGCAGCATACCGTCGACGCGCATGCGGATACGAATCTCGTGGCGCAGATTCTCAATATGGATATCCGAAGAATTAAGCTTATCAGCTTGCTCGATCAAAAAATCAAAAACTTTGTCGGTCGAGACCGATTCGAGCGTCCGGCTAACCTCGGCAATGGTCTCCGAATCGCCCTCTCGCGAAATCTTGATATCATCATAATGGATTTCCTTCGGCGGATCATAGCGCAGCATAAAGGCATGGTAGGCAGAGCCAGAAATCAACGAGAACCCAATATGCAAACCACGGTCGCCATAATCCTTGCGCATTTTGTTGAGCAGTGTATTTGGCGTCTGGCTAGTAATCAAAAAATGGTACGGCGAATCATCGTTCCCCTCCCTAAGTGGCACAATGAAATTCTGGCGCATGTCCGCCACCGGGATCAGATCTGGAATCAACGGAATAGTATTCTCAAAAGCCCGCGTGTCTAGATACGGCAAGCCGAGAATCCGGGCTCGATTTTTGGTCGCCGCCTCCTCGCCATCACGGCGTTTGCGCTGAATTTCTTGTTCATCCATTTTGCAATCTTTGATTTTCCTTAAGCTTTTCTTTTAATATTGATTATAGCATATTTCTCAGAAAAGCGTTTCAAATTTCGCGCCGGCGCGCATACTTCAGCAGATTCGTCAAAATGACAAAAAGGATGCTAAAACCCAGTACCACCGCTATATTCGCCAAAATCGGCGCCAAGTTCGACCAGGAAAACTCCTCGGCTTGCCCGATTTTCTCATTTGCGTCGATATACCAATACGACGGCAAAACGTGGGCAAAATTCCGTACTGCGTCTGGCAGCCATTCGAGTGGGACAAAAGCCCCGCAGAGGAAACTACTGCCCAGCGCCACAACGTTCACAATCCCGTTCATCGCCCCGCGATTATTCACCAAATTTGCAAGCAAGAACGCCAGCGCCGTCACACAAATTGTAAAAACACCAGAATTTAGAACTAGCCAAAGCCCCGGCACCGATAGCATGGCGTGGAAATCAATTACAAAACTCACCATGACATAAATCAGCCAAAGCCACAGCATAAACAGCCCATTTGCCAGCATTAAAATCCGATTCACCCGCGCCGGGCTCGTGCTGCTAACCATAATCCGGCGCGCCACCTTTTGTTCGCGAAAACTCAACAACATGAGGCAAATCATAAAAATCCCTCCTGCCAGCATAGGATAGTTTAAAAAGTTGTAATAAAAAACTGCCCGTTCCAGCCCATTAACGGGATTTTGGCGCGCCAGCTCAACTTCCACATCCGTCGCCAGCGTCTTTTCCAAATCCGCCAGCATTCCCGTTTCGTCATCAACCAAGCGATAGGCCTTCGCCAACTCGAGATACCGCGTCAGGCTCATCTCTGCCAAGTTTGCATTATAATCACCCGTACTCCGCGTGGTAATTTCCGGATTTTTCCCCGCCAAAAAATCCGCACGAAAATTCCCCGGAATCTCCACCACATAATTCACCTTCCGATAAAACAGCGCGTCATCGACACTCTCTGCGTCTTCCGCTAGTTCAACGATATTATTCTGCTCGCCAAGATATTTCACCAAACTTCCTGTAATCCCCTGTTCAGTGTCATGGTTGATGATATGCAAATCCGGTTTCACTGATTCAAAATTCGTCGCAATGTCGCTATTTTGAGTATTGAAAATGGCAAAAAAGATCAAAATTACACTATACAAAATCAAAATAATTTTATTCCGATTCAAAATCTGCAAAAAGGCCTTAAAGATTGTCATACTGTTCCTTTCGTAAATTCCATATCGAAATACATATTATAACGAGCGTTATAATAACGAGCGTTATAATATTGCTCCAGTAGCGCTCGCAGACATCGTAATAATACAGCGCATAAAGCCCGTCGGTAATCAAATTCGCCGGATTGAGCTGATTCAGTAGCGGCAAATTCGTATCGACCACATATTTCATGGTAATTCCCATCATCCCCGCCAGAAAACAGCCAAACATGCTTAGGGCGATCATCAGGCCTGTTTTAGCATTTTCGCTCACCCGAATACTGCTCGCTACAAAAACCCCAAATGCCGTCCCCGCTAAACAACCTACTAATGACAGCAATAAAACTAACGCGAAGTTTTCGCCGTAGTCAACTTTTAGCCCAAAAATTGTAAACGTAAAAAGCAGCGCGAGCCCAAAAACTTGTACCAGATAGCTCGCAGAAAGCCCGCTCAGGATCAGCCACCGTTTTGGCGTTGGACTAACCGCTACGCGCCGCCCACTCAAACTCATATTCGCCAAAAAGCGATTCACCGCCGTCATACTAATCATCCCAGCATAAAGACAAGTCATCGCAATCAACGTATAATATTCGACCATAGTATAGCTAAGATGCGGGCGCGAGGCGTCTTTCAGATTCGGTGCTTCCTGCCGAACTAGCTCGCCAAGCTGGGCGGGATTTTTGCGCAGAATTTCTTGGACAACTTGGCTCTGCTCACCAATACGCTCAACCACAGTTTTAAGAATTGTGGTGTTGATGCCGTTTTCGCGTGCGGTGATTTTTGGCTGCCCATTCTGAAATTCGAGGTAAGCGGTAATTTCTTCGTTTTCGAGCGCCGTCGCCGCCCCCGTTTCTGAAAGATATTCCGTATGAAAAAGCTGCTCCTCACCTTCCGCGCTCAAAGCTGCGAAAGCCTTCTGAAAAATTTCCTGCTTTTGCCACTCCGCATTCTCGACCACTGCAATTGCCATCGGTTCAAATTTTTCACTATTTTCAATATTAGAAAACGCTAGATTGAAAAGTAGTGCCATAATCAACGGAAAAGCCAGAGTCCAGAAGATCAAAGATCGATCCCGCAAAATCAATTTCAGATTATATTTAAAATTTTGCCAAAACATTAGTCGCGCAGCTCCCGTCCAGTTAGCTCCAGAAAAACATCATTCAGAGTCGGCCCGACCACTTGTTTCACTGACCGGTCTTTCACCAGCTGCTTCAGCTCCGCCGTGGTCCCGCTGGCAATAATTTTGCCATGATCCAAGATGATAATCCGGTCGCAAAGTTCCTCCACCTCCTCCATATAATGCGAGGTATAGACGATGGTCGCGCCCTGGTCGCGCAATTTCTTGATGTTGTCGAGAATCCGCCGCCGGCTTTGCGGATCGACCGCCACCGTCGGCTCGTCGAGGAAGATCAGCTCTGGCTCGTGCGCAATCCCGCAGGCGATATTTAGTCTCCTGAGTAGCCCGCCCGAAAGCTGCTTCGGCAAATACTTGCGGTATTTCGTCAAGCCGACCAACTGGAGAGCTTTTTCGACTTTGGCCTTACGCTCAGCCGCATCCGTAATGTATAGTCCGCAGAAAAAGTCAATGTTGTCGTAAACGCTCAGCTCGTCAAACACCGCCACTTCTTGGAAGATCACGCCAATCTTCCGCTTCAGATCATAGCTCGCCGGCGTCATGGGCTCGCCAAAAATCCGGATTTCGCCTTGCTGATATTTAAGCAGCGCCAAAATACAGTTGATCGTGGTCGATTTGCCGCTGCCGTTCGGACCAAGCAGACCCAAGATCTCGCCCTCGCTAACCGCAAAGCTCAAATCATCCACTGCCTTTTGCTCACGATAGTTTTTAGTTAAATGCGTCACTTCCAGCACATTCAGCTTGGCCGTGGAATTTTTCTTATGCTTCATCATTTTGCTCCATTTTATTCTGATGATTACGCAATCCAAAGCGACTAAAGCTGCGCTGCCGCTTCTTCAACAGCTCGTCCGACGGTTTATCGCCCTGGCCGATCGCCATAGCCCAAACCGTCTCGGTCAAGAGCCGCTCAATCTCCTGGTCGCTGATCTCGATCGTCTGCGTCGCCACCAGGGTCGCCAACCCATGCGTAAAAATCCAAACTTTAAGATGGAATTGACGTTGCGTTTCTGGATCGAAACCCGTCATCCGCATTCCCGCCTCTAGGATACGATTTGTCTGGTCGTCACGGCTAATCACTAGATTGGGGTCTAGATTCGTATGCGACATAAAGAGGATTTTAAAATAATTCGGATAATTCTGCGCAAACTTAATATACGCCAGCCCCATGCCGCGATAAGCTGGCTCGTTCTGCGCGCCTTCCAGCATACACTGCTGATAAAAATTATAAATAGTTTGGCGCGCGACTTGCTTCAGCTCGTCCATACTCTCGAAATTATAAAAAATCGGTTGAACTGAGGAATCGAGTTGCTGAGCAACTCGACGAGCGGTAAGGTCGTCGATAGAAGTAGTTTTGAGGACTTCGAGAGCCGCTTTGACCACCTCTGCTTTAGAAATTTTGCGATTTTTGACCATTTTCCGGTCCCTTCATAACGTTTGTTATTATATCTTAAGTTATTATAACAAATGTTATAGTATAAGTAAAGATTTTATTTCCCCTGTTCGTAAAGCCGGAAAAGGTGACTGAGACGTACTGCATCGTCGTCAAAATTCTGGCTATAAATCTGGTCAACTAATTGGTCATTTTTAGCATAGACGTTTCGTAGTTCCGCCGGCATTTGGTCGTAAATCTGCGCTAGGGTCTTCTCATGGTATTTACGCCGCAACTGCATAATTTGCTTAGCTGAGGCAGTGAGATGCTTTTGATTACTGGTCGAAAGCGGAGGCAGCGGAAAAGTATTATAAGCCAAGCTCGCGGTATAGCGGTAAGAATTACCGAGCGCGCCGCTTACCGCCTGCAGCCAAGACTGGTGCTGGCGCGACTGCAAAAGCGCAAACAACCAGAGCGGCGGATCATAAACTACTAACGCCGTATTCAAAATAATAAGGTCCGCTACTTCGAGATAAGCCATCGGATAATAAGGGCGGTTTTTCGAAGAAAGGCTGGGGATAACAAGCATTGCCTGAGCCGATTGATGACGGTTTTCGGCGAAGCGATAGGGGAAGCGCGCGGCTTTTTGCGTAGTTGAGCGACGGCTGCGTGCGCGATATTCGGCGACTTTGGTAAAGCGCGTAGCGAGGGTGGGATATGCTTTTACATGCAAATAGTCCGCATCTTCGATCCAGAGACAATGGCGGATATTCTGCATGTTGAACTCGTCGGCCTTTTCCCCGGAGCAAAAATCACTAGGCAGTCTCAAGATTTCTTCGGCGCCCAGCAACGGGCGCAACCAGCGTGAGGGAATTGACTGAGCACGTAGTTCTGCATACTCAGGCTGACTGAGGGTCAAATTACCGCCGTCGAGCGGCATAGAGCCAACCAACAGCGGCGGCAGCAAGGCTGGCGGCTGCGCGCGCCGCGTCACGATTGTGCCTTGACTTGAAGCGGCGAGATAAGGATTGATTGATTCGACCTCTTCAGCACGATTATTGGTAAAAAGATATTTCGGCGCTTGATGGCTGGCACTTTTGAGCCGCAGAGCAAGAATGATCACGTCGACGCCGGCCTGTGCCTTTGCATCATTCGACCAGTGAAAAGGACGATGAGCGAAGCTGATTTCGGCGCCAGTCGCAAAGACTTTCGGAAAAATGAGGCCGACTTGCTCGCCTTGGCAAATTGAGTCCACCGTGATAAAAGCTAGCTCAGCCTGATTCCCGAGCGCGGTCTGCGAAGCAAGATAACGCGCGCCCTTGATCAGCCAGAGCGCCGCGTAATTCAAATTTTTCGAATAAACTTCATCGCCAAAATAGGCGGCAAAATCAGCTTTTTGCTGCGAAGTTTGCTTAGTGGCGCCTTTGTAGGGCGGATTGCTGATTAGGTAAATTTTTAAATTCGGCGCTGCGTCCGGGCCGGGGCAAATCAGCTCCCAGTCGAGACGCGCCGCATTACCGCGGATAATCCGTGGCAACTCCAGCAGAGGATTAGGACGGAAAGACAAATCCTGGCGCCGAGCAAGATGTTCGATCTGATATCTCGCTAGCACCAAGGATAATTTCGCGAGAAGACACGGCAAATCCTCGAGCTCCAGGCCGCAAAAACTACCGAGTCTAACCCGACTTTCATAACCCGGTCCGCCGAAATTATCGGGCAACAGCTCGCGGAGGCGTAGAATTATCTCCAACTCCAGCTCGCGCAGTTTTTTGTAACTTACGATCAGGAAATTTCCGCTACCACAGGCCGGATCGAGAATTCGGATTAGGCTCAGTTTCCGCCAAAGTTCTTGCAATGCAGTGACGTCGGAGAATTTTTGCCAAAATTCCTGCCAGAGTTGATTCAGAAATAGCGGCTCAATCACTTTTAAGACGTTTTTGACACTAGTATAATCCATGCCATGTACATTACGCTGACGCTTAGCGGTGATGCTTTGAAAAATGGTACCAAAGATGTCCGGATTGATCAAACTCCAATCGAATTTTGACGAACGCAAAAGCAGCTTCCGAGTTTCGGCGTCAAAAGTGGGGATTTCGAGGGGTGTTTCACCGCATAAATCGTGCAAGAAAGGCCCAAATAAAGCCGCGAAATCCGGGATCGGTTCCAGCGACCGAAAGCGCTGCTGGTCGCCTCGTCTCGACGTGGCTAAAGGGGAATCGGTAGGTTCGAAATTCCCCGCTGTTAGAAAGGGGATGAGCTGCGCAAAAAATTCTGCCAAGTCGCTGCCATCGGTTTTCGTTTCCTGCTCCAAGAGCCGCGAAAAACTCTGCGGCGCAAAAATCCCCAAATGCTCCGCGAAAAAACCAAACAGCAAAATACAGAAAAAACGGTTGATTGCTTGATACGGTTTTTCCCTGCCTCCTTTGCCTGCCAGCACATCATAGAGCACCTTGGTATAATCCGCCGCCCGTCGGTCCAGCGTCACGCTCGATTCGGTACTGGTAACAAAATTGCCAGAACTCAACTCAGGGCGCCAATCCTTGAAGAACTCGCCATGCTGCTCCAGCGCGCTAATTTCAGCAACTAGCTTTTGCCCCGTACCTATGCGAATCGCCACCATTTTCTCCAAATCGGTCGCGATTAAGTATTTCGGCGCATAGAGCTCGGTCAAAAGATGGTATTTTAGAGCCGAAGCCAAAGAGTTCAAGCGCGCGAAGCTAGTCGGCTGCGGAACGATTTTGAAAAAAACTACGTTTTGATACAAAATTTCATCTTTTTCCGTAGCTTGGTTTTGCACTGTAACTAAATCACTGGCCGAAAAGCCATAAGTCCGTAATAAATCGCGCAAAAAGACATCATCGTGGTAAGTGCGCTGAGTTATTACGGCTAGCCGAGTACGCAACTCTTGATCGTCAAGCAGCATGCTATTATTATACACTGATCAGGCGCATATTTTACATTTTACACGACTAGTATTTTTATTATAGCATAATCAGCAGTTTTTGCTAATGTAATCCCGATGTTGCTTCGTCACCATCCGCCTCCGGGATAATTGCAGCCTGGATTAGTTCTCGGATTGCTGCGAAAAGATGCGGTTTGAACTCCGCAATATCCATCGGCTCGTGCTCCAAGATGCAAGAAAAACAAGTCGAGCTAGACAACTCAATAATCATAAACAGCAAAATCCGTGGATCGCGCAAGCGGATGCCGTTTTTCTTAGCGCCGCTCAGCATGGCGCGCAAAATATTGTCCTGACTATCAGCAAACAAGCCATTCACCTTACGATTAAAAACGCCAAACGATAAATCTTTCGTGATCAGTCGCAAAAACGCCGGCTGCTCCGCCAACGTATCGATAATAAAATCGATCACAAAGATAATCTGATCCTCAAAATTCTCAATCTGAGCTTGATGCATAACGCGCAGGGCGCGCTGAAAAAGCGTGTGCGATTTTTGAGTCACCAGACACTCACGCAGCTCTTCCTTATCGCGAAAATAGATGTAGAATGTTCCTTTAGCTACACCGGCCCGATCCGTAATTTCCTGCACCGATACTTCGTCGACGCCTCGCTCCAGAAAAAGCTCAAAAGCCGCCTCCAAAATACCGGCATACTTCGCAACTTGTTTATCATGAGACTGCTGCATGGGCGATAAAGTCGACATGTCTATATTATATGCTTTTTTTATAAAAAATCCAGTTTGGAAATGATTCTGATATACCAAAAAATTCGCAGCGGGCTCGTTGCTATCAATAGCGGTCGTTTGTGGAGCTCTGGCCTCAACGGTTACAGATGGTCGTCCCGGGCTAGCTCTTCTGATCTTCGTTATGCATACATCCTCGCCTTCAGTGCGTCTGGCGTCTACCCGTCCAACGACGACTTCCATCGCTGGGACGGCTTCCCCCTCCGCTGCCTAGCTAGACAGTAATAATATAGAATAGAAGCAATAGCATATTACTTCTCAAACTGGGACTTGGCTTAAACAATCAAACACAAAATTATTGACCGTTGGTCATTTTTGCGCTATACTCAGGGGTAGAAAAACTGACCATTGGTCATTTTTATAAAATCGTCGGTTAGTTTTGAAAAATAATTATGCTAATTTCAGAGTTTAAAGGACGGGAGAGAAAGCCAAAATGCGTAAATTTAGCGAATTTGTCTGTAAACATCGAGTTTTAATTGTGATTGCCGCGCTGGTTTTGATGGTCCCAGCGACACTAGGCTATTTTGCAACCAAGATTAATTACGACTTACTGGTTTATTTGCCATCCGAGATCGAAACCCTTAAAGGCCAGGAGGTTTTGACCGAAGAATTTGGTCTAGGGGCTTTCGCGGTGGCAGTAGTAGAAGATATGCCGCAAAAAAATCTTTTGGCACTCGAGGAGGATTTTCGGTCGGTTGAAGGCGTGCGCGACGTCTTGACTTTGAGCGATCTTACTGGCACGACTTTGCCGCTAGATTTTTTACCCAACGAAGTGCGAGAAAAAGCTTTTGCGGATGATGGCTCGCAAATGATGATGATTGCCTTTCGACAGGGTACGAGCGACGAGCAAACTCTGGACGCAGTGGCCGAGATTCGAAATAAGGCTGATCAGCGATGCAAACTAGGTGGCATGAGTGCGATGGTATTAGATACCAAAACCTTGTTTAACTCCGAAACCTTGATTTATGTTTTGATCGCGGTGGGACTTTCGCTGCTCGTGCTTTTATTGTCACTGGATTCATACCTCGTGCCGTTTTTGATGATCGGTAGTATCGGCATTGCTCTGATTTTTAACATGGGTACAAACGTTTTTTTGGGCGAAATTTCTTACATCACCAAGGCGATTAGCGCAGTCCTGCAGCTTGGCGTAACAATGGATTTTTCGATTTTCCTTTATCATAAGTATGAGACAGCAAAAAAATCCCAGAAAAATAAACTAGAGGCTATGGCAACGGCGATTGAGGCAACGGCTACATCTGTAGTAGGCAGCGCGCTAACTACTTTCGCGGGATTTCTAGCGCTTTGTACCATGAGCCTGACGCTCGGAACCGATATTGGAATCGTTATGGCGAAAGGCGTAGTACTAGGCGTAATTTGTGCGATTACGATTTTTCCGGCAATCCTTTTGGTCTGCGACGGTGCCATTGAGAAAACCAAACACCGTACGATTCTGCCGCGTTTCAACAAACTGCAAAACTCAATTATCAAACATCGGAAAGTTTTTCTAATTCTGTTCACTATCCTATTGATTCCGGTCTACCTTTTGCAGACCAAGACTGAGGTTTATTATAAACTAGACTCCTCGATTCCGGAGAACTACGAATACACCGAAGCTACCACTAAATTGCGCGAGAATTTTGGAATGGAATCGCAGATGATTATTCTAGCGAAAAAGCCAGTTAGTTCGGCTACGGCTAGTGCACTGATGCGAGAGATTGATGCAGTAGATGGCGTGCAGGCGGTTTTGTCACCCAATCTACTGGAGCAGTACGGATTATCCCAGGCGATCCTTAGCGAATCATTACAGGATACTTTCGAAACCGAAAATTACACAGCGACTTTAGTCTTATCGGATTACAGTATTGCTAGCGACGAGCTGAACCGGCAAATTGACCAGATCAATACAATCGTCAAATCTTATAATGCCGAGGCGATCGTGGCAGGTGAAGGTCCACTCATGAAAGATTTGGTGGAAATTTCAAATCGTGATTTTATCAACGTTAATTTTGTTTCAATTGGCGTGATCTTCGTGATTATGGCTTTGGTTTTGAAGTCAATTTCCCTGCCAGTGTTACTGATGGCAGCGATTGAGTTTGCAATTTTTCTCAATCTCGGGGCTTCATTCTTGACAAATACGCCGATCCCCTTCATTGCCTCGATTGTCATTGGGACAATTCAACTGGGCGCAACCATCGATTATGCAATTTTGTTGACCACGAAATATCTAGAGCAGAGGCGCACAGGTTCTCGACCAGTACAAGCGGCAAAAGAAGCTTTAGGGCATTCGCTGCAATCGATTTTAGTCAGCGCAATGTGTTTCTTCGCCGCAACAATTGGTGTGGGCGTGATTTCCCAGATCGATATGATCGGTACGCTTTGTACACTGATTGCGCGAGGTGCGATTATTAGCATGATAGTCGTAGCGACAGTGATTCCAGCCCTATTAGTGGCTTTTGACCCGCTAGTAATCCGCACAACGTTAGGAATGAAGGAGGCAAAAAAGTGAGTAAAATAACTGGCTAAAAATATCCGCATAATAAAATATTAATTTATCACAAACTGCGAGGAAGAGATGAAAAAGATTTTGAGAAATAGCGTAAGCTTGGTGGTAGCCGGAGTTATTGCCTTAGTACCAGCTCCAGTTTACGCCCTAAGTCAGGATGAAACTGTTTACGTAAAACTACAAGCCAGCGGCACTGCAGAGGAAATTTCGGTCGTTGAACATCTAAAAAATGATCTGGGCGAAGGCGAGCTGTTTGATCAGACTATTCTACAGGATTTAGAAAACTTGAATGGGTTCGAAAGTTTTGTGGTAGACGGCGAAAATGTTACTTGGGCGGCTGGCGGTAAAGACATCTATTATCGTGGCAAAACTCAAAAGGAATTACCGATCCAGCTCGAAGTAAAATATGAATTGGATGGTGAGCAAAAAAGCTTGGACGGATTATTAGGTGCTGATGGCAAGGTGAAGATTATTTTTAAATATCATAATTTGTCTCGCGTCGACGATCTCTATACGCCGTTTGTGGTCGCATTCGCCACTACTCTAGATGAATCGAAAGTCCAGCACGTCCAAGTTACGAACGGCAAAGTTTCGAGCAATGGTAAGAAAATTGCAGTAGCGGCAGTGGCGGCACCTGGACTTTACGAGAGCCTCGGGCTGGAAGAATTGAAGGATAGCGACCAAATTACGCTAGAATTCCAGACTGAAAATTTCGAACTTGGTGATGTTTATTCGATCGTAACGCCAAAATTACTCGACAAGGCAGATCTCGAAACTTTCTCCGAGCTGGATAGTCTCTATGCGCAGGCCGACCAGCTTTCAAACAGTAGTCAGCAGCTCGTGGCTGGTTCAAATTCCCTACTCGCTGGCGTAGTCGAGCTCCGTAACGGCATCGCGATCGCCAAGAGTCAGCTTGAGAGTCAGGCTCCAGCCATGAACGCAGACTTGGTTGCGAAAATCAAGCAGTCCGCGCATGCTGCCGCCGAACAAAAAATCGCCACACAGAGCGAAGCCATACGCACGTCGGTGAAGCAGCAGCTCGCCGGAAACAGCCTCTTGCTTGATGCTCTAAATCGCGAAGCCGCGGTCCTTTGCGCCGCCGATCTCCAGATTCCCGCTTGCCCCGACGAAGCGGTGGCGCAATACCAAGCGAAACTTCAACAAGGCATCGAAGAACAACTCTTCCAGAGCTCCTATGGACTCGCGCAGAGCGTAGCTGTGCAGACTGCCGAAGCCACCGCCGAAAGCGTGGCGCTCCAAGTCGCAAACACCATCCAGTCCATTTTTACGGAAAAAGTTTCAGTCTCGCTTAGCACTATGCTCTCCGGCGTCGACCAGCTGCTCGGTGGGGCCTCCGAACTCAGCAACGGTATGACGCGTTTCGACACCGAAGGCATTCAACCGTTGGCGGATTTCGTGACTGGTAAGGTGAAGGTGACCGCCGACAAAATCGAACGCCTCGTCAAATTGGCCGAAGAATATGATAATTATGCGGGGATTGCCGAGGATACGTCCGGCTCAACTAAGTTCATCCTCATGCTAGACGAAAAGAAACGCCAAAGCTAAAATTGATAGACATGAGAAAAAGGCGGTCCCGAATGACCGCCTTTTGAGTTTGCAAATTCCGGAAGAGGAAAATTAACGGAGCTGACACAGCTCGTCAAGTTCCGCCGCCTTCTGGGCCGCATATTCGTCTTCGTCAATAACCGACTCTGGCGAATAAATCACGAGCGTAAGCCATGTGTAATCATGGTTACAGCCATCATTTTCCATATTGCGCCAGTCGCGAGACTCGATTAGCATGCAGAATGGGCGATTGATATCAAATTCCGCCTCCACAACCTCAGTATCCGGACCATCGGAATTACCGTTGCAAGAAAACTCATACGAGTAGTCCTTTCCGCACACAATCTGACCGAAAATCTTCGTGCCGGTTTCTACCTCGCCGTAACTACCTGCCCAGGAGTGTTCGAAACACTGATCCTTAAGGCGCAACCGCTGAGCAGCCCCATCGGCGTCGCGAATTACCTCAATCCGGTAATACTGCGCCGTGTCGAGCGACTCGGCCAGCTGGTGGAGCAGTTCTGGAGCAACGAAGGCATTGTGCGCCTTCAACTCCTTTTTCACTGCTACCATGATTGAGTTTCTGCGATCTAATTTCGATTTTCTTGAGTACATCATCCTGACTCCTCTCTGGGTATTTCACCCGTTCGCCCGTCGGCGTCAAATTTGCTGCATAGCGGAATGCCTGTGCAACCACCCGCGGACGTCTCCGCAGTTCAGAATAAGCACCAATCTCGTATTCATGCTCATTCCAAACTGCAGAGTATCGGAAATCAGCTGTTTCGTACTCCAGAAAACGTCAGACGAAATCCTGGAATTTGCTAATATAATGTACTTAAGCCTCTAAGGTGGTAGCCTAATTCTAGGAATTAGGGGTTATATTCATATAACCCCTAATTCTAGGAATTAGGGGTTATATTCATATAACCGTACAACCATAAGCCTTAGCGGGAGTGGTTTTACTCACTCCTTGATGGAGATTTGCATCTTCATCAAGCTTATGATTCCATTGTAGCACACATGACGTAAAAAGTCAATACTTTTTCTGCTTTTTTGTCGAAAAAGCTAGAATTTATCCTAAAATATACACAAAGGCAACATTATCCGATAGCTATACCAAGCCAGAAGGAGTAATACGCGCACTTTATGTGGGGAAATACTCAATTCCCTAAGAATGTTTATGTGTTGTACTTAGTTGGCGAAGTAAGCTTAATCTTTTACGTAAAATGCGATTTGTAATATTTCATCGAAAAAGCCGCCCCGAGGACGGCTTAGTACGATGTTTTTGGAATATTTTGTCCCCAGTTCCAGTCGCAGCTTATTTTTCATTGCGGCTAGTTGCACACCACTTGGCCGGTTAATGTCATCACACATTTCTTGCCACGGATACCACCAGACTGGTCCGTTGCTATTATTTCCGTATTTACCCAAATCGCCAGTCCGTCGAGAAAATAAATGCCAGTGCAGATGCGCGGCGCCGTTACCAAGTAACTCATAATTCATCTTCTCTGCGCCGAAAGCCTTCATAGCCGCCTCCGCCACCAAGCTCATTTCTTCCATATATTTTGGCGTACAGGGAGCGGCAAGTCGAACAACTCCGTTTCGCCGTGAGTTTTATAGAGAAACAGGGTATAGCCACAAAAATGCTGATGGTCGCCCAACACTACATACCCCGTTTCCAGCTCCCGCACGAAATATGGGTTTTCACCCTGTTTAATCATCGAAATTCGATCACATATTAAACACACAAAATCGCCTCTTTTCAAGCTGAAAAGTCAAATTCGCTACCAATAAGTGAGCGGAGCCCTCCTAATTAGGAGGGCTCTTGATTCTGTTCCGGAACAGACGTTAATGCGTCAAAACTAAAAAACGACGGCACAGATGTCGCTAATGATATAAATAGTATTACATGGTAGCTTACCAAACTCCTTGCGAAAGCGGCGTTGTTCGGAGAACAGTTTCCAACTAAAGGCCAAAGCGACCGGAAAAGCAAGCAGAATCAGTGGCCCGAACACTAGCGCGATTACTCCCCCAAGGCGAGGATCGAACGCAAGGAGCAGCACAATCGTAACAATGACCAGAGCAGAAAAAATGACTCCAGTCTGAATAGTACTAATACGCGACAACGCCTTTTTACGCTCCTCCTCGGTATTTTTAGCGTTATTATCCATAGCCACTTCCTGGGTATTTTTAAGATTTTGATTGTCGGGAGCATTTTGTGCGCTCAAATTTTCTTGATTTTCCATTTAACTGCCTTTTTATTTAAAAATTTGCGCCAGATGCCAGCTACAAAAAGCGACACCGCAAGGTGTCTCATTTCCATTCATAATCATTTGTATCTCTTAACGATTACTTATGCGATGCCGCTTAAAAGCGTTAAGAGATACTTACGCATACAAATAATTATTCAAAATGAGACACTTTTATTATATCACAATACTCAAAAAAACGACTTCTTAGATTAAATCGGAATTGAGATAGTAATAATATTCCAAGAGCTCGTGCGAATAATTTTTGATCACGGCGAGCTCGGGATGTGTAGTATCCGGATTACGTTTCGGAATGACCAGCATGCGCGTGATCCCGATTTGCTCAACGAAAGCTGGGTTGTGGCTCACCATAATCATGGTGCCAGAGTAATCGCGCAGATTTTCACCGATGATTTTCTGTGTTTCGGGGTCGAAGTGGTTGGTCGGCTCGTCAAGAATGATTAAATTCGCACGCTGGAGCAGAATCTTGCAAAGGGCGACGCGAGCCTTTTCGCCAGGGGAAAGCACCGCAATTTTTTTATCAATATCGTCACCCGTAAAGAGAAAATTCGCCAGCATAGCGCGTAACTCGGTGTCGGTAAAATCATAAGAAGTAATATTTTCCAAAATCGTACGGCGCGGGTCGAGGATCTCCAATTCTTGCGCATAATAAGCAATTGTGGTGTTTTTATTCAAAATGACGGAACCAGAGCTGGGAGTAAGTTGACCTACAATCAATTTGAGTAAGGTTGACTTGCCGACGCCATTCTCGCCCACGATGAGGAACTTCTCGCCCCGCGTCAACCCGAAACTTAATCGATCATATAGCGCGGGCGCGTCGGGATAAGCAAAAGAGAGATTTTGGACTTCAAGCGGAACTTTGCCGCTAGGTTTGGCCGGATCGATCCGCATCTCGACGCGCCCAGAGGCGGGCGCGCGCTGCTCTAATTCGGCGATTTTCTTCGCTAGGACTTTTTCGCGTTGATGCCCCATCCCGATCAACGCCGTATTCGAGCGTTTAGCGGCGCGCGCCCGCGCCACAAATTCTTGCAAACGCTTAATTTCACGTTCTTGCTCCGTAATTCTTGCTTCAGCCGCCGCTTTTTCTTCTGCATATTGACGCCGAAAACCGGAATAATTCAACTTATAAACTTTCATCTGGTGGCTAGCTTTGTCCAGAAAAAGCGTGCGATTAGTCACTGCATCCAAAAAATCGACATCATGCGAAATCACTAACACCATCCCACGATAATTACGCAAATAATTCACCACGAATTGTTTAGTTTGCACGTCAAGGTGATTGGTCGGCTCATCCAACAGCAAAAGTCCTGCATTTTCAAACAGAACCTTGGCGAAAGCCACCTTTGATTTCTGCCCACCGGAAAGTTCAGTCATTTTACGATCACAGAGGTCGGAGAGCTGCATTTTTTCCAAAATCCGCAAGAGTTCACGGTCAAAATTTGCCAAATCGTAGGAATCAAGCAGCTCCTGCAGTTGATTAATCCGCTCCAGAATCGCCACACTCTCTGGATATTGCGCCAATTTCTCGTATTCTTTATTCAATTTTTCCTGTATTTCATCAACTGGACGCCCGGCCGCCACGTAGTCCCAAACCGTGATTGCGGTTTGATCGTCCGGGATCAAAATCTCCTGCGGTAAATAGCCCAGGCGTGTTTTTGGCAATTTTAATTCCCCATCGTCCAGCGGCTGTTCGCCCAAAATTACCCGAAAAAGCGTCGTTTTGCCCGCACCGTTCACGCCGATCACACCCACTTTCGCGTCCACCTCCAGTTCAAAACTGCAATCATCATAGATTACATTCTGGCCATAAGCTAAATGGAGATGCTTTGCATTCATCGTTATATTATAACATAACTTTAACATTTACTACCTGATACAGGCGCGACATTTTCAATTGAAGTAGCTTTTTGATAACGTTAATACAACTACAGATCTAGCCGTCGCAAGCAGCTTAACTTCTATATTAGCACAGCTTATGCTTTTTGTCAATATTATTCTTTTGCGTTTTTTGCTTTTTGATCTGCGGGGGGGAAGCCGTACCAGCGATTGCCGTTGTAGGACGGGACGACACCAGACGCATTGAAGCCGAGGCCGTATGCATAACGAACATCAGAAGAATTAGCCCGCGTAGACCACCCGTAACCGTCGATGCCAGAGACTCTCAAACGACCGTAACCGATATAGACGGCCCCGCTGCGAACTGACGATGACTTCGCAAAAAATAAAATAGACGCGAATTTAGGAATTACGCTACCAAATTTTGCATGTTGTGAGAATTTTGATATAATTAAGATAGAAAGAGGTGTCATGGATCCGAGAACATTTTTGGTGGGGAAAAGGCGACTAGTGATTTGCGCAATGGTGGTGTCGCTCGGGTTGTTTTTGTTTTCTGCCATTTGGGTTTTGAGGGATATCGCCGAGAATAAGCGGATTGATGCGGAGGCGGTTACTTACAAAAATGACTTGACGGTTCCTTTTGGCACCACGGCGAAAGCTTCGGATTTCGTGGAGAATTTGAACGGGACTTTGTCCGATGACTTCGAGATCAAGACTGACGAATTAGGAGAGACTGAGGCCAGCTTCGAATATATCAACGTAAAGAATAGGCATCGTAAGGCACATTTTAAAGTTGAGGTGGTCGATGTGACTGCGCCGCAGATCCACGGTCGCTCGGCTTATACGGTTTACGAGAATTACGATGGTGATTTAGGGAGCTTGATGCTGAGCGGCGATGATATCGATGATCACCCAAAGCGGAGCGTGGAAGGAGATTACGATCTGAGCAAAACCGGGAGCTACGACGTTGAGTACGTGGCGGTGGATGAAAGCGGCAACGAAAGCCGTAAGCCTTTCACTCTGAATGTAGTTACGCCTGCGCAAAACTCGAATACGGCGACCGCACCAGCCGATGGCGCCGAGGTTGAGAGAACAGAATTCGCCGAGATCGTTAAACAGCATAAAACTGATGCGACCAAAATCGGGATTGATGTCTCGGCTTGGCAGGGAGGAGTGGACTGGACTAAGGTTAAGCAAGCCGGAGCAGAGTTTGCGATCATTCGTTTGGGTTATCAAGATGGGTATGACGGCGCATACGAGCTCGATCGTTATTTTGAACGCAATGTGGAAGAGGCGAATGTGGTCGGTTTACCGGTCGGTGTGTATTTTTACTCTTACGCCAATAGTGCTGACGAAGCTAAAAAGCAAGCAAAATGGGTTTTGGAGAAGATCCGAGGCTATCGAGTTGAATTAGGCGTAACTTTCGACTGGGAAAATTGGACAAATTTTAACGAAGCGGGTATGAGTTTTTGGACATTAAACAAGAGCGCAAAAACTTTCCTCGATACGGTTCAAAAGGCCGGCTATCGTAGTCTGCTCTACGGCAGTACCAACTATTTGAAGCTATTTTGGGACGTACCCGAACATGAGACTTGGGTGGCGCAATATTATGACCGCGTGACTTACGAGGGCGACTATACGCTTTGGCAGATTTGCGACACTGGACGGATCGACGGCATTAACGGTGCGGTCGATATCGATATTATGTATGATAGGGGCGAATAAACTACCCCGCAGCAAGCTGCGGGGTATTGGAACCAGTCCGAATAAAATTTGTTACGTCAAAAACGAGCCCCCCATACCTTTATACTAGCATAGATTTTTAATTTTGTCAACTATATTTTTACAAAATCAGGTTTACCTGTTCAGTAATGATTTTGTTTTGTTAAAAAACGAGAATAAGTTAGCAAGCTTTTGATAACTTATTGTCTAATATTACGAGATGGAGGCAGGATTCATTTTTTCTTCTTCCCTTTTTCGACCGAAAGTGATATAATGGAAGGGTATTCGTCTTGAATATGCGCTTCGGCGCTTTTGTTTTAATAATTTGGGTCGGTAGCTCAGCTGGTTAGAGCACGGGCCTTTTAAGCCCGGTGTCGAGGGTTCGAGCCCCTCCCGACTCACCAAAATAAAATAAGTCCTTTGGGACTTTATTTTGTTTTGTAGGCGGATTAAATCAACATGTGTGCGTAACGCAGGAGTGGCTGTAGCTCAAAAAGAAAACTTGTTTGCTTTTTGAGCTACAGCCACTCCTGCGGTCAAGGATTTTCTTCAGAAAAGCCGGCCCCTCCTGACTCACCATAGAAAGAAGTCTCCGCCAGGAGTTTTGTTTATTCTATTTTTTGGTAACTCTTGTAATATTGATTGTAGATAATTTTATAACAATGATTCGTATAGCATTCGACGCGTGCCCGCATAGTTAATGATTCGCTTACGCATCTGGAATTAGCTAAAGCTAGTAAAAATTCCCGGCACGCCTCCTAAGACGTAGCCGGGATCGTTTTAGTGACTATTCATTTTTCGTGTCAGTCCACTGTCGCTTTTTGTAGCAGCTTTAGCGAAGGTCTTGAAGCGGCGCACCCCATTCCACGTCATTTCATAGCGCTCTTCGGTCCGCTCCAAAATGACTAAGAAAAAATCGCCGAAGAACTTCAGCTCAAACGGGACGTTCCAGTCGAAGCTGCGTAAAGCATACGCGGCATCCCGATATGCATTCCAAACGGTATCACCCTGGATCTCCGCGCCATATTGCTTCTCTAACTCGCAAAGTTTCCAGCGTAGATCTGCGATGCCTGGATTTTTTGCATCTCGCGTCAGCCCGTTATCGATAAAATTGATTCGCATTGGATCATCTTCGTCTACAAAGGTGACCATAGCATGATCCGAAAAGAACTCCAGCTTACCTCCCATCAGCTCCGCTATCGGACAAAACCTCACCTTTAGCGTTTCTTCAGCAATTTTTTTCGAGGTGATCCCTTCGGCTAGCAATATCTGCTGCAACTCATTGCGTTGCTCCGGTGAAAGTTGATGCGCTTCTAATTTCTTTTTACGAAGATATTCCTCTAAAATTTTCTGCGCTCCTGGTGTCGCTTTTGGTACAAACATCATAGATTCCTCCTTTACCATAAAAGTACCTCCGAGTTCCCGCTGCCTTAGACAGGTAGCATTCGTATCACGATTTTCATGCCTCTGCCTAAGCATAATCATCATGATACTAATGCTACCTATCTCCGTCTTCTATCCACTAACGAGGTTCTTCAGATTCACGCTGAATTCTTCTTTTTGTCACTATTTGCCAAATGTACCCGCCCTGTTTTAGTCTAAAACCGGTTCATCCTTTCATTATAGCATACAAAAGTTAAAAGTCAATTTTTTGAATACATCAATCCCTAAATCCGGGTCGTCTAGGCTCATTTAAACAATTTGGAACAACCACGTAGTTTGAGATAGTTGTTTACATTGTAAAATAGGATTTCTGTCTTAACTTGTTTGATTATTCAGCGTCTAGCTCGGCAGCCATTAGGACATGTTCAAAAAGCATGGCCACAGTCATAGGGCCAACCCCGCCGATTTTGGGCGTGATCGCAACAAGATCCTGACGCTTTCGGACCGAATCATCGAGATCACCTACTAGCACGCCGTCTTCACTAGCGGTTCCGGCATCAACCACGATCGCCCCCCCCTTAATCATATCCGGTTTAATTAAATGTGGTGCTCCAGTAGCACTGACTACTACATCATATTTTACCAATTCACCTAAATCATCGCCTTTATCAAAAACGGTTACGTCTAGATGGGAATTTCGCCACATCTCCGCCAGCGGTGCGCCAACCAACTTGCCGTAGCCGACAATCGCGATTCTCTTCCCTTGCAAATCCACACCATATCCAGCCAAAAGCCAATTAATAGCCGTAGCGGTGGCCGAGTCAAAATAGCTCGCAACAGAAGCTCCAGCTGCGTTGCCCTTGTTAAAATCCACAGCGGTATAATAAAATGGCGTAAAAGTCAATCCGTCGACGTCTTTCTGTGGGCTGATATTGGATAAAAATGCAAGCTGATTTTGATCGCGCAAAGGCAGCTGCACAATCATACCGTGAACGCTTCGATCAGAGTTAGCTTGCAAAATTAATTCACCGATCCGACTGCTATGCCAGTCCTCAACCGCAACCCGAATATCCTCGCCATAACTTTTCTTCAATGTGACATATTTCTCGATCACCGGCGAATCATTATCCCGGATAATTACCAGTTTCGGCCATTTTTTTTGTGCGCGCAACCGGCGCACGGTACGCGCCTGCTTTTCCTTCAAATACCCTGCCAGCTCGGCTCCGTCCAAAATCTTCGTCAAAGTCTAGGCACCTTCCTGGGCGATCAGCTCAACAGGCTCTTGTTCGATCTGGTACCCAAATTTTTGATCAACCGTCTCGCGAATTTTCTGGCGTGCCGCAGCTAAATCTGCATACTGTCGCGCAGACCGGTTAATCAAGACTAGCGCCGCCTTATCGCTCACTTCGAAACCGTTAATTTTTTGCCCGCTGAGGCCGGCCTGCTCAATCAGCCAACCGGTATTAATTTTGCCAGTGCCGTCTGGATTGTGCCAAACTGGGATGCCACGCTGCTCAGCTTCCTCAATTTCGGACGACTTCAGCAAGACATTTTTGAAAAAACTACCAGCACTGGCTTCGACCTCCGGATCGGGCAATTTCTCACTGCGTAGAGTCATAACCATTTTGCGAATATTCTGAGGCGAAAAATCGGTTTCATTATGCTGCTCGATGTATCGCTCTAGCGACCGGTAAAAAGGTCGTTCCATCTGCCCCTTTTTCAGTTTCACCGTCACCGCCGTGATCAAAAACCTACCAGCATCCGCGCCACTATTGAAGCGAGTTTTGCGATAGCCGAGATTCATTTCGTTCCTCTCCAGCGTGACGAAGCGACCTTCGCGCAAATCGTAAGCATCGACCGATTCAATCACCTGTCCGATTTCTTGACCATAAGCGCCAATATTTTGCACCGGCGCCGCGCCTAGAGTGCCCGGGATCATACTCATAGCCTCAATGCCAGAGTAACCAAGCCCAGCGGCAGTCATCACAAAATCATCCCAAATCTCTCCGCCCATACCGGTCAAAACCAGCTCATCGCCAAGTTCGGACTGATCAAGACTAGAGAGCGGAAGGCGTCGCCCAGCTTTTTCGACAAAGATACCTTTGAGACGATTTAATAAAATCACTCCCGGGAAACCATCGTCGCGACCAATCGTATTGGCACCTCCGCCCATAATCCAAACCGGCAGATTTTGAGACTTCACGAATTCGAGCGCCGGCTCAAGATCAGCTAATTGCCGCAGCTCAATAACATAAGACACTTCCCCACCTAAGCGCATGGTGGTCAACTCCGCGATCGATACATGCTCCCGAATCGCTAATTCTGGATTTTGACGTTGTTCTTTCATAACTCCCTTCATTGTAACATACATCTCTAGTTTGAAATAGACTGTCAGTTTTGCGCCCCATTTCGCGCAAAACATGTTATAATATATATGTCGTTTCGGCGATGTTTTGCGCCCGTAGCTCAGCTGGATAGAGCGTTGGTTTCCGGAACCAAAGGTCGTAGGTTCAAATCCTGTCGGGCGTACCATATTGGCAAAATCGGTCTCTTCGGAGCCTTTTTTGTTGGTTCTATATCTGTAAAATGGGCTGATTTTCGGGATGTAAACTTTTTTATTTGCGTCCACGATAAAACCGTTTGGAAAGAGCAAAAGTTTACACTTTTTAACTTGATTGGGTTGGAGACTGAAGAACTGACACCCTAAATTATCGGCAAATTCTAGAGCAAACCGCATAAAACGTTCACGATCGTCATTACGGCTAGTTTCGATTTTCTCGATTTTAGCCTCAATATCGCTAATTTCGGCAACTCGTTCCTCGACTTTGCGTTCAATCTCGGCAAGGACGGTTTGATTTGAGAAATTGCCGATATTATCCAATAAACGTTCTTTCTCTTTTCTTATATTATTGGCTTGGGTTTTTAGTTTGATAACTTCGGAAGCTTTATTATCTTCTTCTAAATTCCAAATCTTACGCAAGGCTTTTGTTAACTTAATTCTGCCTTCGTTTGTCATTTCTAAGTTAGATAATTCGTCTTGCACCTGCTCGTGTAGCTCGGTTTTGTTAATTAAACGACCACATTTTCGGCACTTATATTTAGAGTAGAGTTTGTTGGTTTTACCATTTGTTGAGTTTGCACCGACAAATTTAGCTCGGTTATGAATGCCCTCTCTACCTAACGCAACTTCTTCGGCATAGCATTTTTCGCAAAAAGCGATAGTGTTTAAGGGGAAATCAGGATTACCATTTTTGCGAGGTCCACCATGTTTTCTTTTTCTACCGTTAACAATTTCTACAATTTTCTCGTGTTGTTGCTTGCTAATTAGTGGTTCGTGTAATCCATTTTCGTTTCGCTCGTTAATTTGAGCCTTGATTTCTACGATACCAGCATAATATGGGTCGGTTACTACAACTTTCCAATTATCGCTACGGTAGGGTTTGTGCTTACCTGACTTGACATAAGGCGAATTATTGAATTCTGTCATTGCTGCGGAGACATCAATTAGACCACTAGCAATTTTGATTAGTAGGCTTTTTAGAATCTCTCCTGATTCGGGGTTGATAATGTGAACTCCGGGAGTAGTGCCTCGCATATAACCTAATTTGGCTGGATATGGATAGCGACCTTCCCGTAAGGCTTTTTGTCCACCAGCAATTGCTTTACGCATACGTTCTTCATTGCTTCCTTCTGCAGTAAAGAATTTTACGCATTGTTGTAGCTCAGAAAGTGCGTCATTACCATTTAGGCTTTCGTCCGAGGCATATTCTACTCTAACTCCCAGTTGTTCAAAACGTACCGAGAAATAAATACCTTCCTTGAGAGACCTCATGAAACGGTCGGGTTCGTCAATAATGAGGTGCTTAATCTTTTTGTGTTGCTTACAATAATCAAGCATTTCTTGAAGGTCTTTGCGTGAAATATTTTTACCTCGCTTGCTTGAACGAGCTCCCGACCAAGTTCTAACTAAACGATAACCATGCTTTTCGGCATATTTACGGACGACCTCGTTTTGCCGATTTAGGCTATTACCGTTAACTTCCTGCTCTTTCGTAGAAACACGACAGTTAGCGATTGCCCATTCTTCGGTTGTTTTCATATTGCTCCTTTTTCAAAAATGTTTAAGTAATAAAAGTTGTTTTTGCCCACCCTTTTTAAAAATTATTCTTCGTCCATAGATACCTCACCCTTTTTGTTAATTTTATGAACCATTTGCCCATAATGCCAGAGGTCAAGCAGAAAAGCTGCATAATCATCTGCCATTTCTTCAGTAATTAAATTTGTTGACTTTTTTACTGTCTTTACTGTCTCGTCATGGGCATTTTGATGATTTAACAGAGACCGCATGACAAAGTAAACTCCTCGTCAGACGTAAGGTCTTCTCCCCGAAGCATTTTGTCGTGAATTTCGTTCAGCTTCTCTCTGTCTTCGGGTGTGCAGTTTTCAAGTCGAGCGTTCCAATCTCGCCAACATTTCTCTGCTCGCTGTCTTTCTGCTCGTTTCTCCACGCTGTTATCGCATGAAGTTTTATAATATTTAGCTTGTTCGATTTTGACCTGTTCTGTCTTGGGTAATGCTTGAAAAGCCTCATGCTCGTCTTTGCGGTTTTCGTCAACAATGCGAATATGACCTTTTCGTGAATTGTCAATCGAAATACCAACTTGTTTCAAATTTGTTTTCGCACGCTCTAACCATCGACCAAGTCCAGAGGCATCTTTTGGCCACAGAGTGTGACGGGTGAGGTAAGTCATTTCAATATCGGTAGATGTCTCAAACTCATGTAAGAGTTCGCTAGCACTCCCCTCCCATACAATTTTTTCTTGAGCTAACATTCGTGCGGCTGCCGCAGTTGGATTAGCTTGAATCGCCTCCTCATTCTGAAGCCCAATGTTCTTTTCGTAGGCTTCAATGAAGTCAACTACCCAACTTTCATCAACTTGCTTAATGGCAGAGTTGATAGCAACTCCCCACTTAGCAAAGTCAGCCATACGAGGCAACTTAGCAGGCACGTTATGCCCATAAAGAGACATAGCATTAGATAATACGTCAAAGATTCCACCGAGAATTACTGGTCGTGCTTCTTCAAATCTTTGCCATAATTCGTCTTCGGGCAGCCTCTTTTCATCAGGAATGCGTTCCAACTCCAAAATAATTGTTCTATCGAGCAAATCTGCTCTTGCGATGAAGGAGTTAATGCCATTCATCATAATGGCTCGCTTAGAAACGAAAATAGTTTCGTCGTCATCGGTGTACTTGGTGCGACGAGAAAAACCGTCTCCAGTAACTAACTTACAAAGCATATCCGAAACTTTGGGGGTTAAACTTGATAGGTTATCGAAAAACAATAACAAATGCTTGTCAGCAACTCTCGACATCTCCTCTTGGTTACTAGGAGTACTGTTGCTCGGAAGCTGAGATGGGTCAATCAACTTTTTAAGCATTTTCATTGGGGTGGTTTTTCCAGCTCCCTGCGAACCAGTCAAAACTAAAACTGGTTGCGGAAAACTTGGAATAAACGCAGAGACGGCAAAGACTAAGAATAATGCCCAGTCTTCATCCGAGCTAATGTTGATGAACTGCCTTAAGGCTCGGATATCTCCATTCTTGCTTGGGATAACCTGTTTTTCTTGGTGGTCGCATGGTTTAAAGAGAATAGGTGGTTTCTCGATAATTCCCCAACCATTCTTATCAACTCGGACAGCTGAACCTCCGAGGTCATACCAAAGTACGTTATCAACCAAACAAGAACGAACCTCTAGATTCTTCTCACCAGCACCTGAATAGAGGGCCACACCACTAAGGGCTTCGCTAATGTCTCTGATTTGGTTATTCTTGAGGGCAAAATTGTATTTATCGTACACATAAGCCCCTAGCCAACTCTTGAATTTTTTCGACCTAATTCGATATAGCTCTGATCCATTGTCATACGGCGAGAACCAAGGCTCATCGTATTTGTCTTGGAATAAAACATTTTGCTGAACTAACTCTTTTACGAGATAGTCGGTAGTTGGAGTTTGATTTTTATTAGTTTTTGTTTGGAGGGATTTTTCTTCGTATTGACGTTTTGCCACTACAAATATGCTTTCCGTTTTTGGACGGAGAGTGTCTCATGTGTTAGCTCTCCACAGCCAAAGATAATCTAATGGGAAAACTGATATTATTTTGACCTCTATTCTTTTGACAAAGCCTAGAAATTACGAAATCCTAGTGCCAACCAAACAAAGACCATCCCTATAGAATAGGCTTTGACTGTGGCACTAGGTTGTATTATCGCACAATACAATTTGCTTACCGATTTAGTCTAAATAGACAAGGATTTGAACCTGCTCGCTTTCGTACTGGTTTGTCAGTCATTAAATAACGTTCTAAATCTTGATTCAGATTTCTTAATCTGACATTCTTATCTTATCGCACTTTCGCCCTGCCGTCAAGGGCTTTTAAATTCGCAAAATTTCGCAGGGTTTAGGGTAACCATACATAGTTGGTCGGTTTGAGCCTGATCGCTTGTTTAAACCGCTTGTATGTCGCAAATATCGCATGGTTTTCTAACGGCTTCCCCGTAATAGTTAAAATAGTCTTTCACAATTATGGTTTTTATGGTATAGTGGTGTTAGCTAAACTTTGATATTCGGACTACACCTTTGATAGGTGTTTTGAAATCAGAAATGCGACCATGTGTAGCAGATAGGGTTTCAAAACTCCGTTTGTCAAAGTTTAGCGACTAAACATGTGGTCGCTTTTTTAGTTGCGGCAGAAAGGGTGTTATGAAACCAGTTATTATCAAAATCATCTGCTGGGTAGTAGGTATCGGGGTGGTTGGCTATGTTGGGCTTACGATCGCTAATTCCTTTCCCGGCATTAGTGGGTTGGTTGGCAAAGTTCCAGTTATCAACAGCATTCCAACACCAGCTATTGACGGAATTGCCGAAGCTACCATGCTAGATGGGTGCAAAAGCGATTTCAAAGAAGGTGTAGAAATTAAGGTAGTTCGTATTTCTGACGCACCTGAATCGGAGGGATCATATCATCGTTGGGAGTGTGTAGCTCAAAACCCCAATGGCACCGATGAAGAATATCAGAAATACCTGGAAGAACTTGGCAAGTATAAGGAGTGGCCGCGAGACCCAAATTATGACTATGCTAATTACACCCGAGCCGAATGTCAGTATTATGACGGCATATTCTTCAGGTCTACTAGCCTTAACGAAACAACTATCTGTGTCAACCCCTTTAACAAATACTACGAAAGCAATATAGAACGACTAGAATCCGATAAGGCAAAAGGTCATGCTCACGATATAGTCGACTACTCGAAAGAATAACATTAAAAGAAAGGAAAAATATGGCAATTAACCTCAAAGTAGAAGAACAAGAGGGTACAGAGCAATACGAAATCAAAAAGTTCGTGGACTTAATTCGTCCCGAGATTGAAAACCTAGGCTACAAAATCACTACTCAAGCAGTTTTACCTTACACTAATTTTTGCGACAAAATTAACGAAGCTGGCAAAGGTTTAGATTATGCTAAAGGTCAAAAGGCTTACGTAACTGATGCTCTAATTTACGAGCCGCTAGCAAATGGCGATAGAATACCGCTCGTAGTTTTGGAAGGTAAAATCAAAACTCAAACTACCCACGACATTATTACCTATACCGAAAAAGCCAAAGCTCACAAAAATGTCTTTCCTCATCTTCGCTATGGTTTTATCGTGCTTGAGGCGAAAGGCGAAAAATTTCCCGACTTTTATTATCAACACGCAGGTTTTGATTTTGAGGAAGTATTTCCAAGCAATGAAACTCCTGAACAAGCTCAAGTTCGCACTAATGAATTCGTAGCAGAACTCACAAGGCAGATTAAGAAAGCAAAAGAAAAGCACCAAAGGTTTTTCAAGAGCGAATTCTAATCTGTTGATTAGATAGGGTGGCAACCGTATAATTAGGTAAACGGAAATAGTCAAATGAAAGCAGACGATTATATCAAAACTGGGTTTACCGATTTCGACAAAGAAATTGGTGGTTTAAGAAAGGGCAGTTTGATTCTACTCGGTGCTCGTCCCGGAAATGGACGCATGACTTTTGTGGAAGATATTGCTCGCAATGTTGCCTCTGATTTTGGTTACTCAGATTCTGCCCTTCTTTTTACTGATAAGTATTACCGAAATAATAAGGTTTTTAAAATAATAAAAGCTGATAATAGCCCAATTTTGGCAGATACTATACAGAGCCAAGCATTAGCCTATAATGCCAAGTTAATTATCGTGAATTTTGAAACACCTGTTGATTTATCGGCTATGCAAAAGGTTGCTTCCAAACTTAACATGCCCATAATGGTAGTAACTTGTCTATCTGTTAGACACTCGGAAGATACAGATGAGATTATTTGTCCTGCTTTGGCAGAGTTTAGAGAAACCGTTAGAAATTTAGATAAAGCTGATATCCTTATGTATATCCATCGCTCAAATTTTGAATCACCATTTCTTGAACTTAAGGTGCTTAAGAATTCTTTCGGCGAAACTATTACTGCTGGACTTCTTCTGAACGAAGATTATTTTAAGCATTAGTAACTCATGTTTTTCTACACCTGCCTATTTTTACGTGAACTATTTGCTCACGTAAATTTCTCTCGTGCATTATCTTAACTAAGTCTATATAATCATTTTATTATTTAGTACAGTTAAGGGGTTAAATGGTTGAGAAAACTACTGGATTGCTCAATTTCTACCATTACGAGTTGGTTCGCAGGAGTGGCAAGTATAATATGATCACAGAAGCTAAACTCGCAGCTGAATCTGCTGGTTTAGATATGATTACTTACCGCAAGATTATTCTTGAATATGGACATTTACGGAGAATAGCAGAGATTCGCTATGGCTCTATAGATCGGTTCATGAGGGCTTACGGCAGATGAGGTACAGGTTGTCATGGCTAAAAAGGTAAATCGTCTAAATTAGCTTCACTTAAAACTTGTTTAATTGGGTATTGCCACCTAGATTTATTTACGAAGTCGTTATATTTTGAAATCTCTAATCGATCTTTGTATTTATCAAAAATTGGCTGAATAAATCCTTTTACATCTGGGTCATCAATAATCCACATTACTTGGTCATTTTCAATAGCTGATAATAGAATATCTATGAAGTCATCATCTGTGAGCAGTGTAATATAAGGCTGTATCTTTTCAATAGTTTGATGTGTCGAGGCAAAATTACCGCTATTGCGTAATTCTGTGAGCAGTTTTCTCGCTTCCGACAATTTCGGAGAGGGCTTGTCCTCGTGGCAAATTGCCCTACATTCATCGTTGGCTTGGCTAGACTGAGAAGCGTCATTGCATATATCTAGATACTGGTTTAGCTCACTGAATTCCTTTATGACAATAACATCTTGTCGCTCTTCAAAATATTCACCAAGCCTTCCGTCTTTGCTCACTAGGAATACCCGATTAATTTTTGGGTTACGTTCTAGATAATCGTCGATAGTAAAAGCAATGATAGCATCTTTAAAACCCTTATCGGTTTTGTTGTCAAAAGGAGCTTTGTTTTGCAATGCGAGCGAGCACATGTCGTGAAAACGTTTTTCTAGATTACTGATTCCTTCGGTAGTATATTTAATACTCTCATCTTTAAAAATACATTCCTCACAGAAATCTTTAGTTTCAATTTTTGCTCGTTCCTCGGGGTTATCAAATAGCTCATTGTCAAGAAGTTGTTGCTTTTTTCTATCAAAGGCTTTCCTCTTATGTTCGATTAGTTCCTCGACAACTATACTGGGGATAATAAAATCTACTTTTGAGTCAAGACACTCTAGTTGTTTGCAGCAGCCCAACAACCCACCAGTCGGGGAAATATTATTGATAACATTGGTATCTAAGAATACCTTGGGTTTTTCGGTCAAACTGCCTCCTTTAATACTACTCAGAGTTATGATAGCACACATTTTGGCACTCGTAAAGGTTAAGTGCTAGAAATACCCTCTTATCTTGTTAGCCCAAGGTTTCAGTGATATAATATTAGTGGTGTACCTCCACTTGGGCGATTATGAATTATTAAGAAGCCAGAGATTATAATCTGTAAAGAGAATATCTCGCCATCTATCGAGTTCAGCTTCTATCTCATTCATATCGAAATCGTAAATTTTATTGGAAGTAACAGGGACAGAATCTGTTTCATTGTGTAACATTTTCCTCCTAAGGTGTGCCAAAATCCAAACCAAAATAGACTACTTTGTAAGTTCTATCTGTGCTTACTCGTCTATAAGATGCGTCTCGCTTGATAGAATGCGAATTAGCTCCATTTTGTTCTTAGGTTTATTGATAGCGTTATTCGGATAGGAAGCAAATCGCAAGAGTGGCTGTAGGGCAAAATAAAAATATGTTTTATTTTGGGCGCTACGAATTATGACTAAAAATTGACTAAAAATTGACTAAAAATTCTCGTTTAGAGAATCCGCTTCCTGTCGGGATTGATTTTTATAGAACTGTTGATGTTTGTTGCCTCCCAGTTTTATTATGTTAATGTCGTGTTATTAAGGTTATAATTGAATTATGCAGCAAGACTTTGCCTCCCAAAAAATGCTTGACTTTTTAGCATAAGTGTGATAGGATAGAGATAAGCTGCTAGTTTCGGCTGGATCTGTAGTGATGCGATCAACTAAATACGACTCTTTACCACAAACTAAAGGGGCGCTTCGGCAACTGCCTACCAGCAACACCACGGATAATGGGTCGTTCTATGCACTGCTTGCTCCATATGGCATTGCTACGGGAATTAATAGCGGTAGTGTGACTGGCACTGGAACGGACGGGAAGAGCTATAATATCGCCGAAGCGCCCCTTTATTTCGTTCGCAGCGGGGACGTTAATATCAATAGCGGTCGTTTTAATGAGACCGGCATCGCCGGGTTCGGATGGTCTACGCGGACCAATTCTCATATTCATTATGCATACTATCTCGCCTTCAATGCATCTGACGTCTACCCGTCCCACTACTACCATCGCTGGCATGGCTTCTCCCTCCGCTGCCTAGCTAGACAGTAATAATATGGAGTAGCGTAATTTTGCTGAACGCCCCCTAATAGTTTTTGCAAAACATGTCCGATGCGCATATTACATTATTTATTTTCGCGCACCATTTTCACCACCGCCCGCACGATTTTTTCCTGCCCCAGCATTTTATTTTCTGCTTGCATTTTCCCTTTCTCCGTTTGCTTTTCCTGTTATTTCTATTATCTTGAGTTGGCCCCATAAGTCCACATCCTAGACCAGCTTCACCAAGACAGAAGCCTCAAAAAATCTATTTTGAGTGAAGAAAAATGCGTAAATTCTCAAAAAATCCCTAGAATTATACCTTCATGCTAGGTTAGCCTTTACATTCTAGCGAAAATTTCATTCTTTCGCAAGCGGATGTTGTAAATTTTACAACATTTTTCTGAAGAAATCCTTGGTAAAGTGGTCAAAATCGCAAAAATCTATTGCTTTTTTCGCAAATGTATGATATAATGAGAAGAGTAGGGTGTGTTTATCCTGAGCCAAGCGGCAAAAAGTTTAGGTCGACTTATTGATTCTTATACCTATAAGGGGGTGTCACAATTGAAGGAAAGAATACATCGAAATACCCCCCCATGGACTCTACTGGGAACAAATACGCAACAAGAAAACAGGCAAATGGGAAGACATTACATTGTCCCATATAACAAAAATTGGCGCCAAACTAACCCTAAAAAGGTGGTGCAAGAAACAATATATGGACGAAGAGATCGAAATCTGAGACTCTGACCGCTTCGAGCATAGACCACACCTACCCTGGCCAGCGCGCCGAGGATTTTCAATCTCTCTTCAGCATTACCGTGAAAGCTTCGGACGGGATGTCGACCTTCCCGAAGCGCTTCATGCGCGCTTTACCTTTCTTCTGCTTTTCGAGCAGTTTGGCTTTGCGATCGCGGTCACCGGTATGGATCTTTACCGTCACGTCTTTGCGATAAGCGCCAATCGTCTCGCGCGCAATAATCTTCGCGCCAATCGCCGCCTGCAGCGCCACCTCGAAATTCTGGCGCGGAATGACTTCCTTCAACTTTTTGGTAATACTGCGCCCCAGTGCCTCCGCTTCTGTGCGATGGCACATAATACTGAGTGCGTCAATTCTCTGCCCCGCCACCAAAAAGTCTAGCCGCACTAGGTCCTCAGCCCGGTAATCCGCCAACTCATAATTAAAGCTCGCATAACCGGAAGTTAGAGACTTCAGTTGATCATAAAAATCGGTCAGCAAATTCGCCATCGGTGCTTCGAAATCGATCACCGCCCGGTCCTCGATGTAGCTCAAGTTCGTCTGGCGCCCGCGTTTTTCGTTTATCAACCCAAGCACTCCGCCGATCATCGACTGCGGCAGAATAATCTCCCCCTTCGCCCAAGGCTCGCGGATTTCTGCCACCAGCGCTTGGTCCGGCAAATCCGCCGCCGAGCGAATATTGAGCTCCGAGGCGTCATTCAGAGATACTACATAATTAGTCGAGGGATTAGTAATGACGAGATCAAGACCAAATTCCCGCTCCAGGCGCTCTTTGATAATATCGAGATGCAGTAACCCGAGAAAACCAATTCGCAGTCCAAAGCCCAAAATCGGCGAATTCTCTGGTTCGAAGGCCAAGGCCGAATCGGAGAGCGCGAGCTTTTCGATCGCGTCCTTTAAGTCCTGATACTGATCATTTGAAACCGGGAAAAATCCAGCGTAAACAAAAGGATTGATTTCGCGATAGCCCGGCAAAGGTTCAATTTTCGTATCGTTCTCTTGGTTAAAATACTGCTTCAAAGTCACTGTATCGCCAACTTTCGCCTCGCGCGTGGTCTTCAGATTGGTAACAATATAGCCGATCTCACCCGTTCCCAACTTCGGCGTTGGTGTCATTTTGGGCGTCAGAGCGCCCACTTCGAGCGCAATACTCTCCGACTTTGCCGCCATCATATATATCGACTGCCCTTTTTCCAACACGCCATCAACAATACGGACATACAAAACAACTCCACGATAATCATCGAAATAAGAGTCAAAAATCAGAGCGCGCAGCGGCGCTTGGGGATCACCGGCTGGGGCGGGCGCTTCTTCAACCAGTCGATCCAGCACTTTGTCAACATTATACCCAGTTTTGGCAGATACTGCTATTATATCACTTTCCCTGCATCCTAGCAAGTTTATAATTTGCATAGTGACTTTTTCAACCTCGGCTGCCGGTAGATCCACCTTATTAATTACCGGTATAATCTGTAAATCTTGCTCTAGCGCCAGGTAAACATTGGCTAAGGTCTGCGCCTGAATCCCCTGCGTAGCATCCACAACCAAAACCGCGGTCTCGACCGCTTGGAGCGAACGCGAAACTTCGTACGAAAAATCGACGTGCCCGGGCGTATCAATCAGATTCAGCGTAAATCCACGCCATTCCATCTGCACTGGTGCAAGCTTAATCGTGATCCCCTTTTCACGCTCCAGCTCCATGGAATCGAGCAGCTGCGATTTCATCTCGCGCTGCGAGACCGTCCCCGTCAGTTCCATCATCCGATCAGCAATTGTTGACTTACCGTGATCAATATGCGCGATGATACAGAAATTGCGAATTTTTCCAAGCTCCATATCTATAATTATACCATAGTTCAGCCATTATTTGACTTCTCATCTGATGCTTCTTTAGTATTATATCACATGTGATATAATACGTATGTATTTTTATATCATATATGATATATTATATTAATGAAAGTCCTCTTTACCCACTTTTTACAGATAATTTGCAAAATAACATATCACAGTACGAATAACACTTTTGAAACATATTCAGCTCTTTAGCTCTTTTCTCGCCAAGGTCAAGACTTTTTTTTATTTTTGGCCGTGCTATAATCTTCCTAACTTATAGTGGAGTTTAAATAAGCTTATGTTAGCAAAGATTACGAAAGCAATTATACCGGTAGCCGGCTGGGGGACTCGCCGCTTACCAATCACGAAAATCATCGAGAAATCGATGCTGCCGGTTGGGAATCGTCCCTTAGTCGATTATTCGGTCCAGGATTTAGTGAAAGTCGGCGTTACGGATATTTATATGGTGATTTCGAACGTTGAGCCCTGCCAAGTCAAGGCTTTTTATCAAGATAATTTAGCCCTGAATCAATACCTAATCGACCGTGGTAAGGAGAATCGGCTGGAGCTAGCCAAGACTTTGCCCAGCAATGTTAAAATCCACTATATCCAACAGGATCCTGCTGGGAAGTACGGTACAGCGGTGCCGGTAGCAATGGCAGTGGAGGAGTATAACATCGATGAACCAGTTTTGGTTTTCATGGGCGATGATTTTATCTGGAATCCAGGCGGAAAGAGCGCAGCCGAATCTCTGTTGGAGGCGGTACAGGACACGAATGATTCAGCAACGCTAGGAGTCGAAATCCCGCGCGACCAAGTTGAAAAATATGGAGTTTTTCGTATGGAAGGCGACAAATTAGTCGAAGTGATTGAGAAGCCCAAGACAGATGCAGCGCCCTCCAATCTGATCAATGTTAGTAAATACATCTTATCGCCGAAATTGCTCCAGGAAGTCGTGAAATACGTGAGCGAGCATGATTTTGGGCCGAAAGACCAGGAGTATTTGATTACCGACCCGATCGACACTTATTTGCAACAAGGGGGTGTTATGCGTGTAGCGAGGGCAGAAGGCGAGTATTTGGATGGCGGAAGCGTGGAAGGCTGGTGCCACGCTAACGATGTAGTTTGTAATTCCGGCAAGTAATTGCATTATCTTATACTCATAATATATCATTAGGCGAATAGGTTTTGAGGTTCTTAGTTGCTTATTCGTCGACTTTACTAATCTTCAGGCTATTTAGTGGTTTTTCTAATATCACGTGGTAAATATTGAGTAAGAATATATATTCACATGATGATATATCTATGATACAATCAAGTCATGGAAAATAATTTGAACGAGACCAACTATCAAACCGCAATTGGGCGGGTAATTGAAAAATTGCGCATCGAGAAGGGTTGGACACAGACGCAACTTGCTGAGATTGTCGGAACCAGTCAGTCGGCCATCCACCGGATAGAGAAGGGGGGGCAAAATATCTCCTTGGATTTGATTCGTAAGCTCTCCGATGTGTTGGGTAGTCAAATTTTATTTGTCAATGATCTAGGGTCGCAGAGTTACTGTATCTACGGCGGGAAAGAATTGCACGGCGAGGCCGTGATTAACACTAGTAAAAATGCGGCGGTAGCCTTGCTTTGCGCCTCCCTACTCAATAGCGGAGTTACCCGACTAAAACATATTGCGCGCATTGAAGAGGTCTTTCGAATTATCGAAGTACTCGAGTCGATTGGGGTGCGCTGTCGCTGGATTAATCAGAATCGCGACCTAGAAATCACTCCGCCCGAGCAGCTCAAAATCGAAGACATCGATGTGGAAGCAGCGCGCAAGACTCGTTCCATTCTCATGCTAATGGGTCCGTTACTACACAAATTTCAGCAGTTTCGACTGCCTTATGCTGGGGGTTGCACCCTCGGTACACGTACGATCGAGCCGCACTTGCGAGCGCTCTCCGCTTTTGGTTTGAAGGTGGACGCGGCGAGCTGTAGCGGATTTTATGATGCTCGCGTAGTGATGGCCGAATGGTCAGGATCCGAGAAACATAATTTTCAGCGCGGCCTCAATGATTTGCCGCGACGAATCGAGCAAGTCGAGTCGCCCTTCCCACCCAAACGCATCGTACTAATAGAGCGCGGGGATACGGTGACTGAAAATACTTTGATGGCGGCGGCGCTTTATCCCGGAGAAACCACAATCGTTGGCGCTTCTTCCAATTATATGGTGCAGGATCTCTGCTTCTTTTTAGAAAAATTAGGAGTGCGAATTCGCGGAATCGGTTCGACCACGTTGGTCGTACATGGCCAGGCCGAAATCAATGCCGAGATTGAGTATGCGCCGGCAGAGGATCCGATTGAAGCAATGTCGTTTATCGCGGTGGGATTAGTGACGAAATCCGAGCTGACAATTCGGCGCGCGCCGATCGAGTTCCTTGAAATTGAGCTGGAAGTTTTGAAGAGTATGGGTGCGCGAATTGAGCGTTCTCCAGAATATTATAGCGAAAATGGACGTACCCGCCTGGTCGATTTGCGATTACACAAGGCGCATTTGGTGGCTCCAGCGGACAAAATTGCACCGATGCCATTCCCGGGGCTAAACATCGACAATCTGCCGTTTTTCTCGGTGATCGCCGCAACCGCCAAAGGTCGCACATTGATCCATGATTGGGTGTTTGAGAATCGTGCCGTTTATGTCACTTATCTGGAGAATTTGAACGCTAAGATTGAATTACTGGACGCGCATCGGGTCTATGTTGAAGGACCAACCAATTGGCGCGCGGCCGAGCTAGTGGCGCCGCCAGCACTGCGCCCAGCCGTCGTGGTTTTAATCGCAATGCTAGCAGCGCCCGGGACCTCGGTACTGCGCAATATCTATTCGATTAATCGCGGTTATCAAGATTTTGCCGCGCGCCTCAATAAACTTGGTGCCGAAATTCGCCCTCTCGCCGAAATGTAAGTTCTAAAAGCTAGTGGAGTTGGTTTTAAGCTTTAATACCTACATGATATAATATATTCATGCTGATATACGATTCGAAGCTGAAAGGAAATCAAATTTTGAGCCTCCATCTTGGTGCGCCGATTGGCCGGGTGACGCAGACAATTGTAGATCCAAATGTTTTAGAGATTATTGCCTTTCGGATCGAGAGTCCGACGATAAATGCGAGTACTGGTGATATCTTACCGGTAAAAAGCGTGCGCGAATATTCACAAATGGGTATGATTATTGATTCGGTGGATGACCTCGTCAACGAAACTGAGATCGTACGTATTCAAGAAATTCTCAAGTTAAATTTCGCCTTAGTGGGGCTAAGGGTAATTACCCGAAAAAAGTCTAAATTAGGCAAAGTGACGGATTTCACGGTCGATCCCGAGGCTTGGCAGGTTCAACAACTAATTGTACAGCGGCCAATGATTAAATCTTTGATTGATCCCCAACTGACGATCGCGCGCAGCGAAGTCGTGAATGTGGACGACTATACGGTGACGGTCAAAGATGAAGAACGCAAGATCAAAGAAACGGCGCAGGCGAATTTCGTGCCAAATTTCGTCAACCCATTCCGTGATCCTGGCCTAGCCTCTGAATCAAAACTGAAGGAAGACGAATAATTATTTTCGTGTTTTGCCGGTTTTAGTTTTATCTCGAAAACTGTTATTTTTGAGTTCAATTTTCAATCCGTTCATACGCTGTGCAGCCTTCCTTCAATAGCTTTTTTAGTGTTTACTGCGTGTTTCCCGATTTATTCAGGCACCGTGCATAGCGTCTAAAAAGTGAATGGGCTTTCTTTTGTTAACTATAACTATTTTTACAGTTTTGTCCTCAAAAAGGCCGACATCATAATTAATAGCGGTAGTGTGACTGGCACTGGAACGGACGGGAAGAGCTATAACATTGCCGAAGCGCCCCTTTATTTCGTTCGCAGCGGGGGCGTTTATATCAATAACGGAGCTTTGGTAGAAATGGGGCAAAATGCTTTCGGGTGGTCTTCACATAAAGAAACATCTGCTAAACAATATGTTTATGTATTGCACTTTAATCCCACAGATCTTACGTCAGCATATGGTGTAGAAGAACATTACTACGCCTTCCCCCTCCGCTGCCTAACTAGACAGTATATAATATATAAAATAAGCATAAATTGATAAATTTATAAACTGTTTTTTATGCTTGAGTTTTAGGTTGTGATGTGGGGGAGTAATAATAGAAGACAGCGACTAGAAGAAACGTATATTAATGAGTGAAAGCTTAATGCCTATCATAACTATTACTCAGTGTGTCACTGTCCTCTATTATTACCCCCCACAGCAGATCAAAAAGTAAAACGCAAAAGAATGGCCTTGTTACATAATTACCATAAACTAAGCCTTCACACGATGGAATGCACA
>CANENS010000011.1 GCA_947428935.1 uncultured Candidatus Saccharibacteria bacterium | reverse complement strand
ATTATGAGGATTATGAGGATTATGAGGATTATGAGGATTATGAGGATTATGAGGATTATGAGGACTACGACGACGAAGATGCGCGCACGGAAGAGTTGGAGCGTGAGCAGAAATTCGAGCTTTTGACGATTCCGGAGGAGATTTTGGCAGAATATGATTTACCGAAAGACTTACCGCAAGGAGTCTGTGTGATGGGTGGAACGGCGCGCAGTCTTGCGCGCCGACTGGTGGCTGGAGACCGGGAACCAGTGCGAGATTTGGATCTGGTCTATATTGAAGATTTAGTAAGCCCAGAAGAGGAACCGGATCAATCGGAGCTAGATCGGATTTCGGAAAAATACATGCCAGATGATTTTCTGTACGGCCATGGCATCCAGCGAGAAAGTATGGAAAATTATTTTCAGACTCGCGATTTGACAATTAACCAGTGTTTGATTGTGGGTGACCAGCTCTTAATGACGCGAGCGGCGTATGATGATTTGCAGGAAAATATTATTCGCCCGTCTTACTACGAGAAGCCGCTTGCTGGGCAATATTGCGGTGATCGGCTCTTGATGAGGGCGTTATTACTCCAGGCCGTCTTGCAAGAAGCTACTGAATCGTATCCGATTCTGGAGGATTTCGAGATGAATGACGATACAATTGTGTATTTGGGTGATACCGAGCGGGAGAAAACAGTTGAATTTCCGGTGAGCGATTTCCAGAAGGCCATTTCCCTCAATAAGGCGATGAGCCGAGGCGCGAAAATTGCGCGAAATTTCACGGAAAATTTAGCGGAGTGGGGTACGATTAATTCCCGCTTCGTTGATAAGCCGATGGCGTTAGCACGGTTTCTCAATACCCGTTTGGAGCGGCCGTTTGTCTACCGTCCGTTAGATGAGACAGAAGCCTTCCGAGATGACGATAGCGATGACGCTGACTACCACAACAATCTCGAGGAGCTGGAGCCAGGATTGATAGGCTATACGTCGAATGACCCAGCGGTACGCCAAGCGATACGAGAATACGGTTCAACGCCGTCGCGTGCTTATGAAAAAGCCCGAGGACTATCAGAAACGCCGCGCGAGCCAACCAGCGGGTCTTATTTTCGTGAAGATTATGAATGGATAAATACCATCTAGACGTTTTGAAGTGCTATCTGGGGCGTTGATATTAATGATAAAGAATAGCCATCGCCTAGACGTTCATGAAAGATATCAAAAATGGGAAGACCCAGGGTCCTAATGCGCATTTTGTGATACGCGACCCTGGGTTTCGATTCCCGATAAAAAGCTACGCTACGCCGCGATGATGAGCTCATCAAGCGTGACCCCAAGGGCCTCCGCGAGCTCCTGCTCACCCTGGTCGTGAACAACACTCAGCCAAAAGACTGGGTTGCCCTTCCACGACGTGGTGCGGCAGACTGCAAAAATGCAGTCCCGGGCATGCTCACTGACGTGAACAAACTCCGCGTTCGGAGCGTCCGAATCACCCCAGATGCAAGCCGGCCCGCCCGGGCTGACGACCACTCCTCGGGCATAGCCCAGGAATTGCCCCTCCTCGGACGAATAGCCACCCCTGGTGACCACATGGTCACCTCCGGGCTTCAGGCTGGTCCAGGCGCGGAAACAATAGTCCCTCGCCCTTTCTTCGCCTACGGCCTTTACGACTTCATCCCACAGTTCGGCTCCTGAGAGCCTTACTGGGAAGTTTTCAACAGCTTTGAGGTCGACTTTTAAAAAGCCTACTTTTGTACTGGTTGCGTTTACCGGATACCTGTTCATGCCCACTTTTTTCATATTCTACCTCCCGCCCCTTTGGGGCTTATCCTTTTTGTTTTTAGTTTTCCTGCTCCCCTATCAGGCAGCACCAAAACCATAAGATTAGAAAAGAGTTATGATTTCGATGCTACCCGCTAGGTTCCCAATGAACTAAACTAGGATTGAGGTAAAAATTAGAGTTAAGGCGAACAGACATAGTAATGAGTATCTTGTAACTTCTATCGGGTTTTAATGTGCTCAAGCTCCTAAGGTTGTTCAATTCGATTATATCGAATTGGGTTATATTTATATAACCGTAAGCCTTGGAAGGAACCTTGAGTTCCTTTGATGAAGGGTTCGCCCTATCGGGTTTCTTCATCAAGCTTATGATTCCATTGTAGCACAGGTGTCTATTTTTGTCAATAGTTTTTATGGTTATTTTGCAATTTTCGCGAGTTTTTGGCGTTACAACAGGGGTGTGATCCTGTCAGCAAGATTTTCAAAATATGATATTATAGACGTACCCGCCCAAAATGTTTACTTTTAATCTATATGTAATTATGTTGAAATATGCAAAAGCACTCAATCTGAGTGCTTTTTGCTTTGATAATAGCCCCGCCAAAATCTTCCACGCTAATCAGAGATGCTTTGCCCCGAAGAAGATTAATCTTTGTCGACAACTTCACCTTCGACAGCTTCGCCATCATCTGAGTTACTAGACGTAGATGTATCGCCATCGTTCGCTCCAGCCTTGGCGTCACTCTCTTGATAAAGCTTTGCGCCAATTCCCATTGTGGCATCGTCGAGTTCTTTCCTCGCCGTCTCGAGCTTTTCTTTATCGGCTTCGGAATCGTTCAGAGTCTTCTTGGCGGTTTCGACCGCTTCCTTGATCTTGGTTGTGTCTTCCTCAGAGATCTTATCTTTGAACTCATCCGGCATTTTTTCCGCTCGATAGATAGCGTTTTCGAGTTGATTCTTGGCATCAATCGTCTCACGCTTCTTTTTGTCCTCGTCAGCGTGAGCTTCGGCCTCAGCCTGAGCCTTTTCAATATCTTCCTTACTCATGTTGCCAGAGTTCTGGATGGTAATCGATTGCTCTTTGCCGGTTCCCTTGTCTTTCGCTGTGACATTCAAGATACCGTTCGCGTCGATGTTGAAAGTAACCTCAATCTGCGGCATACCGCGCGGAGCTGGTGCAATCCCATCTAGGATGAAACGCCCGAGCGATTTGTTATCGGCCGCCATCTCGCGTTCGCCCTGGAGAACGTGAATTTCAACTTGTGGCTGATTATCCGCAGCAGTCGAAAAGACTTCGGACTTGCTGGTTGGGATAGTAGTATTGCGTTCAATCAACTTCGTCGAAACACCGCCCATAGTCTCAATGCCGAGAGAAAGTGGAGTAACGTCAAGCAGCAAAACATCTTTCACATCGCCCTGCAACACGCCACCTTGAATCGCTGCGCCAACTGCCACAACTTCGTCTGGGTTCACACCCTGCATCGGGTCTTTACCGAAGATCTTCTTCACTTCTTCGACTACCGCTGGCATGCGGGTCATACCGCCAACCATCACCACTTCGTCAATATCTTTCGCGCTCAGTTTAGCATCTTTGAGAGCCTTCTCGACTGGCTCAGCCAAACGATTCAGCAAAGGCTTAACTAATTCTTCCAGTTTCGCGCGGGTCAGAGTATACTCAAAGTGCTTCGGGCCTTCCGCATCGGCGGTCAAGAACGGTAAGTTAATATCGGTCGAAGTAGCCGAAGAAAGTTCCTTTTTAGCTTTTTCAGCTTCGTCCTTAACCCGTTGCATAGCCGCCGCATCGTTGCGGATGTCAATTCCCGATTCCTTCTTAAACTCATCGAGTAAGAAGTTCACAATCACATTGTCGAAGTCTTCGCCACCGAGATGAGTATCGCCGTTCGTGGATTTCACTTCGAAAACGCCATCGCCAAGCTCAAGAATCGAAACATCGAAAGTACCGCCACCGAGGTCAAAAACCGCAATTTGCTGGTCTTTCTTATTTTCCAAACCGTAAGCCAAAGCTGCCGCTGTCGGCTCATTAATAATCCGTTTCACCTCAAGACCAGCGATTTTGCCGGCATCTTTCGTGGCTTGACGCTGAGAATCATCGAAATAAGCTGGAACCGTAATAATCGCTTCCGTCACCTTTTCACCCAAGAAAGCTTCGGCATCCGCCTTGATTTTTGAGAGAATCATAGCCGAAATTTCCTCTGGCGTATATTCTTTGCCGTCCATCTCGACCGCAACACCGTTACCTTTCTTAACGATCTTGTAAGGCATAATGTCTAAGTCACGTTGCACTTCTTTGTCGTCAAATTTACGACCAATCAAACGCTTAATCCCATAAATCGTATTTTTCGGATTAGTGACGCGCTGGCGCTGAGCCACTTTCCCGACTAAGCGTTCGCCTTTCTTCGTTACCGCCACCACCGATGGCGTCGTGCGATCACCCTCGGCATTCGTGATTACTTCGGGTTTCCCCGCCACCATATATGCAAAAGCTGAGTTGGTGGTCCCGAGATCAATACCAATAATTTTTCCCATTTTTTAGTTCCTCCAATTCTTAAAACTAGAACTTAACTACTTTAATTTTACTATGCTGGCAATCATTTTGCAAGAGTGCTTTTTATTTTTTAGCACTCTATACTTCTGATTGCTAAGCTACCCCTATTGTAGCAAACTAGCACTCATATGTCAAGAGTGCTAATATAAATAATTATGAAAAAACCGCCGGACAAACCAGCGGCTTTCACCGATGTAAGAGTGCCTACCACTTGTCGATCAATAGCTGCTCCTCTTCTTCGGTAATAGAAAGATCTCCAACTGAATATGGAAACCTTGCCTTTAACTGTGGAAAGTCTAGAGAGATCAACCACGATCAAAGCGTGTACACACCGCTCAATAGCGTCATATTCACCGAAGATTACGGCGCTCTCGCAGCCAATCTGCCGAGAGTTTTCTCCGCCAGCAAAACGCCAAACAGTACATTCGGGTCTCCAATCATAAAGCTTTGACTGAGAAACTGACTTTATAAAATACGTCCAGCTTTTCCTCTCCTTACGTCGCTTTAAACATATGTTTTTACTAGCGCAACTATTGACGACGCGTTGAATGGACCTGGTTACCTGTAGCGTAAAAATCTTATCTTCTGGCATGACACGTGTTATGCGCTCTGCCGCAATGCAATATTTCTCAACATGTTTCTCTAGTGGAAAGGATATATTCCAGCGAGTACGCATGTCCATCAGATTTTCACAGCGATCCTCAAATAAATCGTGGTTACTTGGACCGCCCGTAATCTTAACAAAAACTCCTTTTTTCATCGTAGTTCCCCCTTTTCATAAGATTTTAATAGTCTCGATCACTCCCTGAAGCTTTAAAAGTACTTGATGAGCCAACAGAGTTACTAAGTTTCAGTTCTTCAAACTTCTAGTCTCCGGAGGCATGGTTTAATCATAATCCAGATTTTGAGTTTTGTCAAGTTTTCGTTAGTACCTTAATAATTCTAAACTGTCGATCACATTTTCCAGGCGACAAAAAGGGTAAAAAATCACATTTTTGAGGGGAAATTGAGAGTGATTTTACACATTTTTTGGGGGAAACAGTCTAGCCCACAGTTTGAGGCTAATTTTCGAGTTTTCTAAGCCGGATCGCGCGACTCGGGATTGAGAGTCTCAGAAGTGTTATTTGCTTTTTCCGTGAAATAATGTTTCTCCGCGGCAACTCGATAGGCTAAATCGATGAGCTCGAGGTTAGTTTTGGCGAATTTCGAAGCTTGGGCTAGCTCTAGCGTAGCTTGTTCGCGCGGAACTAGCGCCCGGCCATAAATCCAGTTGCGAGCGCGGTCGGGATCGGGTTTTGGCATGCCAATTTTCGAAACTCGCGCCACCATGCGCGCCCAATACTCAACCTCACCAGATTCGGGTTCAATCGCCTCCAGATAGCCCAGATAATCACATTTGTCAATTTCGCAATTAATCTCTTCTCGCAATTCACGTTTCAAAGCCGTCACCAAATCCTTGTCACCCGCATCAATCCGACCGCCAGTAATCCGTGCTTCGCCGTTTTTATAACGCAGAAGCATACGCTGGTCGTCAGTTAGTAGAATTGCATGAATGCGAGAAAAATCGCCGTGCTCCGGCCTTGCATTCAAAAATAGTTTATATTCTGCTTCCATATTTTATATTATAACATTCCCTATTAAACGAAGGTAGGCTTGCCTATTCTAGGCAAGCCTGTAATTGATTACAGAATGATCCCACGTTGACTTACTGCGCTGTCAGACGTCTTTCATAAGCTTCCAAGCTATCCATGACGAATTCGGGGCTGCGCAAGACACCATCTTGATGCATCTGCTTGATTTCTACCACCGAAAACCAGCCGATCTCCGAGGTCCCTGCCACTTCGTGCTGTTCTGGGCCACCGATCGCCTCCGCAAGATAAACCGGCAAAATGTACTTATTATCTGGTTTATCGCCGTAACGGATATGGATAGGCTCGCCGAGCTCGAAATCCCAGCCAGTTTCGGCATGGACCTTGCGTTTCGCGCCCACCTCAAAGCTTTCTCCAGCCCGCAATCGTCCGGACGGCAGGTTCCAACCCCCGTCTTCGTCCGCCCAATCAGTAGGTTTATAGCCTTTTGCCAGATAGTCGGCCTTCAGCTTTTCGTCCTTAATTTTATAGACCTGGACGAGGCTTTCGTGCATCATGAGGATTTTCCCCTCGGCATTGCGAATCACGGCGCCAGCCCTAAACCATGGCAATCCCCACTGGTCGATTTTGAGCTGCAGTCCGTCGTCATAACATGGCTCAGCACCAAAATTGATCTGCACCCATTTCTGCACGCTTATCTCTACCGCCGGATAACACGAAGTTGGTACTTCTAACTTTTTGGACATAATATTGTCCCCCTTTCTGAATGGATCCTTAGGATCATCTACAATCTGTAAAGTTACTTTTTGACGATCCTTCCCCCTGGTTTTCTAGGTAGATTTTTAGGTAGAGTATCGTCAAAATCTGGTCCTCAAAGAGGATCTAATACCATTCTAGCACTAACACACTGTTTTGTCAATAACATTAGCATCTCTCGGAACGGGTAGATTGACTTTTAGAGCTTTGTATGCTATAATCGAAGACGGAGGAGAAATTTAACAACTTGTCTCAGTTCCGAAAGGGGGAAAGAATGAAAGATAATACAATTACTGCCGAGAAAAACGCCGAATACGAGCGAATTTACCGGGAGAAAAAGTGGCTTATGTGGCTGCTCAAGGTTTGGGACGACAATAATAAAAGGCCGACCTGGATTATGCTCAAGCGAAATTGGCCCGAGGAATATCGCGGGATTATAGCAGAGTTTGGCTCCTGGGATCAAGCTGAAAGAAAGATGCAAGATACGTGGGAAACTCGTGAACAAATTGCTCAAGAATGCGAGCTTAAAGAGATGCAGGCCGTCCATGCAAGTAGCGCCAACATTATTGCCCTAGAGAAACATATTCTAGGGCTAATAAAGCTGCAGGGACATCTTGGAACTGATCGCCTGCCAACTTATAAGGAAATAGCAAGGTATTCAGCAGAACTGGACATCCCGAATCCAGATTCGTATTTACGGACGCTGGTTAGCAAAAGGAATTGGAAACCCTGTATACAGGGTTATCTGGCGGTAACGCCAGATAACCGCGCGGAATTTTTGCGCAATATGGGGTCAAAACTTTACAAACAGTGGAAAACTAAAAATCATAGGACCGAACCGGATCTTCTTCCACGACAACTTTTTACTAATGAACGATGTCTTGAGATCATCCGTGAAATTTATGAATTTTTCGGAGTGATCCCGTCTCAGAGGGAGATCAGTGATTATCTGGACCAGAAAAAGGGCTATCCGTCCTTTACAACGTTAACCAAACGTTTTGGTTGTATAAGTAAATGGGTGCCCTTGATTGTTAATTATCGCATGGATCAAGAAATCGACCGCTATCTCGCGAATTGCGGCGATCTGAAGGTAGAGGGGCCGACTAATCTCGATTCCCTCTTGCGAAAGCTCGAAGAAGTCACCAGCGTGAATGAAAAAATCGGGTTGAAAAAGGCGCTGCAACAAGTCCGCAAGTTGACTAAAAAGACGACGGCAAAGTTCGAAGTCGAGATCGGCGATCAGGAATACGAAGTGGTCGTGCGTAAAAAGGAGGTGAGGTAAGTTGAAAGTGGCCCCTGCTAGATGCGGGGGCTTTTCCAGTATTATAGTTGCTTTTATCGCAAAAAGTAGGATTTTTCTATTGACTTTTAGACGAAAGTGTGCTACAATGGCAAGTGGAACTGTTTGTTTAGTCCTTTAGGTTTTTTGATGGGGGTGATTTAATGCCGAAAAAGAAGGCAAATGAAGGAGCGCGGGATCTGGAGACTTACGTCGAGAATCTGAATGCTCAAGCGACGCACATTGCCGATCCGGTATTCTACTTGCATAGAGATACGGAGACAGGCGTGCTCTTGAGCATAGAAGTACGGTTTTCGCCCGCAAGCTACCGTTGGTATAGCCTGGCGGAAACTTGGGAGTCTCTGACGTATAATGCTCAAACGCGGTCGCACAAAACCCTGTTTGTAGCAACGACGCCAGAGATGCTCAGCGGCGGAATTCTTGAGCTCAAAGTCGCGAGCCGGAATCATAATTTCCGGGAAGACTTTATCGCGAAGACGCTCGAGTGGCTGTCGGGATATTTCTTCCCCAAGGCGGCCAAGTACTGGAACTCCGAAAATTTAGATTAGGCTCGCCAGAGGCGGGTCTTTTTCCTATCCAATCGCTGCCGGCGCAAAAATAAAGCGCAAAAATGATTCTCTGGTGGAAATGTGCTATACTGAAGTAATGATGGAGGTGCGTGGTGAAGAAATATGAGCTAATCACGGAGACTTTACGCGACATGACGCCCGATCCGGAAACCTTTAAGGATACGGTCTATCCGGCGGAAGAGGTCGAACTCGATCAGGAGGTTTTGCAGTCCCTCAAGGACGATCCGAATTACAAAGCTCCGAACAAGCAGAAGAAAGCCGTGGTTTTGGAAAAAATTTTTACGGATTACGCCGAGCAGGACGATTGGTTTGGTGAAGAAGCACTCTATGCGGACGATCCCGATTGGCGAGCTTTTTTAACTGTACCTGCGAGCGAGATTGACGACGCATTTCAACATATTGATATGATTGCCACCATTTCGAACGAGGTGACCAATCACGAAGTAATACCGTTTGCGATTGATTTGACCTATGACAATCGAGCCAGAAAACTGGATGGTAAATTTGGCTGGAAACATGCTTATGGAAAAACTGATTTAGCACCTAAAGAAGTGTCGGAATTTGGTCAAATTCCGACCGAGCAGCCCGGTCACACGCCTCATACGCAAAGTATGGAAAGGTTACCGCGAGCATGGCGCAAAGGTTTGAGGATACCTGGGTTTGCCTCGGCTAAATACTTCGAGGATACTAACAGTGTCTGGGATCCAGTATTGCCCAAGGGTAGAATCGAAGTTATGCCGCGTTTCATCGTGGGCTTCAATCCGGAAATAGCCCAAATCTTGGCAAACGGTCTGCCGAATCGGTACGAAACCGTTATGAAATATGGGCAAAAGGCTTATGATCGGAGAGAGCAGGAATATAATTTTGCTAAGGCGGGCGCAAAATGGTGCACGCTTTTCGAACTCTCTGAGCAAGCAACTGATATCAAAAAATACCTCGGCAATCTTTCAGACAAAAAAGTCGAGGCGGTTTCACCCGATGAACTGCACACTGCTAAAACTCAAATTAACGCGCTTTCGCAGTATTTTGATAATGCGGTCGTAGTTGCGAAAAAAGCTGCGGAACATGATGCGCTGGAGCAGGAAGCCATCGCCTACGCCGAGCAGGACAGAGTTTGTCGCGACATCTTGCGGCAAAGCGAATGGACCTACGGCAAAAATCGTTGCAGAGCTCGCGCCGTAGCGGCAAGAAAACATCGAGGACATCAAGCCGGCTAGAAGACTATATATTATAATATAGACATGTCGAAAGTTTTCGCTGCGATTGATCTAAAATCCTTTTATGCCTCCGTGGAGTGCAACGAGCGGGGACTAGATCCGCTGACTACGAATTTAGTGGTGGCGGACGAGGAGCGAACGGACAAAACCATTTGCCTGGCGATTTCGCCTTCTCTGAAGTCGTATGGCTTGCCCGGTCGCGCACGGCTTTTCGAGGTACAGCAGAAGGCAAAAGAGATTAATGCCGAGCGCAAAAAACGAACTTCTCTCGGAATTTTTTTGAAGAAATCATATAATAATACCGAGTTGCAGCAAAACCCCAATCTGGCGCTGGATTTTTTGATCGCGAAGCCGCGCATGCAATACTATCTTGATTATAGCACGAAGATTTATCAGACTTATCTCCGTTTCGTAGCGCCCGAAGACATTTTTGCTTACTCAATCGATGAAGTTTTTTGCGATTTGACCAGCTACCTCAAAATGAGTGGAAAATCGGCTGCCGAATTCGTCACCGATATGATTAGCGCAGTTTATCGCGAGACTGGGATTACGGCGACGGCTGGAATTGGTACAAATATGTTTCTAGCCAAAGTTGCGATGGATGTGCTCGCAAAGCATGCAAAGCCGAACATCGCTGGCGTACGGCTAGCAGAGCTGGACGAGCATAGTTTCCGGAAGCAACTTTGGAACCATCGACCGATCACCGATTTTTGGCGAATTGGGCGCGGCTACGCCAAACGCCTGGCGAAATACGGAATCGAAACTCTGGGTGAAGTGGCGCGTTGTTCCCTAGCAGGCGAAGAGCTGCTTTATAAAGAGTTCGGTGTCAATGCAGAGCTGCTGGTCGATCACGCTTGGGGCTACGAGTGCGTCGGAATCGCGGACGTAAAGAAGCATCGCCCGAAAACCAAAAGTATTAGCTCGGGGCAAGTGTTGAGCTGTCCCTATACTTTTGCCAAAGCGCGCACCATCATCAAAGAAATGGCGGAAAGCCTAGCGCTGGAGCTGGTGCAAAAGGATTATATTACAAATCATTTATCTTTATTCGTCGAGTATGACCGTACTTCCGTCGCTACGACGCAAGCGAAGAAAGTAGTTGATCATTATGGTCGGACCGTGCCGAAACCAGCGCAAGGGAGCAAACGTTTAGACCTGCGCACCGCTTCGACCAAGCTCATCACCGAGGCGCTTTTGAAACTTTTTGATGAAAAAGTGCACCGCGGTTTCTTCGTGCGTAAAATCACAATTGGCGCAAATGATTTGCTGCCAGCTGGAACGCCAGAAGAAGGCGAAGGTTCTCTGTCGCAGATGGATTTTTTCACCAACTATGCCGAGCTAGAACGCGAAAAACAGCGAGTAAGTCAAGGGCTAGCCAAGGAAAAGCGCGCGCAGAAAGCTGTGCTCGACATTCGTAAACGCTACGGTAAAAATGCAATTTTGCGCGGGATTAACTTCGAAGAAGGAGCAACTGGACGAGATCGCCACCGCCAGATCGGCGGACACCGCGCCTAAATCGCTGACTGATGATATTGCTATTGACTTTTTATGTAATCTGTGCTACAATTAGAGAGTAGAGGTCAAAGACCTCTAGTTGTTGATGACCATAATTTAGAAAAAAGGGGGAAATCTATGGCACAGAAAAAATTAACAAAAGATAGGAGAAACCGGGACGCCGCCGAATATCTATTGGGGCTGGAAACTTTAGCGGAGTATTTTCGCATTACCAACTTCGTCAGCAGCTTACCCTCACGGGCCTATAAAAATGAAGTCGAGGATTGGGCTTGGATCAAGGTACTGCGTGATAAGGCTTTATCCTGTGGTGATCAACCAAGTCTTTTTGGTTGGAGGAAGCGCAAACTGGTTCGCTTTTTTTTCGCCGAAAGAGACCTTAATGAAAAACAGAGAATGCAATTGGTGTTGGCCGATGATTTAGTGTTGCTTTATAGCGTGATGCGCCACGTCAAATTGCTGGAACTAAACCGCGAGGAATGTATGCGGGCGCTGGAATACGAAATTGGTACGCTCCGAGCGCGCGTACGACCGGTTCCGCGCTTCTTTAAGTCTAGCGAAGTGTTTTTCGAGAAAATAGCGCAAATCGAAGCCGTACATACCGACCTAATGCAACTCTACCATATGGCCTGGGTTGATCTCGAAGAAACGGCTGGGCGTGTGCAGAATCTCATTACTGATGATGCAGAAAAAATGGAGGAACTGCACAAAATCTTGCTCTTCCCAGAGGAAGAAAGTATCTTAACGCAATTTGTCGATTTACGGATGCGACTGTCGCCGGAAAGGATATTGATCGAAAATTCCCTGCCGCAGCAAATTTACGGAGCGGTTCGGGTGCTTGAGAGCGGCACAGAAAAGCTGGAACCAATGCAAACCTTAGAGTCGAAATTTGCGACCCTGGCGTTCGGCTTACAACGTGATCTATCGTCATCTAGCTTCTATGACGGTACTGCTGCCGCCATCGTGCGCCAGATGCAGGATCGTTAGTGCGCCTTGCGTTATCTACCTTTGGAATTACTCCGCCTGCGGGCGGAGTTTTTTATGCACAAATTTGCTTCTGTAGATTTTATGAAGTATAACATATATTATGTACGACGATATTATGTACGACGATATTATGTACGACGATATTATCGACCTACCACGACCAGTTTCGAAGACGCATCCACCTCTGAGTATCGAGGCGCGAGCGGCACAGTTTTCGCCCTATGCCGCGCTAGTCGGGCATAAAGATTTGGTCGCAGCAGAAGAAACGCTAGCGGAGCAGAAAATCGACTTAGACCACGATTTTGAGTTAGAAGTGAGCGAAGATTGTAATTATAACTACAACTCGGCGGAAGATTTTTAGCAAAGGAAAAACCAGGACCTTAATGTCCTGGTGATTTTTTAGATGTTGAATTTGACGAGATTTTAGTATTGCCCTCTCAGCGTCGCGTATAAATATCGACAATGCCGAGCGGCGCGATAATACCAGAAGCATAGTTCCTGATCGATTTTACCATGAAATCGTGATTCCGAATTTCGCCAGCTTGGTCTAGTTCCTCAATCTCTTCTCTCGACAGCCAGCCAGCACGCTCCGTTTCGGTAGGGTCAAAATTCTCAGTGGAATCAACTAAGGTTCCAACGAAAGTAACCATGATATAGGGATTGTTCCGATCAAGCCGCTGGCCAATTTGACAAACACCAATCAGTCTGATTTTACACCCAGTCTCTTCGTACACTTCGCGCACGGCCGCCTTGAATATATCCTCATCAGCATCAACTTGCCCGCCTGGTAAATTCCACCGGCCAGATACCTTCTTCCAACCCGGCCGTTCTTTGACGCAAAGATACTTACCTTCCGCATTACGGACTACTACGCCAACTCGAAACCATGGATACCCCACCTCCTCAATAAATTCAACTAACTCCGTGCCATACAAATAGCTAAAACCTGCTTCTCCAACTTCTTGTTTAAATTTGGCCGCCAATTTCATTCCCCCTTTTTTCATCTTAGGCTAGATAGCCAAAAACACTAGATTGCCCTGCATTTGTTTTACCAAAATCCTATCCTCATTTTAGCATAGAACTAGCTTTTCGAATCCACATTTGTTAAGAATTCTATATAAATGAGGCTATCTAAACTGACTTTTATCGGAGTTTTTGCAAATCAGGGTTGCTTTTTCGGTTAACTTGCGCTAAAATGAGAGCATTACAGATATTGACCGGCCTGAAGAGGGGCGGTTTTTCGGTTTTTAGAAGGCGATTCCTGGAGGATTTGCGAGTTCTGAATCAGCTATACTTCTAAGGCATCCGAAATCCGCATCTGTATAAAAGCATTTAAACAAAGGAGCAAAATGGAAGGTTTAGACCTCAGACAACTGACTAGTATGGTACAAATTATCGCGAGCGAAAAAGGGCTGTCGGAAGAAACAGTGCTCGAGGTGGTCGAAATGGCGATTGCGGCGGCGTGGCGCAAGGATAATGGCGACCGCGAGATGAATGTGCGTGCGGTGCTAGACGTCAATACTGGGAAAGCGAAGGTGTACGTCGAGCGCGAAGTGATTGAGGACGACGTGGCGTATAACCCGGCGACGGAGATTCCGCTGGCAGAGGCGGGCAAAGGCAAGCAAATCGGCGATACGGTCGAAGAAGTGCATGAAGTGAAGGATTTCGGGCGAGTTGCGGCCATGACGGCGAAACAAGTGGTCGTCCAGAGATTGCGAGAGGCGGAGCGTGATGCAGTTCTGTCTGAATTTGAGGACAAAATCGGTACCGTTATGACCGGGGTGGTGGCACGCGTCGAGCCAAAGGTGGTGCGCGTTGACCTCGGTAAGGCAGTCGGCATTATGCCGCGGAGTGAGCAAATCGACGGTGAATATTATACCGTTGGCGAACGGATTAAGGTTTACCTCAAGGGAGTCGAGCATGATGATGCGCGTGCGCAGCTAATCCTTTCGCGTGGGAATGCTGAGTTCATCGAGTATCTATTCCGCCAGGAAGTGCCAGAACTTGAGAACGGCTCGGTTGAGATCCGCGGGATTGCACGCGAGGCTGGGCGCCGTACCAAGATCGCAGTGATGTCAACTATTCCGGGCGTGGATCCGGTCGGAACCTTCGTTGGTGGGCGTGGGATTCGCGTGCAGGCGATCATGAACGAAATCGGCGATCGTGAAAAAATCGACATTATCAACTGGAGCGACAATCCGCAAGAATATATCCGCGAGGCACTCAGCCCAGCGGAGGTCATGAAGGTAGAAATCGACGGCAAGAAGGCTAAGGTTTACGTTGCCGAGGATCAACAATCGATTGCAATTGGTCGTCAAGGGCAAAACGTGCGCTTAGCTTCAAAACTAACAGGTTATGATATCGATATCGAACTTGCAAAGGCGCCAGAAAAGAAAAAGCGTAAAAATGCTGAAGATTCTCTCTTTTCCGCCCTAGAGAACAGCGAGGAAGTCGAGCAAAATCCCGAAGCGGCCGAGCAGACTGCGGAAACTGGCGAAGGCGACGATAAAAACACCGATAATTTGACCGAAAAAATCGAAGTCAACGACGAAGAAGCCGAATCCGGGAGCGTAGAATAAGGATCTCTGCCTAGGCACCCTCGTCAGCAAAGTTAGCGACGTAAAAAATCCCCCTAGACCTATGTCGGGGGGATTTATTTTTAGGCGGGCTAGTTTTCAATCGTGACCGGCTGACGATTATAAAATTTCGACAATTCGGTCACACCGTACTTCTGCTCACGCTTACGACAATCCGCCGTTCGCACCAGCCGAGCAAGCCGGAAATAATCGTGATAATTACAGTTGAAAACTTCAGCGTAACTACCATGACCTTCTCTAGCAATCTGCCAAAGATATTTTTCCGGCACCTCAAGGTGTACAGTTGTGCCTTCGCCCTGAGTTGCCAGCCAGGACAACTGATTACAATGACGACACAAACACGCCATATCTTCTTCCAGAAGCATGCGCGCCGCAGCTACTTTGCGGTCGGCCTGGCCGGTTTCCTGATGCGCAGCGACCGCCTCCATCAACTCAACTTCAAGCTGCAAAAGTAAAATTGCGCTTTCACCGCAGCCAAAGATATCCTTCCCAAAAACCAACCTCGGGTTCAAACCCGAGACGTCCGGGAAATCGATTGAGATCAGATCTTCCGGCTCCAAGCCGAGGATTGGTGCAATCTTGTCCAACCGCTGATTGAGGTTGATAATGGCCTCGTCGACTCCTTGCCTCTTTTTTTCCATATTCTATTTCCCCTTTCTATCCACTATAGACAACGCAAAACCGGCAAAAGCGACTTTCGTCAACTCAACGTTGCCTATATGAGCCTTTTGGCCACTCTTTTCTCATTTTTAAGATTGGATGGCTAAGACAAAACATTAGAATTATGAAATTAAGCAGAAACGTTTTTAACACGCCTGTTAAAGTCCTAATGGAGTATCCAGGGCAGGCGCAATCACCCGCGAACGACGCTACCCGCCCGGGAACAGCTCCATGCTTCTATTGTAGCACAGGTTGTGTTTTTTGTCAATACTCATTATGCAAAAAGTCGTATTTTCTGTCAATTTACTAAGATAAAGTACTTTATGCCATAATATTTCCTATAGAACCCGAACAAGTTGGCGCCTCTTTTCCACAGGTTGCGAAAAAGTACCGCTTAAGTCGAGACCGGGAGCTAATTTTAGGGTATTTTGACGTCATCAATAGTATTTCAGCATTTAAAACTAAAAATCCATCCGGACGGAGTAAATAAACAGATGTTACTCTTCATTTAGCAAGTAAACGGCTGCGGATTGATTAGTAATTTCGTCTTTCCTGTTTATGATTTTTCAATGATCGGTATCTGTGAGGGCGCTAAAGCGACTGGCAACACACCGAAAAACGTTATCTATTTCGTCGGACGCTTCGTGGATTTGGTTGCGAAGCGCAGCCAGTACGCTGTTGTTAATGTTGATCGTTTGAAAGGTTTTGGCATTGACGGATATATGGGTTCATCAGGGGCCGATTCTTCTAAAGCTACCTATGCATATAACTTCACTTCAATGCATCTGATGTTTACCCGTCCGACAACAGCAACCGCGGTTTAACGTCTCAGTGTTCACGGTATCAAAACGTAGACTATAGGCATTAGAGACTTCGGTTTGACCGTATGAAAACCACTGGAAGTTGACAGTGTCTGCATCTCATAAACGATTAGTGTCAATACCAATATTCCCGCCGCGATCGTAGAGCCGAAACATTCGAAGACTTGACTAGATTTATACTAAAAAGCCCGGCAATGGGCCAGTGACATTATTCTATAATAACAAAATGAGGATATGTCGGGGGGGCGACATATCCTCATTTTGGTTGCGGGAGTTGGATTTGAACCAACGACCTTTTGGTTATGAGCCAAACGAGCTACCAGACTGCTCTATCCCGCGATATGTATTCATTATATATGACCGTTTTGTAAAAGTCAAGGGTTTTTTAAAAATTTTTTACGTTTGGTGCCTAACGGGGATGTTTTTTGATATGTTGGTTTCAAAATTCAGACTATCCAGCACAGCCTACTTACATAATAACATGCTTACCTCATAAAGTCAAGCTTAATCGGGTTCCTGGCGAAGGTTATAAGGATCAAGATCGCTTCTTACCAGATTGACTTTGGAGATTATAGTTATTAAAGATAAAGTAAAGGAGGGGCGGAAAGAGGTAAATTTGGAGGGCATTTGGCAACCCTGAGAAAAAGTTAAGCGTAATCAAATAAGCGACAATCAAACTAGCAAGTAAAGGGAGCGCCGGGTGCGACCAAAAACTTTCCTGCCCTTTGGCATCCTGCGCGGCACGGCCATCCAGAAATTTGGTCGAAAAGAGCTTCGGGTAGAAAATAACCAAAAATTCAAAAATTAAGAGCGCAATACCAACCAAACCAAGCTCAAGCAAAATACTAAAAGCTTCGTTTTGGACAATTTCCTTCGGAGAAGTGACCTCGAACGGAGAAAATTCATGCATAGCAGTCCCTGCTGCACCGAGACCAACGCCAAAAAGCATGTTTTGAGGACTTGATCGCCAGAGATTCCAAGCAACCCGATTAAGTAGCAGACGATAGTCGGTCGATTCAGCGACATAACCTTCGAAAAAAGCCTCTTCCTCTGGCTCGGCAGCCACCTCATCTCCCCCCGTCACCGTACCATCATCTTGCTCTGGCGAATTTGCGCTCGACATTTTAGCCAACGAACGTAGGTCAATGATTCCTAGCGAAAGTTGATGAATCGATTTCGCAATGCCGGAGCCAAAAGTCTCGCTAGTAGGACCAAACTCCGCAAATAGCCCCTGCGCACCCAGCGAAATACCAAAAGCAATAAACGGAATTGACAGCAAAGCAAACCAATTTTGGACTTTAGCCGATTCCCGGCGCTTTTGCACTAATGCCCAGACTAGGAGTATTACGAGCGCAATCATAAAAGCGTAAATGGCGCCGCGCGAAAAAGTGAAAAAGAGCGTAGCAGTTAGAAAAGTAGCACAAATCCTCAAAAGCCAACGCTCCCCTTTAGTCAACTCACCGCCAAGCCAAACCGACAAAAAGAGCGCAGTCAGGACAGGGGCCAGCAACAAATTACCCATGAACTGAGGTTCGATCGCGAAGCCCGAAGGGTGCGGAAAACCGAAAGAACGATAGGTGCAGCCCGCGCAAAGCAGAGTATCGGTCCTCGCCAGGCCAATCGCGTCCAAGATAGCCTGCAGCCAACAAAAAGCCGATACTAAAACGCTAGTTGTTAAAAAGATGATCAAGAGAATATACTTAAGTTTTTGCGCAGGAGCGCAGCTAGTCGGCTTGTTGACAATAGTAGCTTTTCTCGAGGAACTCGCAGATTTATTCCGTACTGAAGCTGGTTTACCCTGCACTGATAGAGGCAACAAGACCACCGGAAGCAGGCTAATGATCGCAAAAATCGCAAACCATAATAACCAAATAATGCTCGCGGTCAAAATCCCGCGTAGCGGATTATCGGACCACAGAATCGAAATCGTAGCCCAGAATGGAAATAGCGTCAAGAGAAAAATTCGGCGGTCGCTAATACCGGGAAGATTCGGCCCCCAAAAGCTACCATTTTGCCTTAACGACTTAAAGCGAGTTTTCGACAGCCCAAGCGCCGCCAAAGTCGCAAACGCAACTGCGTCAAAAATCACCAGCCAGATCAGAGGCAAAGATAACTCGAAATTCATCGAGCGATCGGCACCCAGCTTCATAACCGGATAGTATGAGAAAAACGGTACGATCGGCGACAATAAAAGTAACAAAATCAAAATCTTGCTCAAGATTGAGCAAATTGGGGCTTCATGCCGCTGATTACTATTTTTCCTCCGCATCTAAATCTATTATAACACCCTTTGCTGGTAGAGGTAACGGTTTTCGCGCCTTCGGTTGTTTGTCTTGGTCGAACCCTTTCGGCTGAGGCTGAGCTTCGGGAACTTTTACGACCACTGGCTCAAGTTTTGTACCAATACATTCAAGAATCAGATCAACAATTTCCCCACGAAAACGTTCCGGCGAGAATTTTTGCGCGGTAGCCGAGACAATCTGTTCATCAAAATCGTATTGCTCAAAATCTTCCAAAGCGGAAACCAATGATTCGACGGTTTGCTCGCCAAAGAAAATTCCGTTCTTCCCTGCCTCCACGAAATCGCGGCTACCGCCTCGGCCGTAAGCTACTACCGGACAGCCCGCAGCTAAAGCTTCGACTGGAGCGATCCCAAATGGCTCGATACTCGGAAAAATGTAACCCTCAGCCGTGCAAAGATATTCGGTTAACCGCTCCGTACTCAGCCATGGCACGAATTTGATCAGAAAAGACCCGTCAGCCAGATCGCGTAAACGATTATGCTCGGGACCGTCACCGATCACGGTCAGTTGATTACCGGTAGCAAGACAGGCCTTAATCGCTAAGTCAACCCGCTTCCACGACACCTGGCGACAAGAAATCACAAAGCCGCCTCGGTCGTCCACCTCTTGCGGCCGAAAATTCCCCACCGCGACTGGAGGTGCGATCACTACCGAAGAACGATCATAATATTTACGAATTTGGCGAGCAGCATAACTCGAAATTGCCACGAATTGATCAGGACGGCGTGCAGCGCGATAATCCGCTCGCCGCAAAGGCTTCGACAACACCCGTAAACCGAGGCGGAAAAGCGGATTTAAGATCCCGAAGCCTGGATTCTCCATATAGCGATCATAAAATTGCCAATAATATTGGGTTGGAACGTGGCAATAACAGACATGAAAGGCTCCTTTTCGCTCCGAATTTTCGGCATTTTTTTGGTTAGAATTGCCCTTTTGAGCATTTTCCTCTTGACTTTTTTGCTCATGTGTGCTATAATGAGAAGATAGGCCCTCTTTCTGGTCGAGGTTCTTCTTGGTTTTGACTGCTTTGGCCTCGGCCCCGGTCACTGAAATCACTAAATCATAATCAGACAAGTCGAGGTGCGAAAAATAGAGCTGCCGCAGTGGCCCCAGCATTTTACGCAAAAAGACTGGGAAAATTTGTAGCCAACCGGTCTTCACCTCCGCGTCATCAAACCAGTCAATCTTCTTCGGTCGATATTGCGAAGTATAAATCGGCGCCTGGGGGTACATTTGATGCAGCTCCAGCAAGACTTTTTCAGCTCCACCCGGAGTGGTCAGCCAATCGCAAACCAACGCCACCTTCGGAGCTTTTGCTGTAGCAGCGGATTCCTCTGCCTTCTGATTAGTTTTTTGCGAAAGTCTCTGAGAGTCAGACATTTATTGAGCTCCTTTATGTAATAATACTGCGCCGACCGTCCGAACCAGAATTCGAAAATCCAGCCACATCGACCAATTCTGAATATAATATATATCAAGCGCGCGACGCTCTTCAAAAGAAATATCGCGGCGACCCGAAACTTGCGCTAGCCCAGTCAAGCCAGACTTCACTGATAAGAGCAAGGAGCGATCGCCGTAGTGATGCAATTCGCCCGGAACCAAAGCACGCGGTCCAACTAAAGAAATATCACCCTTGAGAACGTTCCAAAGCTGCGGCAGCTCGTCCAGCGAAGTCGCGCGCAAAAATCGCCCCAGCCGCGTGATCCGCGGATCGTTCGGCAGCTTATCGCCGTTCTTGCGATATTTTTCAATCAGTTGCGGCTTTTTCATCTTCCGAAAAGCTTCTTCCGGCGACATACCGCAGTACTCGGTTTTCATAGAGCGAAACTTATAGATCTTAAAATGACGATTATAGCGCGAAAGCCGCGTCTCGGCGTAAAAAGCCGGCGCCTTCGGATCGGAGATTTTTTCAATCGTCCAGATAATCAACATCGGGATTGCCGCCACAATCAAGGCTAAAGCGCTAAAGACAATATCACAAAGCCGTTTAACGATTTTCATGCTGCCGATCAAAGGTGTCGTGCGGACTAAAATGGCCGGGGTATTACCGATTAATTCCAGCTCACCCATCTGAGAAGAGAGCGCGGCGTTCGACGGCACAAAATAGTATAGCAAGTGACGCTCCACAGCTTGACGATAAACATATTCGGTACGCTTATCATCGGTCTGAAAAATCACATCGGGTTTCGCCCGTTTCAGAGCTTCCTTGAGCGAAGAATACTGCTTACGCCGCAAATCTTTTGGAATATATTTTGCCCCGGCGACTACACCCACCACACCATAACCGGATTCCGGAAAGCCACCGATATAATTCGCCAAATATTCGGTATTTGGATTGTTCCCAATGATGACCGCACGTAGCAAGGTCCGGCGGCGGCGCAGGATCAACGCCCGAATTCCCCGCACCACGCCACGAAACAGACAAAGAAAACAAAAACATGAGATAACGGCATATAACGCCATAACCCGGACTGGAAAGAGGTCAATCTCAAAGAAAAAGTCATAAGTAATAATCGCCATGACACCAATCACTGAAGCTAGAAAAAGCCGGCCGACCTCGGACCAGCGGCTTTGATTCAAGAAAATGGATTTTTTATATAGTCCCGAAACAGCCAGAACCAGAATATAAAGCGGCAAAAACAACGCCACTGAAAAGACGAAGGTGCGCGGATTAGCCTCAAAATAGAACGGTCGCTGGTCAAGATGTATGCGCACCAAATAAGCCACCAAAAAAGACAATAAAACTGAGCACGCATCGCCCAGGATTAAGAAAATATGGAAAATTAGCCCGACGTCTTTTTTCATAACAACAAAATAATACTATTTTAGCTCTTCCCTGCTCACCACCCGCAAAATCAGATAAAAACTCGTTTCCTAGCCATTGTAGCAGGTTTTATGATAAAAAACCACCCCTATCTTTCTATTATAGCACACATCATCCAAAAAGTCAATAGTTCGGCTGGTATTAACCTCAGAACAGCAATTAATTAGCGTAAACGCACCCAAAATGGACGTTATAGCCTTAGTTCCGCTACTAGCATCAAATGTCTTGTGGTTGTTTTTTAGAGAACGGGCTGATATGATAGGGGTACAAATTTTAAGCAGTGGAGGAAAATATGAAAATTTTAGTGACGGGCGGGACGGGCTATATCGGTTCACATACGGTAGTGGAATTGATTGAGGCCGGCTATGAAGTCGAAATTCTCGACAATTTATATAATAGTCAAAAAAGCGTACTCGATACGATCGAAGAGCTGACTGGCGTCAAACCGAAATTTCACGAAGTTGATCTGCGCGATGCTGAAGCGCTAGCTGGAGTTTTCCAAGACAGTAATTTCGACGCCGTAATTCACTTCGCCGGCCTGAAAGCGGTCGGCGAGTCAGTGGAGAAACCTTTGGAATATTACGAAAATAACGTCGGCAGCACGATTAATCTATTGGAGTGCATGCAAGAATTTGGCGTGCACAAAATCGTCTTTTCTTCGTCAGCCACGGTTTATGGCGAGCAAGACACCCCGCAATACGTCGAAACTATGACCACCGGCGTAACGATTTCGAGCCCCTACGGTTGGACGAAGTATTTTATTGAACGTATGCTAATGGACGTAGCAAAAAGCGATCCGGATTTTGAGGTGACTATTCTGCGCTATTTCAACCCAGTTGGAGCACATCCGTCGGGCTTGTTGGGCGAAAACCCGAATGGAAAGCCGAATAATCTGATGCCCTTTGTCATGAAAGTGGCTACCGGCGAGATCCCGGAACTCTCGATTTTTGGAAACGACTATCCGACTCCGGACGGTACTTGCTTACGTGATTATATCCACGTCGTTGATCTCGCAAAGGGTCATCTCGCTGCACTTAACCATCTCCAGAAAGGTACTCAAGTTTATAATCTCGGTTCAGGCAAAGCGACTTCAGTGCTCGAAATCGTAAAGGCTTTTTCCGAAGTAAGCGGAAGGCTTCTGCCACACAAGATTGTGGCGCGTCGTGCTGGTGATTTACCGGAGTTTTTCGCGGATCCGAGTAAAGCCGAGCGGGATTTGGATTGGAAAACCGAGTTGGGAATCGCGGACGCTATGCGCGACACCATCAATTACTTGCAAAAAAGCCGCGGCATGGAAATTTAGTTTTTAGCCTCATAGATCCCCAAAACAAACTTGGAAGCATATTTATTTCTTCAATACAAAAGTATACTCTATTTGATCCGAACCAAGATTCCAGTTCGGGAATTAGCCTATTGCAAGAAAATAATGATATATACGGTAAAAACTTTAATAAGGCTTATGTTTAACTTTGTGGTTTCGGGGTAAAATTTTCCGCCTTCGGCGGAAAAAGGGACGGGGCGCTTCGGCAACTACCAACCAGCAACACCACGGATAATGGGTCGTTCTATGCACTGCTTGCTCCATATGGCATTGCTACAGGCATTAATAGCGGCACCGTGGAAAGCGCTGATGGACAGTATAATATTGCCAAAGCGCCCCTTTATTTCGTTCGCAGCGGGTATATAGGCATAAACGTCGGACAACTAAGGTATGCCAATGTTAGCGGTTATTCTGGATCTTCAAGCACTAATTCTGTAGATTTCCAAAAATCATACAGTCTACATTACGATAAATCCGACATTGCAGCATCCGATAGTCTTAATCGTTGGTACGGCTTCCCCCTCCGCTGTCTAGCTAGACAGTAATAATATATGGTAGGGGATGTGTCAAGGTTGCAGGAGCGCGTGAGCGCTCCTGCAAGACGTAGGGGGGGTGAGGGTCTCGGGAAGGTTGGCGGCTGGAGAGAGTGTAATGGCAGATAAGTTGAAGTAAGTAGTATGATTTTGGATCTTTTGGAATAGAGATTTGTGAAGAAGTGCGGTATTTGCCTAGGTTTGATGCTAGCTTTGGTTCTGTTGGGGATTTGGGTAATAGCAGAAGGCGTTTGCGGATGAAGCGTAAAAGCCCAAACGTGACAATGCAGCTGCCTAGCTAGTTCCAGGAATATAAATATTTTATTATTATAATAGATTATCTTTTATTTTTGTGTTCGTAAACTTGCCAAGCTAAAGAAAAAATGGGTCGGCCTAATAATATCGTACGCATAGCAATACGGTCACGTTTAGTTGCCAGCGGATTTTTTAAGATATAATCTTTATGCTTACGTAAATAGTTGATAATATTACGACGGATTTTATAAAAGTCACGCTTAAAATTCTTAGCTGCCTCTGGAGACTTAGTTGATAAATTATGTGGCAGCTTCATTTGACGTAAAACACTAAACCTAGCATGCATACGGCGTTTTTTAATTAAGTTATCAAGCGAAAGGTAATATCTATCAAGTTCATCACACATTTCGTCGGTCAAATCAATCAAATCTAGCTTGCGCATAGAGAAAGCTTGACCAGTAATCGAATCAGCATTTTGCGTGTAAAAGTATTTCGGTAAAGCTAAAAAGGCAATTCGATCGCAGGCCAAAACTAGTTTGTAAGTAGTGCCGACATCCTCATACAGCTTCCCAAGCGGAAAGCGCACTGTTTTGAATAAACTAGCGTGATAAAGTTTCCCCCAAGCCGACATGGTGAAGCCATTTTCACAAAGCATAGCGGTGAGACACTCTTCGGTCGAAAAAAGCCAAAGATCAGGGTGATCGCTCTCGAGATTAGCAAAATCCGCCGCGAAATTTTTACGCTTTCCTTGCGAAAAAACTTCTTCGAACGAGCAAATTGCTAAGGCCACATTTTGCTCCAGCACAACGCGATAAAGACAGGCTAGCATGTCTTCGCTAATTTCATCATCCGAGTCAACAAAAGCCAAATATTCTCCTTTTGCCGCCGCGATCCCAGTGTTGCGAGCACCAGAAAGACCTTGATTGTCCTGATGGATAACTTCGATACGTTGATCGCGCGCTGCGATCTGATCGCAAAGCTGCTCGCTACCATCGGTCGCACCATCATCGATCAACAAAATCTCCAGGTTGGTATAGGTTTGCGCGGTAATTGATTTGACCGACCGCTCCAAAGTCTTTGCTACGTTGTAAACTGGCACAATCACCGATATAAGCGGCAACGACGAAGGCGCGCCGGTCCGCGCACTCTGCAGAGCTGCAAGCTCAAGCATAGTTTTCTCCGCCTTGGTCATTCCCGCCCCTGCCATAAGCTAGTTCGTCAGCCTCGTTTTCAGTTCTGCGAAGCAACTAAGCGCAGAAGCAATTGTTTTGTCCATGTCATAATATGCATACTCACCTAAGCGTCCACCAAAAATAACTTGATCTTCCTGGTCAGCCAAACTCTGATACTTAGCCAAAATCGCGCGATCTTCGGTAGTATTAACCGGATAATAAGGCTCATCGTTGCGCTGCCAAGTTTTACTATATTCGCGCACGATTACGGTCTTGCCGGAATTCTCCGCATAAGCATCTTGATGGCGCTCGGGATGAAAATGCTTGAATTCATGAATCCGGGTATATTTTGGCTCAAGATCAGCGTAATTCATAACCGGACAACCTTGAAAATCATCAACATCCAGTACTTCTTTTTCTAGCTCCAAGCTGCGCCACTTTAATTCGCCAAATTGATAATCATAAAACTGGTCAATTGGTCCAGTATAAATTGTCGTGATCCCCTGGTCACGCAAAGCTTGAATCGCGGGATCGGTGAAGTAGTTAGTTTCGAGACGCAACTCGACTTTTTCCCCACAACTCTCGAGCATATTGCGGAACCATGCTTCATAACCATTGACCGGCAAACCCTCGTAAGTGTTGTTAAAATAACGATTATCATAATTGTAGCGCACTGGCAAACGTTTAATGATCTCGGGCGACAATTCCTCGGCCGGGGTCTGCCACTGTTTCGCGGTGTAATTCTTGATAAATGCATTAAAAAGTGGCTCACCAATTAACGAAACTCCTTGCTCCGCCAAATTACTAGGTTCGGCTGGAGCGTCAGCCGCCTGTTCCGCAATTTTAACCTTTGCCTCATCTGGCGTATAAGCGGCGCGAAAGAACTGATTAATCGTCCCGAGATTAATCGGCAAAGGATAAACCACACCGTCGTGCGTGGTATAAACATAGTGAACATAATTCGTAAATTCCGTAAAACGATTAACATATTCCCAAACCTTCTCGTCCGAGGTGTGGAAGAGGTGCGCACCGTATTTGTGACATTCAATACCGGTGTCCGGATCAAATTCCGAATAACAATTCCCGCCAATATGACGACGTTTGTCAATTAGCAAAACATTTTTGCCTAATTCGTTCGCCAAACGTTCCGCCATAGTTAAACCAAAAAGCCCGGCACCAACAATCAAAATATCTGATTTCTTCTCCACGTTCACTCCTTTGTTTATATCTTTATTTTATCATAGAACTGCGTTCCAGAAATAACTTCGTCGTCCTAGAAAAAAATCGGATAATATTTTTATTCGAAGCCCTTGCTATAACTATAGCATATCTTTGTAGATGATTAAATTAACAATTATATATGCAAGACCTAAGGCAAGGTTTTTAAGGCTTAATAATTAGATCCGCAAAACAAGTTATAGTGATTGTCTTATTCTTCCCATAGGTTATTATAGGCCTCGGCGACTTTCTCGGGGTCACCTTCAACCATAACCTGGCCGTCTTCGATTAGAATTGCGCGATCGCAAAATTTACGCACGTTAGTCATCGAGTGTGTAACCAGAATTACCGTTTGATTACCATGCAAGCTCGCGAAATAATCATTACATTTTTCTTGAAAAGCCGCATCACCTACCGCCAGTACTTCGTCCAAAATTAAGATATCGCCGCGTGCGCGAATGGCGATCGAAAAAGCGAGGCGCACTTGCATACCGGAAGAATAATTTTTCAGCTTTGCATCCATAAATGGTTCAAGCTCCGCAAAGCTAACGATCTCATCATACATAGCATCCATTTCTTTGTGCGAAAAGCCAAGCAAAGCCCCGTTCAGATAAACGTTTTCGCGGCCAGTCAGCTCGGGATTAAAACCAACCCCTAGCTCAATAAATGGCACTAAGCTCCCGTTCACCTCGATTTTGCCCTGCTCGGGATAATAAATTTGTGCCAATAGTTTTAACAAAGTTGACTTACCGGAACCATTGCGCCCAACAATACCAATAAATTCGCCTTTTTTGATTTCGAAACTGATCCCGCGTAAAACTTTTTGCTCAGTATATCCCTTCACGCCTTTGAACCAGTTCAAAATCGCTTGCTTCAAACCCGAAGCGCGTTCGACTGGTAGGCGAAAACTTTTGTGCAAATCGGTCACCTTAATCGCAACCTGGTCAGGCAGGTCTACTGAGCGTTTTAAGCCATGGCCATGTTTTCCACGAATTTTAGCGAGTTTTACACCTTTTCCATGCTTTTTTCCACTAGTTTTACACATGTTTTCCACACCTTCACACTCCGAGCCCTGAGTATCCTCGGAGACTGACTGGTCTAAATTCTGACGCTCCATACTAAACCTCCTCTGCAAAGCGTCTTGATTTTTTCCGGAAAAAGAGTGTTGCAGCCACAAAAACAACTATCACTAGAAAGATCGGTAGAATTTCAATCCAAAAATTGGGCATAAGGTCCCAAGTCGTAATCGTAGTTTCGGAAATCAGATTATGTCGAATGTCTTGAATCGCCTGAGCAATTGGGTTTAACATAAGAATCTTTGCCGATAGTAAGCCAGAGGCGCCGCCGTCAATAAACATCGATAAAGGATAAATAATCGGAATAGCGTAAAAGAGGGCTTGGGTAACCACGTCCCAAATCGAAGTTACGTCGCGATATTTAACATTGGCAGCTCCAAGCAAAAACGAGATACCGAGAGCAAAACCATATAGCTCCAGAATTGAAAACGGAACCAAAAGCCAAGACCAGGAAGGGAGCACACCGTTAATCAGAGCAAAAACCACTACTACGCCGAGATTAATCGCAAGGTTGATCAACGGAGTAACAGTCGAAGCGACTACCACGATATATTTCGGAAAACTAATCTTGCGTAGCAAATCGCCACGCTGCACTATCGCCTGGATTCCCTGCCCGGTACATTCTGTAAAAAAATTCCACAAGACTGTACCAGTCAAAAGATAAACTGGATAATGCGGGATATCGCTACCGAGTTTCAGCATTTTAGCAAAGACAAAATACAGAATCGCGAACATAAGGAGCGGGCGCAAGACAGCCCAAAGATAACCCAAGACCGAACCCTGATATCGCAGCTTAAAATCGGTTTTAGCCAACTCTCCCAACAATATGCGGTTTTTTCGAGAAAAAGCGTTCGAAATTTTAGCCATAATAGACGTATTTTATCACACTTACGGAGTAATGTCCATTTTCTTGAGGCTGGCGCGCAGGCGCAAGAGGAAAAAGGCTAAACGGGGGTGTTTCAGCATTAACTTCAGAGCAAACCAATACTTGCGACTAAAGTCAGCGCGGTGCAAAATCCCTTCCTCTTCCGCCAATAAAAATTCTTGACACATTTGCGGATAAAATTCCGCGGCTAACTCCGGCGAGAGGCGTTGCAAATTCCAGTGATAGTTCAAGAATTTTACCGCTTCCATAATCGGTCCGAGCTCAGTAAACAATCCGCGTTCACTCAAAAAAGTCTCGATCTCCCGATATTCCTCCACCACACAGTTTACCTTCGCCGGGCTATTGACCGAGGAATTTTCATTGTCCAGGCGGTAGTGCACAAAACATTCGTCGGTCAAAATCACCTTGCGGCTGAGCGCCCAAACTTTAAAACTAAAACTAACGTCTTGGTACGAGGCGCCAGGAGTCGGTAAAAAATCAATCTGCTCTCGCTCTAGAAACTCGCGCTTATAGATTGCCGACCAAATCGCGGGCGCAAATTTAAAAATCCACTGCTCCTGCCGGGGATTAATCAATTTCCCGGTATCTCGAGGTTTAATCTCCGTAACCACCGCGCATTTCCCGGCACGCTCCTTATAATAATTCGCTTTCACCATGTCGGCGTCGTGCCAGCTTGCTAATTCATAAAGCCGCTCAAAAGCATTGAGCTCGATATAATCATCCGGCTCCAGAATTGCAATATATTCGCCGCGAGCTTGTTTGATTCCCTGGTTCATACTATCACCATAACCAGAGTTTTTCTTATCAATTAGCATAATCCGCGGATCGTTCTCCATCAGATTACGCACAATCGCTACTGATTGATCCGGTGAGCCGTCATTAATACAGATAATCTCGATATCAGACAAAGTTTGATTCTGCAAGCTCTCTAGGCACCGGGGTAAATACTGCTCGACATTATAAATCGGCACTAAAACGGAGATTTTCGGGGTATCGATTTCTGCTTGCGGCCTTGCGGTGATCGGCATACTCAACTCCTTACATTTCTTTTTCTGCGGAGACTCCCTCGCTTTTTGCGCCTCCTTTACACTCACCATATATATATTATATATCAGGAAAGGATAGAAGTAAAATATGGTTTCTCTCTGAGACGTAGGGTTGACCTTCGTAGGAGCCGAGTGAAGAAAGTACTTACATCTTCTTCTGAGGCGACGCCTGAAGGAACAATAGATTATGATAGCAAAACATTAGGAACTTTAGCCCCCAGGTGTGTTGACTTTTTAGCATAAGTGTGATAGGATAGAGGCAAGCTGCTAGTTTCGGCTAGATTTGTAGTGTCTGGAAAATCATAAGCCTCTGAAATATCTCGGCTATCTTCAGACTGTATTTATATTTTTGAGCTTATGCTTTTTTAATATCGCCGAATTTAGCGATTCTGGGCTTCTGGACTGACAAGATATGTCAGTTCTTAGAGCTGGTCCACCAGGGAGTAGGCGGATCTTGTGCTTCAGAAGCGGCGGTAGAAGCATCTTCGCGAGGAGGCGGGATTAAATCCAAGCCGAGAATCTGGGCGGCCTTAGTGAGAATTTGTTGCTCTTCGGTATTAACCAAGCCGAGGGCGCGGCGAAAGAGCTCGGTGGTCTCGGGATAAGTCATGTCCACGACTTCGAGCGAACGCGCCGCGCCCGGAGTGCGCTTGAGAGCGCCTTTCGCAACTAAATTCTCAATGTGTTCAGCGACGGCGGAAACCGAGGTGAGTCCCAGTGCAGTCATAATTTCACGATAGCTGGGCGAGCGCCCATGATCGGAGGTGTAAACATTAATGAATTCTATGATTAGCGCCTGTTTTTTAGTTAATTTATTATTCATATGCTATAATCTATTATAGATTACGAGAGTTAAAGTGTCAAAAGATGGGAAAAACTACGATTGATGGGCTAGAGGCGCGTGCTTCGCGTGCAAAGAAACCAACTGCGAGCAAAACCGTTAAGCGTTCGGCGGGCGCGACGATGGATATTAAAGCGCCGCGCAAAAAAACGGCGTCGAGATTGAAGGCTCCGAAAGCAGAGGTGGCGAAGCCCGCGAAATTAAGTTCGCCAAAGAGAGTCAAGCAAACCAAGGTTAAGCCCAAGAAATCACCGAAGGTTGATGATTTTGTGCAGCCAGTGGAGAATTTTCGCGATCTGGGCGACATCCATGACGTAGATGAGAGTTTAGGCGCCGACAGCGGCGACAATTGGGGAGATTTGTTAGCACAAATGGAGGGCGAAGCGGACGCTACTGAGGGGAGTGAGGCGGACTTTGAGCTAGAGGAAGAGACTGGTAAAAAATCGAGGAAAAACAGAAAGAACGCCAAAAAAGGTAAGAAAAAGAAAAAACATCGAGTTTTGAAGGTTTTTTTGTTACTTCTACTAATTGGAGTGGTGGTGTTTTTGATTTGGGGAAATGATATTATTGCACGGCTGACCAATGGTAATTCTGGGCTCTGGGATACGCTTTGGGCTATGGTTTCGGAAGAGGTTCCCTTTGAAACTGACGCAAATGGACGGACCAATGTGTTGGTTTTTGGAACTGAAGGATATAATATGAATGGTTCGACCGGTGCAGGGTCGACTCACGACGGGGCGCAATTAACCGACTCGATTATGATTGTGAGCTTCGACCAGAATACCAAGGATGTGGCCCTGATTAGTTTGCCGCGCGATCTTAAGGTACGCTCGGCTTGTTTCGCTGGTAAGGTAAATGAGGTTTTTTGGTGTAATAACCCTGATAACGCAGACGAGGCGGCCGGTGCGCAGGCCATGATGGAGGAAATTGGCAGCATTTTTGGCATTGACTTCCAATATTGGGCACATGTTAACTGGGCCTCACTGATCGAAATTATCGATTCGTTAGGCGGGATTACGGTAACACTAGACGAGGATATTGCGGATTATTATTTCACGGGAGCAGTGGCGCAAGCTGGCATACCGCTACAGGTAAATGGTGAGCAGGCGCTGGGCCTGGCGAGAGCACGGCACGGTACGCAAGGAGGTGATTTCACACGTGGCAATACTCAGCAAAAAATCATTGAAGGGATTATCCAAAAAGTAATCAGCGACGGGGTGGACTTCACTGAGATTTTCAATATTGTTAATATTCTAGGTGATAACTTCCGTTCGAATTTCTCTGCGGATAATATCAAGGCGGGTGTCAGCCTTTTGTCTGGTTTCGATATTAATAATATTCGCCAAATTCCACTAGTGGACTACGAGACGGAGACTTATTATGTTACTACCGCTATGATTAACGAGATTTCTTACGTAATTCCCTCGGCTGGTGAAGGCAATTATAGTGAGATCAAGAGTTATGTGGCGAGGATGCTAAGTAGCGATCCGACAATGCGCGAAGGCGCAACGATCGCAGTTTACAATGCAACTGGCGAGGCCGGAGTGGCTGGCGCCGAGCAAATTCGACTGGAAGAAAGTGGGTTTACAGTGCCGGCGATTGGAGATGCAGCACCAACTGATTGCAGCGCAGCATTTTGCGTCTATGATGTGAGCGGAACTAAGTCGGCCACGCGTGGACTACTTGAACAGCGATACGGTACACAAGTACAGCCGGCGGAGGCAATACCAGCCGATATCTGGCCGGGTGAAGTCGATTTCGTAGTGATCGTAGGTACAGCGCCACAATCTGCCGCAGATTAGACTAAAAAATATCTCTCAAATGAGAGATATTTTTCTTGTAGTGCTCTTCTTTAAGCAGAGAGACGAGCACGACCCTTAATCCGGCGGCGCTTCAAGACTTTTTGGCCAGTCCGACTATTATTGCGTTTCATGAAACCATGCTCGGCTTTGCGCTGGCGTTTATGTGGTTGGTGTGTACGTTTCGGCATGTGATATATATCTTTCTATTAAATTTAGCAAATACTTGTCTTAGTATAACGTAGTTTTCCACTTTTTGCAAGAAGTTTTCCACAACTAAATTAGGTTATTTTTGCAGCTTGTGGAAAACTTTATCTCTATTGGTACGGTTACATATTATAACATATGTTATTTTTTAGATGGAAGATGTGGAAAAGTCGACGGAGATTTGATATAATGGAGAAAACAGGAGGAAAAGAAAGGAGTTATTTATCGAGGAGTTGTTTTAGTGTGTTTTTTTGATGTTTATTGTAATACTGGTTTATTTATAGTAAGACTGTTGTCTTAATGTTACAATTTGGCTTGCAGTGCGTTTTGTTCCAGGATTTGACCGTATCATCATTCAGTCATTCAGTAACTGCGTTACGGATTACTTGCTTCTCGTCATAATAGATAAGCCTGTTTGGGCGCTTCAGCCACAATGTTTTTTCGGCGATCAACTAAGCAATAAACTCGCTATTTTAATAGATGGACCACAAAAATCAATATTACTATCTCAATATAAACATTTTATCTCGATAAGCGTAATTATATCTCAAGATAAACATTTTTCTACCAACCAAAAGTAAATTTTGTCAGTAAAATCGGAAAGGAGCAAGAAAGAGGAATCATGTTTGACGTTTGGAAAAAAGTTTTGGATGAAGTCGAACAAGCAATTCCGCGCGAACAATTCGCGACTTGGTTCCCCGATATTGAATTAGTGGAAATTAAAGACGGGGTGGTGGTAGTGGGGGCGCCGAATATTTTCAAAATGAATCAATTACAGAAACGGTATGCGGGGGTGCTCGAGGACGCACTGAAGCATAATGAAGTCGAAGTCACCAAATTGCAATTCACGGTCATTTCAAGTAGTAAGCCCAAAGTGCGTCCTCGAGAAAATTTAATATCTTCGGCGCCCCCACCGGTCGCGCCAGCGACCCCCAAGGTCAAAAAGCCCCAGAGCGCTAGCGGATTCACTTCGAATGGATTAAGCCCACGTTATCAAATCGATAATTTCGTGATTGGTTCGAATAATGACTTGGCGGTGAGTGTAGCGAAGAACATTATTGATAACCCGGGCGCGACCACTTATAACCCGTTCTTCCTCTACGGCGGACCGGGGCTTGGTAAAACCCATCTCGTCCAAGCGATCGGCAACACTCTACTGCGCAACGATCCCAGTTTGAGGATTTTTTACACACCGATGTCGGGCTTTTATGCAGATTTTATCAAATCAATCGGTAACAACAAGGGTAGCGAGTTTCACCAAAAGTTTAAAACACTCGATGTTCTGATCATTGATGATTTTCAAATGATTACTGGTAAAGACGCTTCACAGACCGAGTTTTTTGATATTTTTAACGACCTTTACCAATTAAACAAGCAAATTATCGTCACCTCTGATCGTTTGCCGAGTCAAATCAAAACTGTGGATGAAAGGCTAGCTTCGCGACTTTCCATGCGTGGTGCCTTTGACTTACAACTGCCGCAATTTGAGGATAAATGCGCGATTTTACGCTCAAAAGCCGATTTTCGCGGCGTAGAAATCGAGAGTGAGGCGATTGAATATTTAGCTGAAAATGTAAAAACTAACATCCGCGACCTTGAAGGCGAATTCGAAAAATTGCTCGCGATCGCCGATTTAAAAAATATGACACCACTCCAGGTGATTAGTGACGGCTATGTTAGTGCAAACCGCAACCCGGGTCATAAAACCGTTTCGGCGCGGCAAGTAGTGGAAAAAGTTGCGAAGTATTATCAGCTGTCGGTCAATGAAATGTGCGGCAAAAGTCGGGTTTCACATATTAAAACCGCGCGACAAGTTGCTATGTATATTCTGTCTAAAGAATTAGGTATGAGTACCACAAAAATCGCTTATGAAGTGGGCGTAAAAGATCATACTACAGTTATGCATGGAATCAAAAAGATCACCAATGATCTGAAGTTAGACTTTAGCCTGCGTGACCAAATCGCCACAATTCGTGATCAAATATATGGATAAGGAGGTATAGTGAGAAATTATTTGCATACAGAAGAAAAACTTAGTCTGGTAGGTTTTTGGAGTTGTGGAAAAGCTGAGGAAAAGTCGGTGCGAAAATTTGTGGGAAAATGGTGGGAAAGTTTTACTCAAGGCTGTGGAAAAGTGCATTTGGGTGAAAAAATGGTGGGAAAGTCGCAAGAATTACACATGCATGTGGAGAATTTTACAGAGGGTTTTGCACGTGGGTTAACCTCTGTTGGAATCGGGTTTTGCACATTTTCCACATAGTCTACTACTATAACTACTAAATATAATAGAGGGTGGTGAAAGGAATAATCATTATGAAGATCGAGATACCGCAAAGCAAAATAGCAAAAGCATTAAACAATGTAAGTAGAGTAGCAATGGGAGCAAGAGCAACTTTGCCAATTCTGAGTAATGTTTTGATTCGGGTAAATGGAGAAAATGTAACTCTAACGACTACTAATTTAGACATGATGGTAGTGGATTATTTAGAAGTTAATAAAAGTGAAGAAGGTGCGATTACAGTGCCAGCGCGCTTGATAGCGGATTTTGTGAGTAATTTGCCGAGAAGTGAAACGGTAGAGATTGTGACGGAGGAGAACCGAGTAATTATTCAGGCTGGCGAATATAACTCAGTGATTAATGGAGCGAATGCGAGCGAATATCCGGATTTACCGGGATTTGATGAAGAAAAAATGGTTAAATTCGAGTTACCGGCGATAGATTTTAAAGAGGGTCTTTCACAAGTAATGGTGGCAGCGAGTAATGATATGGCGAGGCCAGCTTTGACAGGAGTGTATTTTAATACTTCGGAGGGTGGTTTGTATGTGGCGGCGACGGATGGGTATCGGTTAGCGGAGCGAAAACTGGTGGAAAAAGTGGAGGCGGAAGTGGTGGCGATTGTGCCGGCGGTTTCGCTACAAGAAGTATTGCGTTCGCTTGACGATAAAGTGGAAAAGATTGAGGTTTTGTTTGATGAAACACAAGTGCGTTTCCGACTGGGCGAAGTGGAGGTAACTTCAAAACTAGTGGATGGTTCGTTCCCTGATTATCGACAATTAATTCCGAAAGAAACTGATATTAAAATCGAGTTAAAGCGTGATGAATTAACGCGGATTACGAAGTTAGCGGCTTTGTTTGCAAAAGAAGCGGGCGGATCGATTGTATGCCGAACGGTGGCGGATGCGGAAATTTTTTCGGTGGCTTCGGTAGCAAATGAATTTGGAGAAAATAATTCGGACATTAAAGTGAAAGTGGAAAAAGATGGGCGAATTACACTGAATTCACGATTTTTACTTGATGCTTTGAATGCGGTGGGTGGGACGGAAATCGAATTTGGCTTTTCTAACAAATTAGACCCCGTGGTTTTGCGTGCTAAAGGTGTGGAAAACTATGTGCATATCGTGATGCCGCTTAAGGGGTAATTGATGATTATTCGGAGTATTAAACTGGCTAATTTTCGAAGTCATGAACTTTTTGGTTTGCAATTTAATCAAACCATTACGAAGATTGTCGGAGAAAATGGTTGTGGAAAAACTTCGATTTTAGAAGCAATTTACGAAGCATTGCAGGGAAAAAGTTTTCGGGCGGTGGATCGAGAAATCGTGCGGCGAGGAGCGGAATTTTATCGGGTGGAGTTAGATTATACAGATGGACGAAAAACAGTGGTATATTATGATGGAGAGAAGAAGGAATTTTTAGCGGAAGATAAGAAGGCTCGCCGGTTGCCGAAAAAATCTAAATATCCGATCGTTTTGTTCGAGCCGGATGATTTGAATTTGGTAGGTTCAAGTCCGGCGAGCCGGCGCGGGTATTTTGACCGTGTTTTTGGGCAACTTTCGGAGAGTTACAGTTTAGCGCTTAGTCGCTATAATAAAGCCTTGCGTCAGCGTAATGAACTTTTAAAGCAGGAGCGGGTGACGCTGGCAGATATTTTTTCTTGGAATATGCTTTTAGTACAGTATGGTACGAGTTTGATGGAATCACGTGCGGCAGGAGTAGAAAAGATTAATCAGAAAATTACTGATACTTATCATTCGATTGCGGAGAATGATGATAAAGTGGCGCTAGAATATTTAAGTGAAGTTGAAGACGAGAGTGAGTTTTTAGTGCGACTAGAAGCGGATTTTGAGCGTGATCGTTTACTTGGCCACACTAGTTTTGGTATTCATCATGATAATTATGAATTTGTGTTTAACCAAAATAAAGCAGATGGATCGGCGAGCCGAGGTGAAGTACGTTCCCTGGTCTTGGCCCTAAAATTTATTGAGGCGCAGATGGTGGTGGAAAAGTTGGGGAAAAAACCAGTGGTGCTACTGGATGATGTTTTTTCTGAACTCGATATGATACGGCAAAAGTGCTTGATGCGGAATTTTTCTGGTAATCAAGTAATTTTGACGAGTGTAGGCGAAGGGGGGCTGATGATAGAATGAAGTGGACTTGTTTTCTCATTTCAGATAACTATGTCCGAGACGCGTTTAAGTTTTACACAGCCTAATTATTTGTCGCGCGAGGGCTAGTGAGTTCCATATTGTCATCTTGATAGATAATTTGATAATCGTCCGGGTTATAGCCGTGGTCACGGATATATTGAAGTGCATTTTCATGATCTTTACCGGTGTGATCGGTGATTTTGAGGCAAAAGTCAGTTTCGCAACCTTCGAACTGGCCGTAATCGATACGATAATCATGGAGGATTTCCTGAGTAGTCTTATTTACTTCGGCGACACTGATGGGGAGAATATCGATAATGGGATGTGCGGTGTGATAATTTTCGCTTTGGATAATTGCGAAACTGTCGCCGATGGCGGATAAAATTTGACGCTCGGAAGGTCGTTCGTCATACCAATTCATATCGCCATCATTTGGTACGAGATAGACATAAAGATCGGTGGTTTTTCCGCTCTCAAGATTAACCTCGAGCTCTTTGCTTTGGAATCCGTCGGCTGAAACGGTAACTTTGCCAGCATAACTGTTAACTCTTTCGGTGCCGCTTTGATACTCTTTTCCAGCAATATCAACTTTAGCAAAAGAAGGCGCGAGTAGGATATTGACAGTGGCGGTTTTTTGTAGATCTAGTATGAAGAAAGTAATTGGCAGAATTAAAAAGAGGGCTATTGCGAAGGTGATTAGAATGATAAAGTTACGTTTCTTGCGTTGGTCTTCGGCGGTGTGGATTTTGTGCGGGGAGGGAGTGTGGCGAGAGTGTTTTGCGCTATGCTTATCGGGATTTGAGATTTTAATACTAGAAGATTTGGTTTTAGTGGTTTTTGACATAATTATCCTTTACTTTTTTAAGCGAAAAACGCGATAGCCGTCGGCGGCATTATGATAATATGGAATAGCGTAATCGGCAGTGCGGGCGCCGCTAGCACCACAATACGACGCTGAAGCAATACGGAAGGAATCGGCGCCGCCATTATCAAGCTTGACTAGTAATTCGATATGTTCAGTGTCGGTACCAGCACCGTGGCAGTTGATCAAGACATCGCCCGGTTGCAGATTGGAAGTGTTGCCGAGATTCTGGATTTCTTCGTATTTACTAGAATTAGCGAAATATGGTAGCATATTACAGACGCCGCAGCAAGGTACATCTTTGTCAGCACCGGAATAATGCAAAACGGTCGCTACGTAAACGTCGCAGCTAGCGCCGCCACAAATTCCACCAAACGGTACGGTCGAGAGAGCTTTGCGATAGGCGGGGTTCGGGTCGCTAATGGCATGGGTGCGGTCGGGCCAAGCTAGCTCGATCGCGGTAGCGTTAATATCTTGGTTGCCGCCGCCGGAGCCACCGCTACAAATCACGCGTCCTTCTTCCCCACCGAGCGCGGCAAAAACCGTATAAGCGCCGAAATTATATTCTACTGAGCTAGGATCGTAAGTATAATCAGCGACATAACGTCCGGGCCAAAGCGGACTCATTTTGGGGCTAGTGGGATCGCGCTGCTCATCGTAGCGATTCATGACATAGAAAGAGCCTTCGCCATTATGAGCCTCTTCTTGACTAAAGCCCATAGCAATAGCTTTATTAATATAAGTGCTAGCGGTACCGTTATAGGCGAAAAAGATAGATTTCACTACATTTGGGTCGCTAACATCACGACCGCCCAATAAATTAACTACAAAAGCAGCGGCTTCGTCGGTGGCAGCCTGAAAATCGGCGTCGGAATTGAGCCCGGGCGGATGATTCGAACTGAGAATTTGATAAGGACCGTCGCCATTGCCAGGGTTATTGCGGTTGAGGCCAAATTCACGATAATGAATGGCGGCGAGAATTTGCCAAGGAATTTGATATTTCTCAGCAGACTTTTCATAGAAAGGTTTATTGGCTTCGAGCAGTTGCATCTGGGCGTCGGTCAAAACTTGTTTGCCTTTGTAGTTCGTGTTGTTCCCCATAGATGTCACACAATCTTCCCCTTCGTCTCCACTAGGGTCGTAATAGTAGATTTTGTTGACGTCGAAAAAGTCTAATTCGACGCTATCGGGGGCCGCAAAAGCGGATATAGTCGGCGAAAGTAAGGGTAAAATGCCTAAAATTAGAGCTATAATCAATTTTACTATTGACTTTTTTACAAAAGTGTGATACAATAGAGGTAGAGGGTTGGATTTTGGGGCCTTGCTTTCGAATTGTTTATGGTTATTTTGGTAAGAGGGGGCGATTTTTGGTGTTTTATTGGTATGAAAAGTTTTGAGGCTTTTCATACGGTGTGGTTCCTGGTGCGGAGGTCGGCGTAGACGATAGTGGGGCGAACGAGGGCGATGACGGTGGTGGCTTCGTCGGTTGGTTGCGGTCGGTCGAGGCGATTTTGGTTAGCGTGAGCTTCGAGCGCGACATCGGTACTGGTTTTGATTTCGCTGGTATCGCCGGTCATAGCGATGCGAGTGCTCGGGTCGTAATCCTGGAGGAAGTTGTAATATGCGACGATATCGAGCACGAGCTGGGCGTCGTCTTTGCGGATGCCGGAGATGCGAGCCAAGGTTCCGGCGGCAGATTCGTCGAGTGGGTGCTTTTCGATATAGCGGTCGTAAGCCATTTCGACTGGATTTTGCCCTTCTTCGTAGGCACCGTCTTGTTCGAGGATGCGCTGATCCGTAACGTAGAGCTGGGCGTATTTCATCTCGTTGTTCCAGCTATCACTGTCATTGTTGACGCATTTTTCTCCGCTAGCCCAAGCGAGGGCTTCAGGGTTTGTGTCTGCTGATATAGCGTCTGCTATAGCCCATATATCTTCTAGAACCGGTAGGTTACCTAAGAAGTCGAGAAGTTTGCCAAGTAAACCGTCTTTTGAAGTGACAGCGAACTCGTCCAAAATATTTGAATCGAGCACTCCGAATGGGGATTGGCGGTTGACACAATACTTAATGAAGCGATCTACTGTGCTATCTTCGATGATTTCACAATTTCCCTCTGCGTCGCAGTTTTCGGTTTGAGTTGCCATAAATTTAGCGTAATTTGGGTCGTTTGGCAAGACGTCTTTAGTTGACATGTCGCTAGTATCAATATCGTTGCAATATAAGTCTCCAGTGGCTCCTATGCCATTGAGTCTTGAGCAATCTTCGCCGTGAGTATCAATATAACGTTGGTTTTCTCCGGTATCGGCTAGGACAGTATTACTGGTCAGCGAGGCGATCGAAGAAGCAGTGGACTTGGTGAGGGCAGTAATGCTAGAGATGCGAGTGGAATATATTGTTGGCAAGAGACTATTAACGATACTGCCAAGGAAAGTGTTTTGGGAAGTAATATCGAAAGGACTATGATTTTTGCGGTCGATCTCGGCGTTCATAGCTATAACAGTATCTTGAGCTCTAGCAAATTTTTGCACCTTTTCACTACTCGAAGGCATTAGGCCGCTACCGGTACGGCTAAGCCACATGCCCGCAATGCTGCCGCCGGAAGCGAAAGCATGCCCAGCTGGTATGCCAGTGAGATCTTCAAACATATTACTAACTAAGCTTTGTGCGATGAATGGGATGAGAAAACCGAGTATTGTCTCGACCCCTTTATTGACAAAATAGTCGATAAAGTTTTCGCCGATGGCTTTTACGGCTAGCGAGGCAATAATTTTTATTTCGCCAACGCCAGGAGTTATGGTTGTTGCTATGGAAAATAGGGATGTGCCGATATCGAGAGCACCACATGCGGCAGTCGTTTTGCCACTGAGTTCAAGAGCGCGAGCAACGGCGCTCCCGGTGCGGTTAGTAGCGTACGGTGCAGCAGAAGCGGCATTGGTTTTAATATTTGAGACAAGAAGTTGTAGACCGCTGGCCTCTATTGGTGCGCCCGTAGTGGTTAATTTACCAGTTTCGGTTCTTCCGCCGCTCCCTAGCTTAATGTCTCGTACGTCGTCAACTTCGATAGTGCTAGGTGTAGTGAGAAAATTTAGTACCTGGTTGATGGGGGAGTTGCTGCCTTCACCAGCCATCATTTTGCTTACACTTTCAATTTGTCCGAGGAAATACTTCATATAATTTATCTTGTCTGTGGCTTCGACGGAAATAGAAATCATATTGCCTATACGCATGAAGCCACAAGCGTCACTGAGGCCGTCAGAGATCTTGGACGAAACATCGGCCATGTATGATCGAGCTTTGCTTTCGGCTTCGGCTTTGTCTGAGGAGCCGCTAGAAGTACTACCTTCTTCGCCCGGTTCCCACTCTTCGCCGATCAGGTTACCTTCTTCGTCATACTGTTTCATTTTACCGCTACTTGAATGACCAGATTCAGATCCGTCAAAATGCTTACTGCCAGTGTCTTGGTAGTTTTTCTTGTTTTCTTTTTCGTCGCTGCCTTCCCTATAGTTCCTCCACCAGTTGCGAGCATCAAAGCGCTTGTAGAAATTCGTGGCGGCAGTATCGAAAAAGTTTGCTATATTCGAACGGCGACTCTTTTGATAATCTTCAAGAAAATCGACGTCGCTATTGAGTTTATTGATAAACTGATCGGCGGAAATTTCTTCTTTGCCTTTTTTGCCATTATAAACAAGAGTTAAGTTTCTGCCGGATCCTTTTACCTCAATGCCATTTTTCTCCAAGCGATCTTTATATTTTTTAGGCAAAGTAGTATATTTTTTGGCTCCGGTCCAACTTGTTGTGACCATATCTTCACCCTCAAGCATCATTTTGGTAGTTTTGCGTGAGCGTATAGCACTAATTACGTCTTGTAAACTGGTTTCTTTGGTTATGTTCGCACTTAAGGCTCCGGCTAGTGATAAATTACTCGAGGTGAGGAAAAATCCACCGGCGGTGAGCATACCCATGAACAAGGTAAACACGATCCCGCTTTTTATTTTGCCCTTAACTTTAGATTGGTTTTTGGAGCTATTAGAGTCGCGTCCTTGGCCCGTAAAGAATGAATCCGGAGCCCCTTTTAGGGCGTTACTTTCGGATTGACGTAGTGTAACAACTCCAGCGCTCATTAGAAGCTACCGTCTCCTGGGCGGGTGGTGATTAACATTTCTTCGGTTTCGGAAGCGATGACTTGGAGGTGGACATGGTTGGCACCAGCAAAGAAGAGGCCTTGGCCAACTGGGAAGTTGGCGAGGCGTTTGCGCTCTTCGTCGGTGAGTTTAAAAACATCCGAAAGTGCATCCACGGCAGAGGATGATTGTTTCAGCAGGAATTGCATAGAGGAGTTGGCGACAATGGCGCGGCCCATCTTACTACTCATAAAGTCTTCGACATCTTGAGTGATGGTGGTGAGGCCGAGATAGTACTTACGGGCGCGTTTGGCGAGGCTGAAGAGGAAGTTGGCGGAATCGTCATATTTCATGAGCTGCCAAGCTTCGTCGACGATTAGAATACGGCGACGTTGCTGGGCGCGTACGATGTTCCAAATGTGCGACAGAATAATGTACATAGCGACGGGGCGCAGTTCGTCCTCAAGGTCGCGAATATTGAATACCACCATTTGGTTATTAATATTAACATTTGATTGTTGTGAAAAGATGCCGGCGAAAGTGCCCGTGGTATATTTGCGGAGGCGTTGCGCTAGTTGTGGACCAGTGCCACCCATATGTAACAAGGTGTCGTAAAGATTGATAATGGTGGGCGGAGTGCTTTGGTGTGTGAGCGGATCGCTGGTGATGCCGGCGCGCGCATAAGTATCAATCAAAGCTTGGTCGAGGTCGGCTTCTTCGTTGGCGCTGAGTGCAGGAACGACTTGACCGTTGGGGCCGATTTGGTTACCGCCAAGCATGAGACGGAAAAGCCCATGTAGGGTAACGAGGTTGGCGCGCAAAGCGTCGTTGGCATCTTCGTTGTCGACAACTTTCGGCAAGTCAAAGGGGTTAATCCGTACGTCGGAGTTGAGCGAAAGGCGAATATAAGAACCACCGACCGCTTCGCAGAGTTTTTGATACTCATTCTCCGGGTCGATAATGAGGACTTCGGTATCCACCATCATAGAACGCACGGCTTCGAGCTTCACCGCGAAGGATTTACCAGCACCGGATTTTGCGAAGACGACGAGATTAGCATTTTCCAAGCTAAAACGATCGAAAATCACTAGGCCGCTATTATGCATATTGACGCCGTAGAGAATCCCTTTTTCTTGAGTCAGATCGGCAGAAGTGAAAGGAAAACTGGTCGAGATAGCGCCGGTGTTCATATTGCGGCGAATCTGGAGCTGGTCAGTACATTGGGGCAAACAACTATTCATGCCTTGTTCTTGTTGCGAGCTGGCAGTTTTCGAGAAAACCATTTGCTGGCCAAGCATAGTTTCGACTTTATTTTGGACGAAATTGAGCTCGTCGAGCGAGTCGGCCCAAAGAGTGATATAGAGACCAAAGCGGAAGAATTTTTCTGCACCGACTTGAAGTTTGTCACGGAGCTCTTCAGCGTCTTGGATAGCGGCGTCAAGTTCTGGATCGCGTACTTTGCCCTTTTCGACGTTTACGCTGTAGCTAGCTTCTAACTGAGTAACTTTTTTACGTAAGTTTTTCATCACTACGGCAGTTTCGACCGGATATATATACATGGAGACGTCAAGTACTTCGTCGATGTTAATCAAAGGCGAAATCCAGCCTGTATAAATTGTGCGCGGGTAAGCATAGACGTAAATTGTGCGACCGTATTTATTCCCAAGCCGGAAATAGCCGGAGTGGATTTCGATCGAAGATGGAGAGATTAAATCGCGCAGAGTGGTAATCCCCTGCTCAAAGGCGCGCTGAATCTCGGCTTCTTCGGCCATTTGCGATTGAGCTGCAATTTCCGCGGCGGTTAGGGTGCGTTGTTTTTTCTTTTTGCGGCTCATAGTTTTGATTCCTCCTTAGTTCCCTTTCTGACGTAGGTGGTAGCGAGTTTATTGAAATCAATCAATGGTTCGCGGACGGCAGTGTCAGGATTGTTGAAATTGTATAATAATTCGCTGAGTTCGCGAGTGTTGAGACGAACGGATTGAATGCCGATATTATATAGTCCAGCAATCACGGATTCAACACGTTTGTTTAGTTCGTCGATTGCACGGTCGTATACATCGCGGTTAATCCGGGTGACTTCTGGCATCTTGTTTTTACTAAAAGTTTTGAAAAGGTTTTTGGTTTCTTGAATCGATTTTTCGGTGTCGGACGAGGAATAATATGGGATAACAACGAAGAATGATTTATCCATAATATTAGCTTCGCGTGAAAGTTCTTGGATAAATTCGATGTAATCATCCATCAAGACGCCAAGTAGCATATTTTCATTGTTGCGTCGTAACTCGGAAAGTTTTGCAATGTAGGGGCTGATATCGATTCTTTGTGAGCGGAGCAGGATCTGAATATTAAAAGTTAAAGAGTTGAGGAAGTTTTGGTAACTATATTCTACGCCTTCGCGCTCGCTAGAAGACATAAGGTCGAAGTTGATTGACTGGCAGGCTACTACCGCACGAAAAGATCCGTCGCGCATGATAATAAGGCTATCGCGCAATTCAGAGAATAGCATAGTGGCCTGGGTTGAAAGAGGATTCTCGCGAGCTTTTTTAGATGTTTCGGGAGTGGTGGTTGGAGCTGGGGGAATAGGATTTTGCGCCAGTTGAGCTTGATTTTGGTTTGCTGGAGTGAGATCGGTGCCCGGACCAGGTTGCGCAACTGACATCATTGCTCCTGCTGCAGGTATAGGAGGCCCCATAGGTGCGGGCGAAGCCGTAGGGTTGGTTGGTAGATTATTTTGCGGATTCATATATTCTCCTTAACGCAATGAAACATAAACTTCACTTTGGTTTTCTTTGTTAATACGATCAGACTCTTCTTCGATGGTTTCGATACTGAGCGTGGGATCATTCGCTAGATTTTTCATTTGTTCGGCGATAGCAGGCGTGTTGACTGGTATATTGGGTTGAACGATAGTATTGGATGGGTCAGATATATAAGGCGTCGGAGCGGTGGGTTGGGTGGTTAGCGTGATTGGTTGGATTTGGTGTTGATTAGCGATTGGCACAAAAGTTTGCGGACGGTCGTGATTGTAGGCGGATTGGGAGATGGCGACGCGCATTTGTTCGACGGCTTGGGCGTGGACTTTTTCCTCTTCTTCGGAAATCATGGTGTTAATGCGGAAAGAGTTAGTATTGTCGAACATATCGGTCGTGTTATAGGCTTCGGCATATAGCTCATCGCGCATAGGATTAGACGAATTTTTGATCGACTGACCTTCAGTGTCGACTAATTCGGCTAAGAAAGAGAGGCGATGGCTAGCTTCTTCTTCGGTGATACTGCGCGTGCGAGGGGCCTCGACCTTTTTTGGGACGTCAATCTTAATTGTAGATTCGCTTTGTCCTGGCATCCAGAAACGCCGATTTGGTTTCAGATAGAAAGAGAGTATAGCAGCAAGATAGGTTTCCATGGGTTGATCTTTCTTGATTGGGAGGGTAAGGACTAGAAAAAAGAATGCGATCGGGATCGGAATGATAGCTAAAAGCGGAAAGAGCTGATAAAAAGCCACCGCTAAAGCAACCATGCCTAAAACAATCATCATATAGATAAATTGTCGAAAGGAGAGCGGCCCTAGCAACTTATCATCCGCCTCAACGTCTTGAGGCACCTTATACATAGCCATGTCCTTATTATATTATATATTACTAAATAGTAAAGAATGTTTTATGGATTTTTGGAGTTTAGTTGCTAGCGATTCATGGCTATAAAACTCGCAACGATGTCCAGAACGTCTCTACTAAGATTCTCGATATATTTTTGTTCGAACTTATCGTTATATATCATCTCGTCGACGTCTCTAGATGCGAGGTCTGGGCGGTTTGCATAAATTGCTTGATCAACTCTGTCGATAGTGTCACGGTCAAAGATGCCGTTACGGAAGTAGTGTTTAAGTTCGCTCTCGATACTGTCATAGGTGGCTCCCGGTGCATAGAAGATGTCTTTCACTTCTCTTTCGATACGTATCGCGTTTTCTTGGGATAGACGTTGATTTTGGCCTTGATCACTAGGGCCTCTTTGACTACTGCCGGAACCACCACCTCCGCGCGGTGGTCGTGGTGCACTGTTACCACCTCCCCCATTATTTCCTCCGCCACCACCGCCAGTGCGTGGATTAAAGCCACTACCATCCCACTGATCGTTTTCGTTGCCCCCGTCGCTGTTTCCACTATCTCCATTGTTATCGTTCCCACCATTGTTGCCAGAAGACGACTTTGGTTTGCCGTTTGGATTGTAACCACGTTTCAGTAAGCTTTTATTAATGGTTTGTTTGACAACGTCTGGGTTTCCACCATCGAAGAGATCGATATTGGGGTTGAGTTTTTGATCGATCGGGAGAGCATCGTCATTATTGTTATCATGTGCGGCCACAATAGTTTCGAGGAGGGATACGAGTGCATCTGCGGTACCTGGTTTTTGGTTGTCTCGAATATTTGGAGAAACTTCGCGATTTATGAAACCGAAGATTCTTTGAGTGCCTTCTGGAATCAGGATATGCTTAATATAATTCTTCTTCTGTTCCAGGGTAGCGTTGGCTGCGGCAACTTTAATCCAGTCTTCATAACCTTCTTCATTGGTACCCCAGTAACAGCCGGCGAGGTCGCCGCCGTTAATCCCACGATAGTCGTCGATAGATGCATCTGGAAATATTTTTTTGAAGAGTTCTTCGTCTTCGACACTTTTGACGATAGTGCCCCAATTTTTAATGAATTTTGGATCATTAACGAGGAAGTCTTTAGGTTTACCAGAGACTTTAATGCTTTGGAGGGCGGCGATGTAGTATTGCCCCATATCATTAATGTAACCGTTGCGGATTTGGGCGAGGAGCATTGATGTCATTTCGCCAGCGTGCTCTTTGTAACCGCTGCTTTGTAAGTTTCCGATGATAGTACTATAATATTTACGTAGCGAACCAGTTTGCTTTCTATCTCTACTTACACCAAGTGAGATAGCATAACGTTGGTTAATTGGGTCACCAATTGCAATGTCATCGCCGAGTAATTCTTTCATATACCCAGCATCATCAATGTAGACCTGCTGGACGGGCTCGCCTTTGTCGTTATAGATATTCGTATAGCGAATTCGGTTGTAGTGTTCGCGTTGCTCTGGGCTGAGTTTGTCGTATTCTTCTTTGCTGATTTCATCACCAGTAGTTTCGTGTCGGGCAATATATTGATCCCATTCACGATGTTGATTCTCATATCCTTTTTTAATCCGGAACTGATCATCTTCGATTTCCTCACCCACAGCATTAACTTCTTTACCATCGTCATTAATTTTTTTCTTATCAAATACCATGGCGCGGAATTGCTGCTTGTCGACACCGAATTTGTTGGCGATGACGCGAGCTTCGCGACGACGACGTTCCTCAATAGCGACGTTTTCGCTAATGACTTGCCCCATAATTGACGATTCGCCGAGGTGCTGAAGGCTACCAGCACCGTTGCGGATGAGACGGTTGTAACGCGTGGGGTTGGACTGGTTATGGGTTGCAGCAGCGAGATATTGATCAAGTAGCCAAGTTTGATCACTTTGTGCCTCGTTCTTGGCGCGGAATTGTTGGGTTGAATAGTCGATAAATGCTTCGGCAGTGGCGGAGGAAAGTGTTTTAGCTCCGTTGCTGTTGAACCTGTAAGCAGAAATTGTGTTATTGTAGGCAGTTTTTGCAGTATCGGCACGTAGGCTGTGTAGGCTGTCGATTTTTGCTCGGCGAGTGTATTTGTTGGGCCTTGCTTTCCATGTATCGTTACCAGCAATATCTCGACCAGTGCTTGAGGCTAATTTTTGATAAGCACGAGTTGCGGCGATATTAGCGCGAGTCTGCTCGGAGTTTTTAGTGTCCAGAGTGCGTAGTTCTTTCTTGTAATCCAGATAGCGTCGCAAATGTGCGCCAGTAGAGCTAGAAGTTGCTAAATGGGCTTGACGATGCTGGTCGGCGTGCGACATACCCCAATTTCTAATACCGCTCTGCAAAGGCGCAGTGGCACGAGTGAGCGCTGAATTTAGGCTACCGAGTACAGTACCTGACATTTTCATAAGTTGAACCGATAGAATAAGCGGTAAAATTTGGATAGCCAGGCCCATGACGACCCAAATTGGGCCCAACCCAGAGACCATTAAAGTCCATCCAATTAGCTCAGAAGCGCCAAAGAGGATACTAAACATAGGATAGAAGACAAGCATTCTGGAAAACAAGCTGGACCATTTTTTAAACCAAGATTCGGTATTGGGGAGTAGATAGGCCATGAAGGCGAGCGGTGAAATCATGATGAGAATAGCTACTAAACCTTGGCGGGCGGCGATGGTGACGAGCCCGATAATAACGGTGATGATTGCGGCTATCATTGTGATGAGCAGAATCCAGAAAAAAGCGCTAAAACCGGTGGTGGAGTTGATGGCAAGGCCTGCTACTGCTGCACCTCCAGTGAGCATACCGAATAAAGAACCAAAAGAAACATCTTCCATTAAGGTAGTTTGGTTGGTTTTTGGAATAGCTTCTTTGATGCCGATAAAAACGTTGCGTAAACTGCCGCCAGCGATGTTGCTAACGTCAACCGCTAGTGAGCAGATAAAGAAACTTAAGTTAACTGCAATGGCGGCGATGATTAAGCGTGGCAAGACGCGTTTTACACCATAATTACTAATGCCAAAGCCAGTTAGTTGTGAGCAGATGACGATTAGTAGAGCGATTACGAAGAAGGTATTTGCGACATCACGAATATATTTCCAGACCTGGAAAATGGCGGAGTTGCTGTCGGTGGAGATAGGACGAACGGTTAAAAGATCCGAAATTACGCCATAAATCGCGTCAATTCCCTTACTAATTGCTTTACTAACGCCACAAACCAACCAAGAAACCGACATGGTTTCCTCTTTACAAATATTGATTTCCTCATCTTCATCATTGTCTTCATTTTCGTCTTTGTCATCTTTTTCTTCCGTGTCAGGGTTTTCTTCGTCGTTGGGGCTGTCGGGATTTTCGGGCGATTCTTCGTCGTTGGTTACGAAATCTTCGGTACTGTTGCCATCGACGGTTGGTACGGCGTAAGTTGGGGTGGAGAGGAATAAATTTAATGATGACGAAAGCAAGCTACACATCAGTATGAGCGCTGTCAATAATCTAGAGATTGTTTTCTTCGTAATCATTTTCTTGATTAAATCCTGTCAAGTAATTAGTTTTGTGTAAGGTTTAATTAGCCTGGTTAGCCGATTTACAATTGTGAGGAATTAGGTTATACCTTAATTATAGCACACATAACCTTTTAAGTCAATAGTTTTACTGGACTTTTTTGTACTTTGTCAACGCTTATGCTTAAATATCAGAGGAATTAGCGGGACTTTGGAGGATTTTTTGGTTTAGAACTATCAAAAACAGCGTTGGCGTTTTGCAAATATAATGATATGATAGAGCTATGAAACGCAGAATTTTGGTTTTTCTGGGGATGGCTTTAATGATGCTAGCCTCTTTGGTTTCGATGGATCAAGCGGTTTGGGCGGCTTCTTCTAAGAAGCAGAAATCGCCTAGTACTTGTGGTTCGGAGATGATTTTAGGGTTTCGGCCTTGGTTTGCGGATTTGTGTGATAAGGAAAGCAATGAAATTGTTCAGCCGGGTGGGAAAGACGGTATGTCGCTGATGTCCTTTGTTTGGACTATAGCTTTGAATATACTGTTTGATATTCTGTTGGCGGTGGGATATTTGGCGATTGGATTTACAATTTATGCTGGTTATCTATATATAATTGCGCAAGGAGAGCCGGCGCGACTGATGAAAGCGAAGCGTTCGCTGTCTTCGGCGGTGATTGGTACGGCGATTGCCATGCTAGGGGCAGTGATTGTGCGGACGTTTATCGGGGTTTTCCATCTCGAAAATGGGATTTTGTACAATAAAAATCAAGGTATCAATAATAATACAATTATTTTCGATGAAATTTTACCTTTTGCTTATGCGGCAGCTGGTTCAGTGGCGGTGGCGTTTATTATCCGAAATGGCGTAGAGTACATAATATCACGTGGTGATCCGATGCGGACGCGGAAAGCAACGGCAGGTCTAGCACAAGCGATCATTGGTTTGATCATTGTGCTGATTGCGGCAGGAATTACTTTCTTTGTTTCTTCAACGATAAACAGGGCGCTACAATGAAAAGAGTTTTAAAGAAGATTTCGTTGATAATAACAATAATGTTTGCGTTGATGACGTGTGTACCGGTTTATGCTGAGCTCGACGATGGGATTTTGAATGATTCAAACGCTAATGTTTGCGAGGATGAGAAAGTACCGGAGAAACTGAAAGAAGCGGCTGGATGCAACACCACGAAAACGTTACCTGGGGTTTCAATTACGATTATTCAGGCGGTTTTGGGCTTGCTGAGTATTGTAGCAGTGGGGGTGATGGTGTTTGGTGCCGTGACCTATTCGACTAGTACCGGTGATCCAGGAAAATCGCATAAGGGCCAAATGACTCTACTGTATGGATTTGTGGGTTTGGTGATTTGCTTGATGGCTTTTGCGATTGTAGCGTTTGTGATAGAGGGTGTTTTTGCATAATAGACGATGCTTGCTTTTGGCTGCTGGTGGGTGATGGCGGGAAAAGTTGTAAAAATTGTCATAAAAGTATGGACTTTTCTTGTAAAATGCGTTATTATAGGGGTATCGAAAAAGCTAATTGAAAGGAAAATAATGAAGAAAGTGATGCTGAAGGTGGTTGCTGCGGTTTTGATGGTCGTGGGAATAAGCAGTGTTGCAATAATGGAGCCTGCTCATGCGGTAATTTGTTCGAATGGTACAACAGAAGCGTCGATTGAGGAATGTCCTGAGTGGAAAGATAAAGGTGGTGTGTCTGATAACAATGATATGATGGGTACCTTGAATACGGTCTTGAACGTGGTGGTTGGTTTAGTGGGTTTTGTTTCGGTGGCGGTGATTGTGTTGGGTGGTATTAGTTTTGCAACTTCGCAAGGTGATACGGCACGTACGACCAAGGCCAAGAATACCATCCTCTATGGTGTGGTTGGTTTGGTAGTGGTGCTTTTGGCCTTCGCGATTGTGAACTTTGTCTTGAATAGCGTCTTTGCTGAGTAGATTCTGGTTTGAAAAATAAAGTATTGTTTAGGTGTGTAAAAATAAATAAGATTCAGGACGGTAGTTGATGAGGTTGAAGAAATGGGTAATAATTGTGGCGGCTTTGCTGGTGAGCGTAGTGGGGATCTTGGGCGTTGATAGCGCATCGGTGTTTGCTGATGAGTCGAAGGATCCGGATAAAGAGGGTGGCAGCAGCCAGGTTACATGTCCTACGGGGACGCTGCGGGAGGGTAAGAAGGTTTCCAGTTATGCGGAGTGTAATATGGAGGTCGTGGATGAAGATGAAAAGGTCACTGCTGTCGGGACGCGGATTATCAATTTTGGTTCTGGTATTGTTGGCTTTATTTCGGTAGCGGTAGTGGTGATCGGTGCGATCTTTATTGCAACTAGCACCGGTGATCCTGGGAAGGTTAAGCGGGGCCAGATGGCAATTTTGTATGGTTTGATTGGTGTGGTGGTGGCGTTCTTGGCTTTTGCGATTGTTAACTTCGTGATTACGAATGTGTTTAAGTCTTAATTAATACTTTGAGAAGTAGCATGTAATTCCCTTGTCGGCTTTAGGTCAGGGGAATTATTTGTTGTCGGGTTGATTAAAGGGGCATTTTACTTGTGTGGGTAAGACTTGTTGATTTATCATCAAAAAAGCGAGATCCCGATCCGCTTTACAGCAGAGCTAGCTTCATTATATTCTACTCGAGAGTTAGTCAAGTAATTATTGAATTACTTAGCTTTACCCCATAATTGATGCTTTAACTCTCTATAAGAAAATAAATTATGTTGGTCGTGTTATTAAGGTTATAATTGGATTATGGAACAAAATAATTGCTTATTAGTTCAAGACCTCATTTCCCGGCCTTGTTACACAATTCAAGGTAGAACGATAAAAAGAATAGTGTTATGCTTGC
>CANENS010000010.1 GCA_947428935.1 uncultured Candidatus Saccharibacteria bacterium | reverse complement strand
GTGTGGACGCGTGATTAGAAGAATAGTCTAGCGTCTAACGCAAGATAATAATAATACATAGAAACAGAAGGATTAGTTATTAGACTTACGCGGAAAAACATCATGATTTTCCAAGTTGGCATATGGATGGTTTTAAAAAGTCCAAGAAATTTTCTTGACATAACAAAAGTGCGGGTGTACTATTGTACTAGTTTAATAATACAATACGAGAAAGGAGTGTTATCGAGTTTCGATTCAATAATAAGGAGCCGATCTACTTGCAGCTGGCCGAGCAACTAGAACTCCAGATCGTTTCCGGAAAATTGGCGCCGGGAACGCGTTTGCCATCAGTGCGCGATTTTGCGGTGCAGGCCAAGGTGAACCCGAATACGATGCAGAAAGTGCTGGCGGAACTGGAAGAGCAAAGGTTGATTTTTACTGAACGCACTAATGGCAAGTTTGTGACTAGAGATAGTAAACTGATTGAAGATCGTCGTCAAATTTTTGCCCAGGAATTTGCACAAGCTTATTTCGAAAAAATGCGCCAGCTGGGATTTGAAGCGGCTGATGTTATTAAATTTATTAACCAAAAGGAGGATGCTAGGTGAAACTAGTGGAATGTAAAAATCTCGGGAAGAACTACGGATTAAAAGCCGCTCTCTCCGGAATTAACCTGACGATTCCGCGCGGGAAAATCGTCGGACTGCTCGGGCGTAACGGGGCCGGCAAAACTACTTTAATCAAACTATTAAACGGTTTGTTGACTCCGACCAGCGGCACGGTACATATCAAGGGCTTAGAGATTGGCGTCGAAACAAAGAAAATTGTTTCCTACTTGCCAGAGCGGACTTATCTTGATAGAACTATGCGGGTAGAAGAAGTTTTGCGGTTTTTTGAGACATTCTATGAAGACTTTAATCGCAAAAAAGCCGAGGAATTGATCAAAAAACTAGAATTAACTCCGGAACTCAAAGTCGTCAATATGAGTAAGGGCATGCAAGAAAAGTTGCAACTGGCGCTGGTCATGAGCCGTGAAGCCGAGCTCTATATCCTGGACGAACCGCTGGGCGGAGTCGATCCCGCAACGCGCGATTATATCCTGGATACGTTTTTGGCGAATTTCAATCCGAAAGCCAGTATGTTAATTTCGACCCATTTGATCAGCGACATCGAGCGAATTTTGGATGAAGTAATTTTTCTCGACAAGGGTAAAATCGTGCTCGCGAACGAAGCGGACGAGCTGCGTAAAAAAGAGGACGCGTCAATTGATGAAATATTTAGAAGGAGATTTAAAAATGTTTAAGCAGGTCTTAAAGTACGATTTGAGACACTTATATAAATTTTTATTGCCACTTTATCTGATCGCGCTTTTGGTTGCGATCGTGGCTAGGGCTTGTTGTTTGTTTGAAAATAGTTTTTTGGATATAGTTTTGGGATCAGTACTAGGCGGAATCGGGCTCGGTTGCGCGATTGCAGCCTTAACAAACAATATAGTGCGTTGCTGGACTTATTTCCGTAATAATCTTTATGGCGACCAGGGATATCTGACCAACACCTTACCGCTCACCAAGAGCGTAATCTATACCGCTAAGTTCTTGACGGCCATAATCACGATCTTGAGCAGTTTTTTACTTCTGGTAGTGGCGATTATTATAATTTACGGACCACTCGAGAATTTTAGCCAAATCTGGAGTTTATTGGACGATTTTTCAATCATGCTCGAGACTTCGAGCGCTGGCGTATGTTTCATTCTCGTTAGCTCGATTTTGTTGGAAGTATTCTGTGTGATCGAAATCGGATTTTTTGGCATTATTCTCGGTCAACGCGCTCAAAATACCCAAGTTCTCCGCGCGGTGATTTACGGCGCAATCGCCTTCTTCGCTTTGCAAGCTGTATTCGTGGCTCTGGCTTTTCTGGTTGCACTTTTTAACCCGGCGGTTATGAGTATTTTTAACGGCAATAAAGAAGGTTCGCTTGGCGCACTCAAAACATTCTTTTTTCTGGGTAATATGTTTTACCTTTTGGTGATTATTGGTCTAGGTTTTGCGAATGCCAAAATATTGAATCGAGGAATCGACTTAGAGTGATTACCTCGCTATCGTAATAGAAACACAACAGAGCTGAAAACAATATTAATTAATCTCGAAGTGATCGCTCTTGAAATCGTGGTAAAAAGTTGCCTTCTGCGCAGTGAATTTCAAAACGCAATAATCCGAATCAGTTTTGCCATCAGCATAGAAAATAAAATCGGAATTTTGCCAAATTAGATCTTTAGAGGACTGATCCTCGAGCACCTCGATCGTACCTTTAAAAAGCAGGCCGCGGTAAAATTCCGGATCCATAAAATAGAGACAGGCTTTGCTATTGGTGCGAAAATTCTTCACTTTGGGCGATGAAGTGTTCGTGGTTAAATAAAATTCCTTCAAGCCCTGGCGGGCGCGTGGGCTCAGCATAGCACGCGTCTCGGGAAAACCCTCCTGATCAACCGAACCCAAATAGCAAAGATTCCGTTTTACGATTAACTTTTCCAACGTCGCCTCTAGATCTTCTGGCATGATACCTCCTATTCTTATAGCCTAATTATAGCACGTTCGACCAATAAGATAAGACCTTTGCGCTCAAAAGCCAATCACGGCAAGATTGGGTAGCAAAGCTAGATGCGCCTTGAGAACTATCGGGGGTAGCTCGGCTAAGTTCGTCTTCCTAGTACTAGTGCGCTTGCCAGAACCTATGTGTAGAACTTTGCGATGGTTCGAAAATTATCACAAACTTTGTGGTTTGAAGGTAGAGTGTTTTTTTGATCTTTATTTTATAACTTTTATAAAACTGACCAATAGTCAGTAATTCTACTTCTGGTTTTATCTAAAAAATGACCAATGGTCAGTTACTCTGTAGTTTTACTGTAGTCGTTTGTTAACTCTACGGAGCTTCGAGACGACAATCTGAAAGCTCCGATAAAATCAAAAAACAGGCTTCTTGCGAAACCTGTAATACCAAAATAGACACCTCACGGTGTCTATTTCCAAAACCTCTGTGGTGGGCGATAGAGGATTCGAACCTCTGACCTCGTCTACGTCAAAGACGCGCTCTAGCCAACTGAGCTAACCGCCCTTGCGGCAAGGCACCAAAGCCTGAACCTTATCAAATCTTCCGAAAGGAATTTTTGACTATTTTTAGTTTAACGCACTAGAGCCTTATTGTCAAGTCAGATATTTTTCATTTGGCCCAGGCAGTTGTTTGACTTATTAGCCCTAACAGTATGATTGAGAGAGGTTTGGAACTCACTAGATAAGTTCCAAGGTGTTTTTCACAAGCAATGACTGCAATGCACAACTGTATGCCCAAACAGACGCCGGTTAATACTACGGCTACTATTGAAAAGTGTAGATCAAGAAGTACGCCTATCGGTCAAATCAGTAGGGAGCAAAACAACAGTTTTTTGCGACGGATCAGAGCTAATTTTTTCCAAAGTTTGTAGAGTACGGATATTGATCCCACCCGGAGTTTGAGCTAGTAAATGTGCTGCCTCCGCAACCGCCGCTGCTGCGCTCTTTTCACCCTCCGCTGAAATAATTGCTGCGCGCCGCTCACGTTCAGCTTCAGCCTGCTTTGCCATTGCTCGTTTCATATCGGACGGCAACTCAATATTCTGCAGCTTAACGCTCTCGATGTCAATTCCCCATTTGTCCGTTTGCGCATCGACAATCTCCTTAATCTGGGTCGAAATTTCATCGCGCTTCGACAATAGCTCATCCAAATCAAAGTTACCGGTTACATCCCGTAATGCAGTTTGCGCAAAGGTGCTGGTAGCGTAAGTATAATTTGTAGTCTCAAGCACGGCCTTCTGAGCATCAATCACTCGTGCATAAACCACCGCATCAACATTAACGGTCACATTGTCTTTCGTAATAACTTCTTGCTTAGGTATGTCCATCGGGTTAGTTCGAATGTCCACCTTCAACATCCGATCAAGATAAGGAATAATCACCCGAAATCCCGGCTGCAAAGTCCGAGAATATTTACCAAGGCGCAAGACAACACCACGCTCGTATTGATTGATGATCCTAATTCCCGGGATTACGATTAACAAAAACAATAATACCACCACTACCACGGCTACCGACATAGGCTACTCCATACGACTCTTAACATTTTCTTCATCTTATCATGCCGAAGAATATGTGACAATAGGATTTTGCCGAGTTAATGTTGGCGTGGTAGAGTGGCTACACATCATTATTTCGCCAGATGTAGCACATCTTTACTGCAGTGCAAAACATCTGCCGTCTTGCACCCACTTCTTCGTTCTAGATTTTCTGAAAGAAAAATATAGAAAAACAATCGTCTATGCGGAAAAGAAAGTTTACTTTCTTTTCTCTCATCTCCTAGTCTTTTATGTTTTCGTATTACGCACTGCGTCAGCTCGTAAGATAGAAAAGAACTTTTTATCTTTCTCGCTTCCTTGTGCGTTCGCAGCGGGAGCGTCTATATCGATAACGGTCGTTTGAGGAGCTCTGGTATCGACGGTTACGGGTGGTCGTCGCGCAGCAATTCGTCTGATATCTATTATGCATACGGCCTCGGCTTCAATGCGTCTAGCGTCCACCCGTCCAACGGCATCAATCGCTGGTACGGCTTCTCCCTCCGCTGCCTAGCTAGACAGTAATATAGGAGAGATTCAGCATTCCCCGGCAATAACTCAAGGATCATTAACATTAAGGAATTTTATGGATTAAGATTGATTACTGCTAGGACGGGGCGTTCATCGATCTGACCCATCGATTTTTCCGCTTGACAGCAGCGCGCGCGCATGCTAGCATGAGGATATATTTATTTATGCGGGCGTAGCTCAGTTGTTTAGAGCGCTTCCTTGCCAAGGAAGAGGTCGAGAGTTAGAGTCTCTTCGCCCGCACCATAAAAGGTTTTTCAGGCTCTGGAAGGCCTTTTTTGGTCTTCAATTTTGAGTATGAGAGCGAATAACCTGAGAAGGTATTTCACAGCCTAGCTTTTCGATCTCCACGCGGATTGACCTCATAGATTTTTAATTACTTTATCGACTGCACATCCCTACCTTTACAGCCTGTTGTTTTGAATTAATTATTAAATACAACATACCCCGCTTGTCCATTTTTGTCTAATGGTCAATATATTTATGTGACACCCCCTCTTACCCTCTGAGCAATAATAAACTGGGGTTCAGCACAAAAGTAGAGTTTCATGCCCCAAATTTGACCGTCAATCGATTCTTAAAGTTGGACTAACGCGCTAGACTCAACAAAAAAATAGATGGCAGCGCTGAATTAGTAGATTAAACTACTGATGTTACTAGCATAGGGTCTGTAAATGTAGACAAAAGACTCACATCCCGAAAATTAGCCCGTTTTACAGATATAGAAGCACCAAAAAAGCGTCCAAAGACGCACAAAATTCCCTTATGGTGACCTCTGCGGGAATCGAACCCGCGTTGCCGGGATGAAAACCCGGAGTACTAACCGTTATACTAAGAGGCCAGCCACCTTGATTTTATCAAAAATCTTGTTCTTCGTCAATACTTTCTTATCCTGAAGGTCTTGTCGTATAATCCCCGAATAAAAAGAGTAGTGTTATGCTTACTTATAGTATGAATAACAAAACAGACAGAAACGCTGCTCAAAAAACATTATACCACTAAAAAGATTGTTAATTGGTCAGAATATAATAAATCGCTTAATAATCTTGGCCGGCTTGTCGCAGAATTCGCAAAAAAGTATTGACAAGTATAGGATTCGCAGCGGGTTGATCAATATCAATAACGGCCGTTTAGGGTATTCTGGCGTCGTCGGCGACGGATGGTCGTCCCGGGCTATTGCTGATGTTCGTGATGCATACGGCCTCCGCTTCGATGCGTCTGGCGTCTACCCGTCCAGCTACTACGGCAATCGCTGGTACGGCTTCCCCCTCCGCTGCCTAGTTAGACAGCGATAATGCATGATAAAAAACTATAAGTGTTTTCAATATTTTCCGTATCGAATATCCTTCTTTTACGAAGCATATGTAAAAACCACTTCCATATGTATAATACACATCATTACAAACATAGTCGAAAGAAGAGAATGCTCAAAATGTCTACATTTAGGCACTCAGATATTCAGATATAAGTATAGTGAATATTTGTGCTTATGTCTGAGTCTGCAGAAGGATGGGAACTTTTTCCTTCTTGACTATGTTTATCGGAATAAAAGACAACTACACGCAGAAGCTAGACATTTTATAAAAACTACATTATACTGGTAATAATTAAGGAGGATGATGAGAAAAATTATTACTAGTGCCGTAATGGCAGTATTGACGATAATAAGTATGGGGATGGTAACGATGATTTCGCCAGCACATGCAGAGACCATTATTTGTCCAGATGGGCGGCCGCCCGAAACAAGCACTGGAAAAGGCTACGAAGATTGTCAGTCTGATGCCAGCGGGAAAGGTGGGCAAGGACTTACTCAGACTGGTATTTTTGCGAACAAAGATATGATGAAAACCTTAAATACGGTACTGAACGTGATTGTAGGTTTAGTGGGCTTTGTAGCGGTAGCAGTGATGATACTGGGCGGGATTAGCTTCGCCACTTCACAAGGCGATACAGCAAAGACAGCCAGAGCGAAGAATATGATCATCTTTGGTTTAGTAGGATTAATCGTAGCATTACTAGCCTTTGCGATTGTGAACTTTGTGTTGACGAATGTGTTTAAGTCGCAAACGACCACGCCTTCTTGATTGAATAATCGGACAGCTGTTTTACTCGACCTGGGGGTATAGCCTATAGTTGTGCTCCCAGGTTTGTGTTTCGAGCTGACGGCTAAAAACAGCATAAAATAACCTCTATCTTCCGTTTGTGGAATTTTGCTGGACTAGGCTTCAGTCTTAGGATCTTCGTAAAGATTAGAATATTGAACAAAGTTTTAATGAAAAGTTTTAATGAAAAGTTTTGCCCAATAATCGGTGACACAATGAAGACCTTATGTTTAGTAATTCTTAATCAATATTCATGCTTTTGCTTAGATACGCCTCAAGACAATTTTAAATTTGTGAATTATCTCGCCGACGCCTGGTATGCTCTTGGCGCCATTGTTCAATTTTTGCGTGATGCCCCGACAATAGCACTTCTGGGACCGCCACACCACGAAAAACAGCCGGCTTAGTATACTGTGGGTACTCCAGATTATCGCCTTCGGAAAAGCTTTCGATCAAAGCAGAGTTTTCTCCTCCTAATACACCGGGCAAAAGCCGTGTAATCGAGTCAATAACAACTAAAGCTGGGAGTTCACCGCCGGTTAGGACGTAATTTCCAAGGGAAATTTGATGATCCACGATTGTCAAAATTCGCTCGTCATAACCTTCGTAATGAGGGCATATTATAACATAATTGCGCTGTAGTACCCCTGGCGCCTTCTCTGCGCGATTTTGGAGCAGATCTGGGTATAGTGGCACATGGGTCTTAGAAGGGACTTCTGCGCCCTCTAGCCCACTTCGACCTGCTAAGCCGGCGAATTGGCGCGCCAAGGCTTGGGTCCAAATCTCCCCAACAGGTGTAGGAATAAAAACTTCCGCTCCGGGATTTTCCGATTTAACTTTCTCCACTGCAGCAAACACAGGCTCCGGACGCAAAAGCATACCATCACCACCACCATAAGGAGTATCGTCAACTGAGCGGTGCGGACCAAGTCCAAAATCACGCAAATTGACATACTGTACCTCGATAATCTGGCGCTGTTGAGCTTTAAACATCATCGAACTATCGAGATAGGGCCGCAAAGCTTCTGGAAAAAGCGTAATAATCGTGAATTTAATCAACGGTTGTGACATGACACCATTATTATACCACAAAAAATTATCTTTTTGAAATGTAAGTAAAAGCCTTGTTTATCTTTGCATTATAAACTGATTTTTTTACCTTCTCGTGCGAACACCTGTTTGTTTTAGTTTTATGCTGAATAGATCATAAGTCAGCAATTAGAAGTAACACCGATAAAAACGAGGTGTAAAATCTTTGGCGTCTGAATCCAAGCTCGTACGACAGATTCCTATTCTGTTTCTGATAAAAAGTCACCTGTGACGCAAAAAAGTGTAGAGATAGCTGCAAAAACATGGGTAGTTTAATAAAAAATAAACCCCACTGCCTCATGTATAAATAGGATAAAAACTACAGTCCTGTACTATCTACATAAGGGTTATAATATTTTAAGGTAATATAAAAACCAACCCTCGACGAAGAAGGTTGTTGGGGGTTGGTTTTTGCCCGCTGATGCGCGCCCACCCTCGGGGCACAATAATTTTTTGTTTTAATCCGCTGTTTTTGTCTTGTTTCGTCTCCACACTCCACTTAACATCAGTGGAACCCCTGTGAAGCGTATCAGCTTATATTTATAATATAGACCTTTTACGCCCAAGTCAAGACTCAACTCGTTGTTTTTTTCACAACATAGTATCGGGAATTGAGTTCTGCTATGTAATTATTCGCCGCGGAGAAGAAAATATCATTTGAGCTACCACCATGGGTGGTATCGCAGATCATAAATAAGGTTTGATATACCCGCCTATTCTTTAAGCACTGCATTTTTATATTGCAATCGAAGTTAGTGCTCAGAATAAACTACCTCGAGAGCAGAACAGCTGACATTGTTTGTCCTCAGAATCCCTAAAGCCGATGTCCTGATTTTAAAATCAAAAGTAATGCTTATAACGCCCTTTATTTTTACGCCCTGACCAAAGTAAAGATCAAACAAGTGGTTGCATAGATTTTCATCGCCCGTCTTCCGACTACTGGCTAGCCTACGATTTAGCTAAGCGTTTTCAGCATCAGGAGTATCCGGGTTTGGTTCCGGATCAGGATCTTTGTCCCCTCCCCCGGACCCATCGTCTCCGCCACCAGGATTCTCTGGATCTGGATCAGGATTTTCTCCGTCTGGCTCATTACCTCCTGGTTTTTCTGGCCGTGGCGCCGGGTCGGTCTTATTAGGCTCGTCTTGCCAAAAAGGATCTTTTGGAGATTGTGGGCTACTTGGGTTTTTATTACTGGAAGGTTGGTTTTGCTCTCCACTGGGAGCCGGAGTATAAGTCAAGGATGGAGTTGAGCCGCTAGAACGCTGACTACGCAACGATGTTGAACTGGCGTTCCCAGATCCAGACTCCGCCGCAGAACCGGCGTCCATATCATCATCTCCGGATGTGTTGTCTTCGCCTTCCGCTTCACCCATAGAGGCACTAGACTGGTAGTCGCCAGCGCCGTCATCGCGCTGAGTAAACTCAAGGGATGAGGTGTTGGCCGAGCTAACTTTACGTGACTCCAAAGCACGGATCTGTTCAATCGAGAAGCGCCCTCCCGCAATCGCAAAGCCCAAGAGTACCACCCAAGTAGCAGCAATTGCGCGCACCCAAGATGCCTTATGCCACTCTTTATAGCCGAAACGAATAATCGCCAACCCCAATGGCGGAAAAAGACACAGCGCAAAAACTGTCAAGGCCGATGGTGCGTCATAAATGTTTAACTCCGAACTTTTTTCTTCTGTCATTGACTTTCCCTAGGTTAATATATCCCAATCTTACCATGCTTGCGGATTTTTGACAAGTACTTTAATACAAAAATATATATTTTTATCAGATATAAACATAAGCATCATACAAATACTATTTTTTTCTCTATGTTTTTTCAATTGCTAACTTTATTGCTTTATGTTGATGTATCTTTTTTGCTTTTTAACATAGTTTATAGTCTAATTTCATAGAAAATATGTCAAATGTCCAGTACTGCAGGAGTTGAGAAGCCTTAAAATAAACTTTAAAATTATTCAGATTTTACCCGAATTTTGTCGAAAGAGCCGGAAAATGTCATTTTTCTATTGACTTTTTAGGTAATGTATGCTATAATGGAAAGATAGGCCTAGTTTATTCTTTGATTTTGAGCATATTCTAGTTAATCCGTGGTACAATGAATGAGGACGTGGCACTGTGGCGGAGTGGTGACGCAGCGGTCTGCAAAACCGCGTACACCGGTTCAATTCCGGTCGGTGCCTCCATGGTTATGATATAGTATTTGTCTAGCATTCATCAATGTTTGAGCGGAGGAGTGGTGTTAGTTGGCTCCTAATGCTCTACAGAAAATGAGAACTTAAGGGTGATTACGTATGCAAAAGCAAGTAAAAATAACTAGTCATGCCAAAAAACAGACTAGCCAAAACCGTGCGAGATAGTTATAATGTGTATTATAAAATATTTGATATGGAGCGTTCGGGTTTGAGCGCCGAAAGGAAGTAGTTATCAATGAGTGGATGGATGATTTTAGCAATAGTGCTGGTAATCGTAATGATAATCATCGCGGCGATTTTGGGGTCGTATAATGCCCTAGTGCGCCTCAATGAGCGCGTTAATGAAGCTTGGTCGGATATAACCGTGCAGCTCAAATATCGAGCAGATTTGATTCCTAATGTGGTTGAGACCGTGAGGGGATACGCCAAACACGAGAAGGAAGTTTTTGACGATGTAACTAAGGCGCGTTCAGCCGTGATGGGCGCGAAAGGGGTTAAAGATACCGCTGAGGCGGAAAAAAGTCTAGATGGTGCGCTTTCGCGGATTTTTGCAATTGCAGAAGCTTATCCGGAATTGAAAGCCAATAGCAATTTTCAGCAATTACAGTTGCAATTGCAGGATGTAGAGGACAAAATTCAGGCGGCTCGTCGTTTTTATAATGCCGGCGCTAGAGAATTAAACACTAAGATTGCCACTTTCCCTTCCAATATAGTCAATAATTTATTTGTCCACTTCGGCAGGCGCGACTATTTCGAAGTAGCCGAGAATGAAAAGGCCAAGATTGAACAAGCTCCAGAGGTAAAGTTCTAGAGAATTAGAATCCGTTGGTTGTCGGCAAAGGTAAGTTTTCCAGAAATGTATAAGCAAATCGCAGCAAACAAGCGCCACACCGTTTTCATCATGGTTGGGTTTGTGCTTTTTATTACGGCGATAGGCGTGGCCTTTGCTTATTTCTTTAATGATTGGATGATCACAACTTGGGTTTTGCTGGCTGCCACACTTTATGCGGTAATTCAGTATTTCGCGGCCAGTTCGCTAGCGGTCGCTATGACCGGAGCAAAGCAGATCACCAAGCGCGACAATCCAAGGCTTTGGAATGTGGTAGAGAATTTAACTATTTCCACCGGTTTGCCTATGCCAAAGGTTTACATTATCGACGATGCAGCACCGAATGCTTTTGCGACTGGGCGTGATCCGAAGCACGCCGTGGTGGCCGCGACTACTGGATTGCTCGACATTATGGATAATAAAGAGTTGACCGCTGTGATGGCACACGAATTATCACACGTCAAGAATTACGACATTCGTATTTCCATGATTGCTTTTGGCTTGGTGTGCGTCGTGGGTTTCATATCTGATCTTGGTCTACGTATGATTTGGCTAACAAATGATCATGATGACGAAGATCGCAGCTTGGTTGGATTAATCGTAGTACTATTGGTTTCAATTCTGGCACCGATAGCTGCCTCGATCGCCCAGTTGGCAGTCTCACGGGAACGCGAATATTTGGCCGACTCATCCGCTGTTCATATGACACGCTATCCAGAAGGAATGATTTCAGCACTAAAAAAACTCGATACTCATGCTCGCCCTATGCGCCGCCAGAACGCCGCAACTGAGGCACTTTATATTAATAACCCTCTGAAAAAAGGCTTTTGGAATAACTTGTTCAGTACCCATCCTCCGATCGAAAAACGCATAGAGAGGCTCGAGCATGGCAAAAAAATCTTCTAGACCTCAGAAAAATACTCCATCGCGAGCAAATGGCAAACCGAAGATGCAAACGCGACCATCAAATCAAGCCGCGAGCCAGCGAGCGAAGGAGCGAAAACGGACGGCACGGGCGGTCGATTCGTCGGTGCCTGGCAACATGCTCGTGATCGACGGTAAGGTGTCAAAGACGGCACGGGCGATCGATTCGTCGGTGCCTGGCAAGTCTAGCACGCCTCGAGTCGTAAAAAAGCGCCATTTCGTAAGAGTCAAAACCTTCTTCAAGGAAAAAAAAGCACGATTCCATACTGAGCGAGCAAAACATTTTCGGCCTCATAAATCCTTTAAGCGCTCATACGCCGAGGATTATCGCCGTTCGTTTGAAACGCCGGGGCTTTTGCAGCATGCGGTGCTGGCTTTTCAGATGTTTTTCAAGTATTGGCGTACATTCTTACCCTTTTTGGGCTTAATGGTGATTCTATATATGGTAGCGGTTGGACTCCTGGGCGAAGAAGTCTACGATCAGGCGAAAAGCACACTGGACGAAGGAACCGAGAATCTCGCTGCCGGCAAAATTGGGAATTTTGCCAAGGCCGGAATTTTATTAATCTCTATGGTTACGACCGGTGGTCTAGATAACGGCATGGACGACACTGAGTTTGTCTTTATGTTGATGCTATTTCTAATTATGTGGCTAGTGGTAATCTTTCTACTACGCCACTTCATGGCGGGCGAACGACCGCGTCTGCGCGATGGATTATACAATGCGATGGGTCCGCTCTTCGCTACTTTGACCGTTTTTATCGTTATAGCAATCCAAATCATACCGATTATGATTGTGGTGATTGCATACTCTGCTGCGGTTTTGACCGACTTTCTATCTACTCCTTTCTACGCGCTACTTTTCTTTACTTTTAGCGCTATCATGATATTACTGTCAGTTTACTTACTTTGCAGCTCGATCATTGCCTTAGTGGCGGTAACTTCCCCTGGGATGTACCCAGGCAAGGCTATAAGCGCAGCTTCCGATGTGATTTCTGGCCGGCGCACGAAGCTAGTGATTCGCGTAATTTATATGTTTTTCGTGATAGCTCTAGTGTACGTTATTATCATACTACCGGTTATTTTAATTGATATGTGGCTTAAGAGCACCTGGAGCTTCTTCAATGGTTGGCCGATCGTACCATTTTTCTTACTAGCTTCGACTTGCTTCGTCTTTATGTTTGCTACCACTTATATCTACATTTATTATCGTTGGCTAATCAACTATAAAGAAAAATAGGCTCAGCTCGAATGTATTTTTAGAGAAAATCAGTTTAATAGAAACGGGCTTGGTTGCACTTAGTCAATGCTTAGTCAAATCGTTTCCGCCACAAAGCGCCGGAATGACCAGAGAAAAGTTTTCTACGCATTGCTTTCGCACGAGCAATGAAAAAAATCAAGCTATAGAAATGAGCTCTATTTATTTCTATACGAGGTGACGGCCGGCGCCTAGGAGGTAAGTCCAACGACAGCTTTTCTGGATTTCTAAAAGAAAGATATGGTGGACTGCTTACGCTTAAATAAAATGTATCACGATGGAGCATATTATTATAACTACAGATCTAGCCGTCGCAAGCAGCTTAACCTCTATATTAGCACAGCTTATGCTTTTTGTCAATATTATTTTTGTGTTTTTTACTTTTTGATCTGCGGTGAGGGTAAATTCATAAATAAAAATTTGCTCATTACCAAAAAAAATGGCGATTTGGCCTCTGAAATTCTATGTTTGAACTTATACGCGATGCACAGGTTCACAAGCCTCGTAAACATTAATTCCCCATACCAAAGTTTAGTTTTGATTAGTCAAATCGTCATTCTATATATCTATAAGTGTCGAGACTTTCCGAATTACCATTAAGATAATTAAACTTTTTCATCAGGAGTGCACCTTTCGTTGGGATTGCGTCCGGTCGAAAAACCAAGCTCGAAAGTGGTTGTTTCTTGGTCAGAGCGAGCATTTAGTTGCCAATTTTCGCGATCAGCTAGCTTCTTCGCAATAGCCAACCCAAGGCCAACGCCTTCCGAGCTTTTGTCGGCTTGATAAAAACGATCAAAAATATGAGGCAGATCTGAGGGCTTGATAATGGCACCATCATTGGTGATAGTAAACTTACGGGGCTCGAGCGTTATTTGGATCTTTTTGTTACAATATTTTACAGCATTGTCTATCAATATAGTAATAATTTGCAGAAAATCGGCTTTGGCCAGCACCACTTTTTCCTGACGAAGTCGTACGGAAAAAGTGGTGCTGACATGTCGGCGTTTGAGCTGAGGCTCAAACGCCGACAAAACCTCTTCTACCAGCCCCTTGATATTGACTGTCTCCTCTGATATGTTTTGCTTGATCATATTATCTGCTCGCGTCAATGTCAGAAGCTGATGATTAAGTTCGGTAATCGCACGCACCTCTTTTTCAACGTTGTCGATAAAACGGTTACCTTTAATATCAGCCGCTTCTAAATTAGCACTAATAGCAGCGAGCGGAGTTTTAATTTCGTGGCTAGCATTAGCGATGAAGGTTTTTTGATTCTCATAAGCGTCGCGTACTGGCCGAATCGCAATTTCGGCCAAAAAGTATGACAAAATCGCCACTCCCATTTCGACAAAAACCCCAGTTATGATTAAGGAAGAAAGTAAAGAATTGAGTGCGGCTCGACGATCCACTTGGACTCTTTTATAAATAATTACTGAGACCGAAGAAGTATAGTCATATTCGGTTTCTAGATTCATCGGCCGACGCAAGGAAGCATCTCGCGCGACCATGTAGATCAGAGAAAAGGCCAAAAATAACACCGCCGTAGTCACCGCCAAATTAATCAGAATCAAACGATTGCGTAGTTTTTGAAAAATACGACTACGGCCTTTGTGAATTAACATATTTTACGCCTTCGAAGTTAGCTTATACCCCAAATTTCGGATCGTTTTAATACGAACGCTCGAGTGAAGCTCCTTCAACTTTTTGCGCAGATAGCTGACATAGACTTCTACATAATTGTCGTTTACATTGGCTTCATTCCCCCACACTCGCGCCAAAAGCTGCTCTTTCGACTGCACTTGCTCTGGATAACGCAGCAAAATTTCCGCCAGCTCAGCCTCCTTTGCTGTTAATGGCAATTGGTTAAGCGTATGATCGTCAACATTGTATTCTAAATCAGCATATTTTACCACGTGCGCCGAACGTAGAGGTGGACGACGTTGCAGAGCCTTCAGACGCGCCGCCAATTCCGTAACCTTAAACGGTTTCGCCAGGTAATCATCAGCGCCAGCTTCCAGGGCATGTACTTTATCGTCCACTTCTGCCAGTGCTGAAAGCATAATCACTGGCGTAGTAATTCCTCGCCGCCGCACCGCTTGTAAAATCTCTAAACCAGACAACTTTGGCAGCATGATGTCTAGCACTAAACAATCATAATTTGGCTTCAAAGCTAGCTCAAGCCCCGCCTCACCATCTGCAACCCAATCAACCGCAATATCAGATTTCTTCAACAAATGCACCACGGCGTCGGCTAAATATTTTTCATCCTCAACGTACAATATTCGCATAGTTTTATTATACAAACCAATGTTTAAAGCAACCTTGGAATTATCCTCTAATTATTCTTTTACTAAGCGGTAGTAAATCGAGGGGGCGAAACGCACCGGCGCCAGAGCTTTTTGCGCCGCTTTTTCAAGCCGCACCAGGTTTTTGGTACCGAAAGTTTTCTTCAGTTTCGCACTGCGGAAGTTAGAAACCGAAAGCACTTTTTCAATCTTAAAGCCAGACTTGCGAAACACTTCTTCAATGTATTTAGGATGATAATTATAAAAACCATTTTGGTTCAAATCCTTGAGTGACGACGGTTCCTTATCAAAAGGATTCACATCTGACTTCTTCGTCAAATATCGCACCATCTTCGGCAAGGTCTTCTTATTCGCCACTTCTACCACCGCTACGCCACCCGGTTTCAAAATGCGATAGAGTCCGTCCGAAACCTTCTGCATATCGGAGAAATGATGCGTAGCGCGTACCATAATCAGTGCATCGAAGCTATTATCGGCAAATGGGAGATCATAGATATCACCCTGCTTGGTCAAAAGGCGACCATGATAAATCTCCTTCGCTTGGTCGAGCTCGCTCTGCGAATAATCGAAAACTGTAGCGCGCTGTGAGCGAGGCAAATATTCATCGGCCAAGCGCCCGTATCCACCCGCGATGTCCACAAAATCTTCAACCGCAGGCGGCAAAAGCCGACGCACCGCCATGCGATCGGCTGCATCCTCATACTCACGGCCGCCATCCTCCCAGAAGATCTTCTTGTAATCATATCCATTATAGTCAGCAATAATATCCTTACTCTCGACGAAGTCCGACTGCGTTTTTTGACAAAGCTTATCCTGATTCGCGGCCTCGACAGATGACTTGTCACCGGAGACATGATTAGCTGGGCTATTTTTCACATGCTTATTCTTTTTCGACATAGCAACAACAACTCTCACTCTTTAACTGCCTTAATTTTATCATACTTTCCCTCTTTTCCCAAGCCTTTTACGCATTTTAAATGGTTAAAATGGTCATAATTCTTATGCCAAATTACCAAAGACGCTTCGCAGCGGGTACATCGATATTGGAGACGGAGCGATGTGGGGAGTAGGAAATGGTGGCTACCTATGGTCATCCAGAAGTAGGGATATTGGCGTAGCGTATCGTTTGCATATCGTTGATACAACAGTTGCGTCCTCTTGGGGCTATGGCAAACATAACGCCTTCCCTCTCCGCTGCTCGAGCATAGACAGTAATAATATATGGGATAAGCATAAATTGATAAATTGATAAATTGATAAATTGATAAATTGATAAATTGATAAATTGTTTTTTATGCTTGAGTTTTAGGTTGTGATGAAAAAGTAAAACGCAAAAAATAATATTGACAATAAGCATAAGCTGTGCTAATATAGAGGTTAAGCTGCTAGTTTCGGCTAGATCTGTAGTGGTATCCCCTGTCAAGAGTCTACATAGCTAACCTATTCATTATGAACTAAATTGCGAGATTTCGCCAATCTTCGAGTGATAGATCTTGCGCCCGCGCATCGGGGTTAAGATTTAGCTTATTCAATTTGAGCCGCCATTCTTCTTTAGAGCGTCCAGTGCTAGCCAAATTGCTAGCTAGTTTCTTGCGTGGATTAGAAAAACCGATTTTGGCCAGCGCCATTATCTGTTCCGAGACGATAGGGCGCGGGCGCGGAGTCAAGATGATAATTTGGCTATCAACTTTCGGGGGCGGGACGAATTCAACGGCCGGAACTACCGGCCCTAATTCTACCTGCGCTAAATTTTGCACAAAGAGCGACAATAGCGAATTTCGTCCCGCCCCCGCACCCACCCGCTCGGCCACTTCTTTCTGTATCAAAAGCACAATGCGGGCGGGCTGAGGATCAGCGCCAAGCGCCAATCGCAAAATCGGCGAAGTGATATAATACGGGATATTCCCAGCCACCACATACGGTCGCACCGCGACCCCCTTACCCTCATGCTTTGACGCGCTTGATAATGATTTTGACAAAGATAATTCGAGCGGCAAGTCTAACGATGACGACGAGCCTGAATGTTCTAATGACTCCGGTGACGTTTCGTTTTTGGCGGCCTGCTCAGAGAGGGCATTCACGCGACCAACAACAGAATGGTTGCCTTGCAATAGCTGTTCCTTAGTCGCTCGTTCATCCAGAGTGGTGTAATGGTCATTGCGCGAACCATTATGCTCGGCCACAACGTCACCAAATTGTCCTCCGAAAGTCTGACTACTTGCAGTTTGAGCATTTACGAGAGATTGATCATGTGTTTGATCGTTAGTTTTATGCTCGAGCTTTTTTTCGCGGTATTCTTCCCCGCCGCTTTTCACCACCTCCGAGCTTAACTCGGCGTATCCGCCAATTTCGCCAATATTTAAAGATAGTACATCGGCATGAATCACAGTCAAATCCTTACCCGGGAATGATTTTGGCAAATTTTGAGCTAATTTCTGGTCATACTCGATCGCAATTACTTGCGAAAATCTCCGTAGCAAGCTAGAAGTCAAGGTGCCAAGACCGGGCCCAATCTCTAGACAAACTGTTTCCATCGGTACCCCAAAAGCTGCTAAGCCAGCAATTTCGTCCAAAATAAAACGATTCTTCAGCCAATGCTGCCCTAATGCTTTATTATTTTTCATAGCTGCCCGTTTTGTTCAAGAATCGAAAATTTTAATTTAATACCAGTGATGCTCCCACCACCAAGCCATGGCTCCCTGCCAACCACCGTAACGGTTGACATAGCTGGCCATCCAGCGGATTTGCGTTACCGGATTAGTTTCCCAGTCCGCACCAGCCGAGGCCATTTTGCTACCTGGCAGAGCCTGCGGAATACCATACGCCCCGGAAGCATTAGCGGCATCGACTCGACAACCGGATTCATGATAAATCAAGGTAATCGCCGCCTCTAGATCCGCCTCAGACACACCAGCTTCGCGCGCCCAACCCGCACAAACTTCCTGCCCCGGCGAGATCGAAGGCTTCGCTCCGACCAAGTTGATTTCGGAGATCGGCTCGCGCACTACTTCCTCCCCCACCAAGGTGCGTTTCACCTCGATATTGTCCTCAAACTCGACGACATAGGTCGTCACTTTTTTGCCATCTTCGCCCGCGCGCTCCAGCTTGGTTTCGCCTTTGGCCATCGAGAGATCCGGTTTAGTCTCAATATTATAGGGGATCGCCTCCTCAACTGTAATAGTGCGGCCACCTTTGCGTTCAATCTCAAAAGTCGAAAGTGCGCCTGCCTCCAAGAAATTCTGATTATCTTTTACCTTGATTTCGTCCCCATCATAGACCGTAAAACCAGCTTCCTCTGCAATCTGCTCCGGATCATAACTGGCTGACATCAGATAGCGCTGCTTCACGCCGTCTATCACCAAAACCGGACGCGCGCGATATACGTTAATGCGATAATTGTCATTTAGCACCTCGGAATCAGCCGCTGGCTCAACGATATCGCCGTCGTCAACCGAGATTTCGACCCGCTCTAAAACTTCGGCCACTGTACGCGCTGAAGTTTTAACGGTTACTTCGGTCCCGGAGTCGTAAATCGTCACAAAATGAGCATCGCCTTCACCCGCAGCATCCTCAGCATAAACGATATTATCCTGCTCAAAAAAACTAAACGACAAAAACATACCCATCAGTAACACCGCCGCCGCACAGATAAAATTCTGAATTCGTTTTTGAATTCGATAATGCAAACTCATCATCGTATTCTTATTGTAACACGTTTTTTCACACATAATTTGAGTAAAATTGCTAATCCTAGGGAAAGCCACCGAAAAACCTTTCTTCACCTCTTTTATGAGGCCAAAAACGGTCATAAATATCCTTCTTTATTGTTAATTCAATCCCCCAAAATGGCACCCCCATACTTTTATTGTAGCACACTTTTGTGTAAAAAGCAATAGCAAAATCGAAAATCAGACCAAATTTCGTCGATTTTTTACCTTTCATTCCGGTTTTTAACAGTTTTTAAGCTTATTCTTATACGCTGAAAATGCAAAAATAGGGCTTTTTAGGCAGTAATTACCTTAAAATCAAGCCAAAAATCACAGAAGCCATTGACGAACGCGCTGAAGTGGTGTATAAAGGTTTACAGTTCTAACCGTTTTTTTCTACTTGTAGCGGTTAGGGCTTGTAACTTTATGAGCCACCAGAAGAAAATCACATAATCAATTGGGCGTTCTTCATTGATTACCTCCTTTCAGATCGATAGTAACTGGCCGCATAGTATGGCTTTTCCTCTGAGTGTGCTCACTTTTATTCTCAACCTCGTTGCAGATGCGACGAGGTATTTTAATGTCTATAAGGATATATTTCGATCTGATTTGTATTTTTATCAAGCTCAAAAGCAACGAGAAATGGAACATTTTGCCTATCTAGTCACTTGCTATAAAATCTTTGTTTTATGATAACAATACCCCTGTAAAAATTGGTGCATTTTTTGTTTAAAAAGTGCTTGGCAAGCCGAAAAACGCATGATAGAATTGCTTTGTTGTCACGTGTTGGGCGATACGTGATGACATGGTTTTCTTTTTGGTTTTAGGTTGGCGGGCGCAGTAGTATTTCTGGGATGATGGTAATTGATTAAAGTTATTCTTTTGCGAATGTTTATTATAATCATTTTCATCGAGAGAGCCTAGCGCTATTGCGTTCCCATCCTTGCTAAGAACAGTTCTTTATCCCCCGCGTAGTTCGGGGTTTTTTATGATTTTTCCTGACATAATTCTATACTAATCCAAAACTCGGCCTTTCTTTTGGGCTCACTAACATCAGGTATCCACACTTATCTCAAGTATGAGAGTGATTAGTTTTGTTTAGGAGTGCTTAATAATTGAAATGTGTTTTTATTGGGCTTGTGACTACGTGCGGAGTATGGTTTTGTATAGCATAGCGTCTTGCGTCACCCTATCGTCGCAGCGGGCGTATTAGCGTTGATGAAAAGAATCCTTTAAGAGATTTTGGTTCCGTTGGCTTTAGCTGGTCATCAAATCCTCACGCATCCGATGTCAATTTTGCATATTAATTATATTTTGATATTGTTGCTCATCCGTCTGGTGGGTTTCATCGTCACTTCGCCCTCCCCCTCCGCTGCCTAGCTAGACAACATATAATGTATAAAAGAAAAGTAGTTTCTGCGTATTTTTTCAAAAGATGTACCATCTCGAGCTGAATTACTGCTGGAAAATAATTAACGCATGTGACTTGATCTTTGAAAAAAATATTTGTCTAAAAATCGGTCTTGCCAAAAGTTTTTTTGGGCGTTAAAATAGTAGAGAATGTCATTGTAGAAACAAAACTTTAAAAATGAAAAAGGGAGGTATTGTATGAATTCGGATGGGAACAATTCGTTTTCAGGAATGGATTCAAACGGTTATTCGGGGATGAACAACGGGTCTGGGATTGATATGTCTGGGCTTTCTGGCCTGAATGGATATAGTGATTCTGGGGCTACTATGGCGGATAGTTTTGCGGCGGCGCAAGATAATCTGACCGCGGCTGGTTTGGCTTCGAGTACGCCATCCAATGCGATCGGTTTGGATCAGATTGCAGAAACTGATCCAGAAAGACGATGGGGCGACACAACGGACGATAATAAACCGTTGGAGCCGGCAGCGCCTGTGCCTGGTTCGATTGGCAGCGTGACTTCAGTTCCTCCCCTGAGCGAAGATCGCTATGCGCCTGACTTAGATTTGCCGGATCCCCCTTCTCCCTACCTTGATACGGATAATGATCATAACAATTCTTATGGCGCCGCGTCAGCCGGCAATCAAACTTATGGTTCGTCCGCCAACTATGCTAGTGTTGCAGCACCATTTGCGTTGAACGGCAATCAGAATGACGCCAGTTCCGCTAGTACTTCGTCGCCAAATTACGGAGCTGCTAACGGCTTTGCTAGCACCGCTACAACGCCAACTCCACCTTCAGCTACGAATGGTGCGAACGGGGCTACTTCCGCGGACGCTACTAGCGGCTTTGCAATTGGCGTACCGCCGAGCGACGACACCGCTTCGACCGCCACTAAACCAGCGGCCGCTACTAACTCTAGTGATCCGATCAGCTCAAGCACTTTGCCGGCCAACAGCCGCCAGGGTGCGGTTTATGGCGCCGGTTTGCGAACGCCGGTAGTCGAGTCTGGTAACAACATGCCGATCATGTCGGGCGCACGGTCGTCGAACGGTTCTTCGCCCACGCCCAATCCGACTCCCATCACTGCTGCTTCATCGACCGCAACTACGCCGAGTTTTGGCTCTGTTCAAACAACTTCGCCAAGTTCGGCCGGTGCGATGGGTCTAGGCGCACCGAGTAATGCCAATATGAGTACGTCCGCGAGCAACGATATTGGCTCCGCTGCTACAAGTCTTTCACCTGCTCCGACCCCTTCCACCACCCCAGCGAGCACGCCGGCGGCCGATGCTTTTGTCGCGTCACAGACTTCCGGCGATCCGAGCAAGCTGCCTTTTATGCCGGTTGGTAATTTCACCGATCCGACTGCTTTGCCACCTACTGCTGCCGAGCTACCTAAGAAAATGCCGCAAGCTTCTCTCAGTCAATCACTCAAGGCTAAGAATCCAAAAGCCCTTGTGATTATCCTGTTAGTGGTAATTGGCTTATTAGTAACCGCTTTGGCGATTTTCATCGTGCTTTTCATCCAATCTTCGAATAAGGAGCCGGGTGTGGTGGTCGTACCTCCTTCGATTGAAAGCACCGAAGGCGAAGGTGTTTCGTCCGGAGAAGTTTCCGAATCGGTACAGACCTTGAGTTGCTCGCGCGAGCTCGACCCCGATACACTGCGCAGCGCTTGGTATGAAGCCAATAGCGGTTCTGCTAGCATGAGCGCAAACTACGTCGGTGATCGGTTGAATGGGATTCGTCAGACGGTCAATTTGGCTTACAGTTCGAACGAAATGGCTGAAATTGCCAAAACTGAGATTGAAATCGACCGTTCCAGTTTTTTAGAACAAATTGCCTCGGTTGAACCTTTTGAGCGCAATTATAGCGTGAATGACAATCTGCTTGAAGTTAGTACGATAGCAAATGATATTAGCCTGATCAATGCGGCGAATGCCAGCACTTTTGGGCTTTCCGTGGAGGGCGATCAAGTTTCGACCAATCTTGCGGCAGTCCAAGGTGCTTATGAGACGAACGGCTACAGTTGCATGATAGAATAACATTAGCAGATCAAATTTAGTAAGTTCAGCACAAAAGGTATTGATTTTTTTGATGATGTGTGCTATAATGTAAGTACTAGGGGTGCGTTAGGCGTATGCCCTGGGTTTGGGTGGGAGTTTTCCCACCAGTCGTTGTTGTTCAAGCGAGAGAAAAAAGGGGGGGGTGTATATGCTTGAAACGATTATAACTGTTGGTATTTTGGCCTGTATTGTGGCGTTTTTCTTAGGCGAACCTGCCAAGCGAATGGTTCGAGTAACTATCGCTACGGTTGGCGGCTTGGTGGTTCTTGCTATGTTCTTTATAGCGCAAATTATAGCTTTCGTAACCATAATCGGCTTTATTGACGTCGTCCTGAGCGTAGGACGGCTACTGTGGCGAATACTCAGCGGCGGCCGCTAGTTCAAAATACTACTTACCGTAATGTTAGCACCTTTCGCGCCCCTCGTGGGCGCTTTTTCATAGCAAAGTTGTATCACTATAATCATCATTTATTTTCCGTACTAAACAAAGGCATCGTTCCATTCCCTATATTAGACTACAATTACCATTAAAAGTGCATGTACGTATAGGCCAAAACGCTAATACTTCATCGATGTTTTCATTTTTTACAGAATATCCCCCAGGGGAGATTTTTGTGTTATAATGAAAAGAATTATGTCAAAAGTTTATCTCTGCACTGCGATTCCCTATGTGAATGGTCATCCTCATATTGGCCATGCCATGGATTACCTCTTGGCGGATACTTACGCGCGCTATCGGCGGGGTTGTGGTGACGAAGTGCGCCTGCAGGTCGGGACGGACGAGCATGGCAATAAGGTTTTTCGCAAGGCGCAAGATTTAGGGCTAACGGTGGAAGAATTTGCGCGCGAAAATTCCGACAGGTTTCGGCATTTTGTCGAGAAACTCAATGTGCAGTATACTGATTTTATCCGCACCACTGATCCGGAGCACGTAAAGCGTTGTCAAGAGATTTGGCAACGGTTAGAACCGCATATTTACGCGGCAGAATATGATGGCTGGTACTGCGAAGGCTGCGAGCGTTTCGTGACGCAGAAGGAATATGATGAAAATGGCGGGCTGTGCCCGGACCACCAAAAGCCTTATGAGAAATTGGCGGAAAAGAATTATTATCTGCGAATTCAGGACTTCAAGGATCAGATTCGAGCAAAGATTGAGTCGGGTGAGATGGAGATTTTGCCGGTTTTTCGGCGGGAGGAAGCTTTGCGCTTACTTGAGGATGCGCCGGATATTTCGATTTCGCGCTCGCGCAAGCAGCTGAGCTGGGGTGTGGAAGTGCCAGGCGACCCAGAGCAAGTAATGTACGTTTGGATCGATGCGCTCTCGAATTATATCACGGTCTTGGGCTATCCAGACGAGGATATTGCGGCGTGGTGGCCGGCGACGGCCCAGTTCATCGGCAAGGATATTTTGCGTTTTCATGCCATTACTTGGCCGGCGATCTTACTGGGGTTAGGGTTGCCATTGCCGAAACGACTAGTGACGCACGGTTATGTTTTGGCCGATGGGCAAAAGATGAGCAAGAGTATTGGCAACGTGGTGGATCCGGTCGCGGTTCTGGATAAACACGGGCTAGAAGCTTTCCGCTATTTCTTCCTACGCCACATCGATACTTTCGCGGACTCCGATTTTAGTTGGGAAAAATTCGAGGATGCCTATAATAACGAGCTAGCGAACGACCTCGGGAATCTCGTACAGCGCCTCGCGACGCTCTGCCGCAAAAATCAGATCTCTGGTCGGCCCGGTTTTGCGATCGAGCTAGCGGCAGAGTATCAAGAGCTGATGGAAAAATTCGAGTTTACGAAGGCGTTTGACTATGTTTGGAAGTTAGTACACGCGGCGAACCGCACGATCGACGCCGAGAAACCCTGGGAATTAGCAAAAAAAGGTGAGACGGAGCGACTAGAGGAGGTTTTGGGCGGCTTGGTCGAGCAACTTTTGACGATTGCGGACCTGCTGGCGCCGTTTTTGCCAAAAACTGCAGAGAAAATTCAGGAAATTTTCGCAAAGGAGCAGATCTTACCGCCAGGAAAACCGCTTTTTCCGAAAGAAGCGAAGAAATAGGCTTCTTGGGATTTTGCAATACGTTTTTACTGGGGTGGGCGTATGGTTAGACGCGCTTCGTAGTTTGCAAAAAATTGATTTTACAGAGGTTTTGGTTGTGAAATGGGCTGTTTTTTAAAGATAATGCTTGACATTTTTGATTATCTGTGCTACAATCAAAGCATAAGGTAAGTTTCTAGACTTACCGGGTTTTGGATGTCTTGAAGACTTCCAGGGCTAAAACTGTAGATGAGGGGACTATAGCGCACGTTAAAAAGGTGGCCTTAGTTCCCTTTTTAGAAAGGGGAAAGAAATGAAGAAAGTTAAAGAACTGAGTTACGGGAGAATGGTGATTCTGGCTATTGCAATGATTCTCAATTGCGCCATTATTATGGCATGGGTAAATGCCGAGAGGAAGCTGCGGGCAGAAGAGATCGAAGCAAGCTATGAAAATGAATTGGGACATGAGAGCGCATCTGCGCCCGAAGACCCATTCGACCATTTTGCTTGGTCAAATGGAGCGGAGCTGACTTGCTTCGGAAACGATTTCCAGGGCGAAAAAGTCAGGCCGTTAAAGGACACGGGCGGCGAGGACGGATGGTGGAGCAATACGCCCTATGTCCTGGAGCTGAGTCTGCCGGAACCGACTTTTGCGGATGGCAGCATTAATCACATGCGGATTTATTGTCCGGATATGGTCCAGGCCGAAGAGCATGGAACCATAGTAGTCCAGCTGCAAACCGGCGACGGCATCTGCTATCAAACGGAGTATAGCTTCCTCGCCAAAGACGATTTTTGTCTAGTCTACGGCGATAAAAACCCGAACAGGGATTTAGGCGGAGAGCTCGAGGCATCTCTGGACGGCACGAGCGTCAAAATCGCCTTCTACGCTTCGACTAGTGAGCATGGCGTCGCTAGTAAAGGGCAGCGTGTCATAAATACGAACACTAATGGTGTCGTAAATATGGAGTTCCGTCGCTATGACCCTCTATCGGAGCTTGCTTTCTAAGGCATGCCTTATGGCTAGCTGAGATCAGCTAGCCATTTTTCATTTCGAGACTTTTATAGTATTAGCCCTTTAGGAAAGCCTGGCGTTTTGTTATTGCTAGACAACCGCTATTCATTCTATGATAGCGCAATGTTTTTGCGCCTTTTGATTTCAAGCCCTCTACCCTTACGCTTTTTGCCGCACGCACTGCTAGACAAAGAATATTCGGCGTTTTACTAGGCTTTGGCTTTTTGCTATTTCGTAGTCTTTCGTTGATGGTTGGCCGGTTTGCGTTCCAGAAAAAGCAGAACAATATTGCTAATACACCATATCAACAGCCGCACCACGATCACCGCCATCAGAATAATGCAAGCCAAAATCGCAAAACCGGCCGGTGTGGGCGCCCAGGCTGGCGAAACGTAATTATGCCGATAGAGCTCAGTCGAGGGGACGTTCGCGGCCAGGTCGAAAGAAAGCGCATCACTGGCCGGATATTTAGCTAACTCCGAAGTCCAACAGTCGAGATAACCTTGACTATTCCAGCTCCAGCCGTTTGTAATCGCGAGTGGACGGCAAATTGCCCCTACCGCTGCATAAATATTTCCGTTCGGATTGCTATCGTCAGCAACTTGGCTCTCCGCTGCAACAATCGCTGCATTTGCCGCTCGCAAATATTGATGTTCAAGATAAAAAGGCCCTGTGCCGAAAGTCAACCTCTGTACGCCATTTTCTTCCGCCAAATTCACCACAATGTGCGAAAAGGTAAAATCGCGCAGTTTCGTCAAACTTTCTTCTATCGCAGCGTCGTCTTCGGCCGCGTCCGCATCCAAAACTACACGCCTCAACTCAACCATTTTCAGATGGTCGTTGCGCAAAAGCGTAGCCGTAAAAAACAGCAAGGGCAGTAGGACTAAAACCAATTGCCAAGTACGCACCGTCTTAAAACGCCGCCGCAACTGCTGAAGATGATTAGAGAGTTTTCCGCTCATGCTGTCTATATTTTACCACAAAAGCCGCTTTGCGAAGAATTTAGTTATAGCTAAAGGCATTTTTAACACGTTCGCAGCGGAGCCGTCTATATCGATAGCGGTCGTTTGTGGGGCTCTGGCGTCAACGGCTACGGATGGTCGTCACGGACTTATCCTTCTGATGTCACTCGAGCATACGACCTCCACTTCAATGCGTCTGGCGTCTACCCGTCCTACTACTACTACAGTCGCTGGAACGCCTTCCCCCTCCGCTGCCTAGCTAGACAGTAATAATATATGGAATAAGCATAAATTGTTTTTATGCTTGAGTTTTAGGTTGTGATGTGGGGGGGTAATAATAGAAGACAGTGACTAGAAGAAACGTATATTAATGAGTGGAAGCTTAATGTCTATCATAACTATTGTTCAGTATATCACTGTCTTCTATTATTACCCCCCACACAGATCAAAAAGTGAAAAACACAAAAATAATATTGACAAAAAGCATAAGCTGTGCTAATATAGAGGTTAAGCTGCTAGTTTCGGCTAGATCTGTAGTTATCTTGGCAACAAAATTAGCGTTCTCCCATCCCCTCTTCGGCGTTGCGCAGAGGAGCAACTATAGGCGTAGCGGCAGATTCTTGGTTTGGTGCGTAAACCAAACGTCGGATCCAGGCATCGGCCGGTCCAGCCGACATAAGCAGAATCAAATATCCTTTGTCATGCCATTTTCTGATCTTTTCAGCAAGATTGTCATCTAATTCAGCGCTCTCGGCGCGTTTTTTATTATCCAAGAGATTAATATAATCGGCGGGTTTGAGAATTTTTTGGTCTTTAGGCTCGCGAGTTAAGTAAGTCGGCACCCAATAAACCTGCTCGACCCCTACAAAGGCATCTCGGTAGCGGTCGAGCAGCTCAGCCTGACGGGTGTTCTGGTGCGGTTCATAAATCGCCACTACACCCTTTAGCCCGCGCCGCTCGGCTTCTTCGATCGCGATCTCGACAGTCACCTTCACTTCTTCGGGATGGTGGGCATAATCGGAGTAGTAGCCCTCGGAGACTTGCTCAAAACGGCGGCCTACGCCCGGAAAACGGTTTAAGACATCGATAATCTGTCTATGTTTATTCTGTAGCACCTTGGTCAAACCCTTCTGCGGCATAATTCGTTCAAGCGCATCAAGCGCTAGCGTGGCATCATAGCGACGCGCTTCTCCGGCTAGATTAAGACCGGCCGCAATCTCATCGCCATGCAAAACTTCTTCGCTCTGCTCTTCAAATTGGAGGAAAGCAGCCTGGTAATCCTCGACTGACGGATAAATATCGGGATGATCATACGAGACGGTCGTGATGACCGCAAGCCATGGATGAAAATGTAAAAAGTTACGATCGAATTCGTCCGCTTCGTAGACAAAATATTCAGAATCCGGATCATACTTTCCTGCCTCGGCGAAGGGTAAAGTGGTGCCAATAATATAGGAAACCGGAATGCCTAGCTGCTGTGCACCCCAGACGATCATAGCCGTAGTGGTAGTCTTGCCGTGGGTACCGGCCACCGCAATCATTTTTAGCTTAAGCTTTTTCACCAAATAACTAATCAGTTCGTCGCGCTTCGAAATTTTTAGGCCGAGCTTTTTCGCCATTTTGAGCTCGGGGTGATTGGGTGGCAGGGCCGCAGTATGAACAAACCAAGTCACCCCGTCTTTTTCTACACAACTGCGCAGAAATCCACCATCTTGACTACCGAGAGTTAAGCTAATACCATTTTGTACCAGCTCATTAGTGACCGCGCCAGCCGCTAAATCCGAGCCAAAAACCTTCAGTCCAGCGTCATGCGCCATCAAAGCTAACGGCCCCATGCCTGTTCCAGAAATACCAGAAATATAAATCTTCATCTTTCGCCTCCTCTTCTTGCTACTATGTTGACTCTGAGTCTTCGCCACCATCATCTTCCGGCGGCTTAGGGTCACCAGTGATTCCGAGCGATTCATCCGAAAGCGGCCCTGGCCCATAGGGGTCAGTCAACTTATTGAGGCGTTCGTCGAGCTTACGATATTGCCGCAAATACTCGTCGAGCTCGTGCATATCCAACTCGCCGGAATCCGGATAGACAAAATTCGTCTCATTGATCTCTTCGCTAGCCTCCTCCTCATCCGGCAAATAGCCCGGGCGCGAACGATCGAGGTAAATGTCGCCAGTCAGGCGATAAATCAATAAACTAACAGAGGTGGTAATGGCCGCAATCACAATTGCGCTAAAACCCATCAATATTAAATTGCGACCGCCACGCGAGGTATTCATAGCGATCTCCTCAGCGTCGCCACCGCTTCCGTTTGCGCAGCGCTCAACTTTGTGAGACTATTAACGGTTTTTTGCAATTTAGCCCGGCTCTCCCGCACTTTCTCCAATTGCCCATAAAAAGCATCGGGGTAACGCTGACACTCCATCCCAATCAAAGTCTCGAGCTCCTTCATATATTCGGTATATTTTTCTTTAAATTGGCCATGCGAATAAGTGAAATCTGACTGGATTTCGGTCAGATCCGTATCAGGACGCCCGTTTTTTACTAAGCGCAAGTTCAGGGGTATGATGAATTTGGTAGCGATCGTCTCGTAGGTAGTGCCGAGGTATGAGCGAGTGCGCGAGTCAGTTTTTTGCAACTGGCGCAAAGATTGCTTGATTGTTGTACAGTTTTGTGAAATCGTATCGTACTTCTTTCCACTGATTGCAGCGGCCGGCCGCCAACTCAACAGAGATAGGACCAAAATTACAGCTAACAAAAAACTAACCGTGGTCAGTCGGCATATATTTTTGCAGATCATCAGCGATATTTCACTCGGCTTTGTATAGTCCATGATGCTTTTTTCCATCATAAATTAAGGTTGGTATGCCTTTCGCATGAATTTTCTCTTCAACGGTTTCTTTGATTTTTTGCATAATCTCGGTCACTTCTTCGCCCTGACTTAATTCCTTGATTCGGGCAAGCTGAGCCTTCTCGGCGCCAAAGTCTTTTAGCCATTTTTGCAACTCTTTCTCGGCATCCTCCCGATCCAACGACATCATATATGCCTGATAATTCTGGCCTTCCTTATTAGATTCGGTAAAAAGCCGCTTAATAATCTCTGGTGCATAATTCGTTTCCAACAACGTCGCCGCATGCATATAGCGCGCAATTAAGTCGGAATTATTAAATTTGTACTCGTTAGCTCCCGTTTCAATCGGGTAAACCATGAGTACCGTGTTGTAATTTTCGAAAAATCCGGACTCGATCTGATTCTTATACGATTGCATGCAAACGGTACAGCCAGGGTCAAAGATGTCTAGTGCTAGAGGCTTGCCGTCTTGATACGGCCGCGCAAAGGAATAGGGCTCGACCAAATAATCTTCTACCGGCCAGTCGTGGAAACGATCTGGAATATTAGCAAAAATTTCGCCCCATTCGCCGAACCAGCGACCAGTCCATTCCAGCGGGTTTTTCGGCTCCTCGGCATCAATCCCGCATACTTCTGCCCCCAAAGCACAACTCGCCGGTTGCGAAACATTACATGTTCCAAAAACCCAAATCGCTAGCAGCGCCTTTACTGATTCCACCAATGACCAAATCGTTATAAAAACAATCGCTACCGAAAAGATCTCAATCGCTGTGCCGAGCGGCTTCACCCATTTCGGATGTTTTAAAACCACTTTACTCAGTAACGAATTCTTCACATCATCTTTGAAATTCGTTTCGCACTTCTGCAGGCGTACTTTCTTACCAACGCAACCCCAAGATTTCTTGAAAACCGCCCAATATTTGCGGCCGATATCGCGCTTAAAAATACTGAGAAACGCTACAAAGACACCCACCAAGCTCAAAACAATAAACGCCGCAACACAAACCATAGTTTGATTATAGCACACCTTAGGTTCTTCGGTGGAAGAAATTTTGCGGAACTTTAATCACTTAAGATCTGATCTAGGTAACGTTCGCAGCGGAGACGTCAATATCAATTACGGTCGTTTGTGGGACTCTGGCATCGGCGGGTTCGGATGGTCGCCTAAGGCTAATTCTTCTGATGTTCGTTCTGCATACAGCTTCAGCTTCAGTGCGTCTGGCGTCAACCCGTCCTACGACTACTATCGCTGGCGCGGCTTCCCCCTCCGCTGCCTAGCTAGACAGTATATAATATATAGAATAAGCATAAATATTACAGGTTGCCACCAGCACTAGGGCAAGACTTCGGTTATATGTGGTATAATGAAAACTAAGTTATGGTGAAACATCAATTTTTAGGCTTCCTCTTGCGAGTTCTAGCTTCGAGTTTAGGGTTTTGGTTGTGCGTTTTTTGGCTAGGGAAGGTCTCTGCCTCCGTCGTACCATGTCCGGCTGGCACCAAATGTTTAGACTTAATCAATCCGCTCTTGACTTCGCAGGCCTGGATATATTTCGTGGTGGCGGGATTGGTCTTTTCATTATTAAATGCGATTGTGAAACCCTTGATCAAAACTTTTGCGTTGCCGCTAGCGATTTTAACTATGGGAATTTCTACCATCATTATCAACACCGCTATGGTGGCTTTGACGATCCGGATTTTGCCTGGAGTAGAGATGAATTTTTGGCAGATGGCCTTTAGTAGTTTATTGATGAGCATTGTCAATTCTGCACTCAATTTTATAATTGCTTAGGGTTCCAGGATGGGTTTCACGAAGAATATAGGTCTTCAAGCGTAAGTATAAAAGTACCCTATTTTTTGAACAGTATTTAACTAGTAAACTGAGTTTTTCTTATGGGACTGCTCCTGCTTCTATTCTACATGCTGTTACCGCCTATGCTCGAGCAGCGGAGGGGGAAGGCGACCCAGCGAGCGTTATCGTCGTTGGACGGGGTGACGGCAGACGCATTGAAGAAAAGGAAGTATACATAACGAAGATCAGAAGAAGTAGCCCGGGACGACCATCCGTAACCGCCGATGCCAGAGTGCCACAAACGACCGCGACCGATATGGACATCTCCGCTGCGAACTAGTCAATAAGAAACTCTTTAGATAGCAGTCGGAGCCAGAAAAGCAAACGCTGGGAGATTGCGTAAAATTCCATAGACGATGACTGCAACTAGCAGCCCAGTCCAAAACCCTGAAGGGATTTTATAGTAAAGGCTATTTTGGCTATCGGCAATGTATTTCAAAACATAATCGAGCAGGAGAAAAATCGCAAAAGGTAGCAAAATAAAAACAAATGGATTCCAACGAAAGGCTTGGTAAAAATTAATATCAAACAACGCCAAAAACAGCCTCGATATACCACAGCCTGGGCAATGCCAGCCAGTTAACTCATAAAAGGGACAGGGGATCTTGTACCCTAAAATTCCCACCGTCACAACAAAACCCAGCGCCACCAGGGCGAGGGTTATGCTGCGCGGTTGCAAAAATAGTTCTACTAGCTTGCGGAGGGTTTTAGGCGTTTTGTGAGCCATTATCGTTCATCATATTCCCCGTGGCATCCCAATGCGTCTTCACGATGCCGTTCAGCTCATTCTGTATCAGTGCATAATTGACGATACCGAGACCAAAAATCTGCAGGACTAGGTACAGAATCGAGTTGTCTTCGGCCTGAGCATTGCCAGCCTTCTGTTTTGCCATCTGGACACAATGATTTACTGGCGCGGGAAGCCTTACTATAAGGCAGATTTATACCCAGAAGCCAACGCAGCCGAAGGAGGTTTTCTAAAAACCGAGGATGACTTCATCAGGAAAGTCAAAGAAATTGGGCAAAATGACGAATATATCATAATTGAAGAAATGTTGCCGCAAAACTCACACCAACCCCGTGAACAAATAGCAACTCAAGAAGTGGCCGAATTCCCCGTCACCACTAATTCACTGCTAAGCGAAACCAAGATTAGGCGCACAGATCCAGCATACCAACGCCACGCTATTCATAAGTACAACTTGCGATCCTCGCAACTACTTTTTTCTCCAGGCGTAATCGCCGTTATCATCCTGAGTCTAGTGTTAGTTTATGCACTGAGGGGTATTATTCGTGCTTTTTATCCTGGTGACGAGGAAACGGCAGATTATATCTATATATTCATAATTATTTTAATCGTTGCTATCAATATTGCGTTCGTGGCGTGGCATGTGAGATCCCGGGGGCTGTATTTTCAAGACGGTCAATTAGTCTCACATCGACCGTTTCATAAGCCAGAAGTTTACTCTGTGAGCGACGTTGCGCGAATCGATTTTTCAGAAAATCAATATCTCATCCACTTACGCAGCGGCAAGCAGATCGCTATCAATTTCAAAGGTGCCGCCGACGAAGACAGCAAAGCAAAAGAAGTACTGCGCGATATCAAGGCTCTAGCTGACATCTAAAGACTAAGATCCCTCCAGCTTTGTGATCGAAAAATTAGAATATGTTATAATTATATTATGCCTATCCCGAAAGAATTAGCGGAGAAGTTAAAGACGCTGCCGGCGGCGCCGGGGGTATATTTTCACAAAAGCGCTGATGGCGAGGTGATTTACGTTGGCAAGGCAGCGGTGCTCAAAAACCGCGTACGCCAATATTTTCACAATACGCGCAAGGATCCGAAAACCGAAGCCTTAGTGCGTGAGATTGCGGATACGGACTGGATTGTGGTGGATACCGAAATGGATGCGCTTTTTCTCGAATCCGAGATGATTAAGCGTTATAAGCCAAAATGGAATATTCTGCTACGCGATGACAAAACCGTTTCTTATATCCGGATTGACATGAAGTCCGAGATTCCCTACGTCAGTTTCACGCGTACGCCGCAAGACGACAAAGCGACTTATATCGGGCCGTTTTATGGCAAAAAGGTAGTCGAGACAGCAGTGCGGATTTTGCGCAAGGTTTTTCCGTATTACGATAAGCCTTATGACGGCAAGAAAACCCTTAATACCGATTTAGGCTTGACGCCCGGGATAGAGATCGAAAAAACCACGCCGCGAGAATACAAGAAAAATTTGCGTAAGCTGATTCTTTATCTTGAGGGCGGTCGTTATAAATTACTTAAACAATTAGAAAAGCAAATGAAACAAGCGGCTGAGGAGCAGAGATTTGAGGAGGCAACAGAGCTCCGTAAGCAGCTTTTTGGTCTGCGCGAGCTACAGAAAAAGATTGTGTTTTCTGATAAAGAATTTATGGATATTTCTTCGGACCAGGCTCTGGTTGACCTACAAATGATGCTGCGCCTGCCCGAGCCGCCGCGGCGAATTGAGGGTTATGATATTTCGCATCAGTCCGGCACCAATGTGGTGGGTTCCATGGTAGTGTTCATCAACGGCGTCTCTGATCGTGCGGAATATCGCAAATTCAAGTTGCGGCGCCAACAAAATGATGACACGGCAAATCTGCGTGAAGTATTAGAACGGCGCCTGAAGCACGACGAATGGGATTTACCGGATTTGGTGATTCTCGACGGCGGTGTTCATCAGGTCAATGCGGTCAAAGATTTGCTCTGGTCACACAATATCAGCGTGATCGGGCGTGACAAGTCTGGTGACCACTCACGCAGTGCCCAAGTCCGCATTGTGGTGCCGAAAAAGCCGAAAGATATAGACGGCTCAGAAAACGCTGATACTAAATCAGAGTTACTAATTTCCGGGCTCGGTCACGAGAATCTAGACAAAAATCCCGAAGCAGACTATTCCGTCCTGTTACTTCCCTCAAATTCGCATATTGCGAAATTAATCGCTCGGATCGACGATGAGGCTCATCGTTTTGCCATTACCTACCATACCCTATTGAAGCGCAAAAATATGCTGAAATAGCGAGCGAATAGTCATACTGCGGAGCTTAAAAGGTATACTCCGAGCTCTCAAAAGTTTACTAAAATACGATTTTTTGATTTACCCCTGGAAAAATGCAGGTTTTGGTCGAAAAAATAATCGTACTCCGACATTTGAGAAACGTACTCCCAGACAAACAAAATATACTGCAGATTATTAAAAAGAAACTAGCATAACTAGTTCCTTTTTGATTTTATGGATTTAGGCCTTAAGTTTACTTTCGTAACGTTCGTTTGTGGCGGTAAATCATAAAGCAGGCAAATCCAGACACTGCCGCGAAAACCATCAAGCCGGTCAGGAAGTAATCAATGCGAGAAAGCGTTAGGCCTTCTTTGGTTGAGCCAGTATTCGGCGTGTTTGGTGTCACTGTGCCGGGTTGACCTGATTGGTCTGAATGATTCGGATCAACTGATTCCGTGACATAGCTGAAGTTGTAGGTGGCCATGTCGAGAAATTTGCCATCACGGTCATAGGCTGCGAGCACCGTAGTATAATCACCTGGAGCAATACCATATTCTATGAACGGCAGCTCTACTAAAAGCTGGCCGGTACTAGGATCAATATGGCCACGATCAACTAACAACGGGCTTTCTTTACCACTAGCATCAACAAACATGGCTTTACCACTCTTGTCGTAAACTTGCACTTGCACCTTATCTACATTGTCTGAGATTTCAGCGCGAATCACTGGGTTTTCACCCTGGACAAAACTAACTGCGTTGTCTTCCGGCGGAATATTGATCGCGCCATAAGTAAAGTTTACGGTATCTTCGTGATATGCGCCGGTGGCCGAATTATCTTTGTAAGCACGTACCGTCAGGCTATACTTACCATAACCGTACTGGCTAAGGTCGAGAATGAACTCGTCGCTGCCCGAGACTGTACCGGTTTGGATATCACGCACAATCACTTCTTGAGTTGAACCATTCGCATCGGTGTAGTGCAAGATGTATTGTAGCCGACTAGCCTCACTATAGTTAATATTAACTTGCAAATTTGGATCGGTCAAGGCTGCACCGTCCTGCGGGTTAGAAAAGTTTGCGCTAGTCGTTATTTCGCCAACACTAACGCGAAAATTAACGCTACCCGTGTCTTCCGCTGCGACTTCAGTGGATGGCAATACGAACGCTGCCGTCGTCATGGCCATCACAGCTGCCAGACCCGCTAGACCTAAAAATTGCTTTCGTGTTTGTTTCATATGCACACTCGCTCTTTCGTTTTAGCTTTTTATGTCGATTGCGCTAGAATACCATCTCGCAGAATACCGAGCTGCTTAAGCAAGATATTATGGTAACCGTCACCCTTTTTATTTTTGTTTTTTATACTAGAGTGCGGGCTTTACGCTCTTTGCGCTTTCTGTTTATGATTATAATCCAGATAATAATGACTGTCAACAACAAAATTAGCAAAATTATCACAAAAACTGGCATAATCAGCACCAAATGAGTTTCGTCAATCACCTGATCAGCGGCTGTAACCGAAAATTGGACTCGAAGCAAACCAAAAAAGGGCAAACCATCTTCCCACTTTACATCCACAGGATATTCTGTATCAGGGTAAGTTGCAATCGTGTCCTTGATTGGATCGTGCACTTCTTTCCCAAATAAAGTTTTGGCGGTATAGGTATAATAGGCATCGAAGTCAGTGTTACCAGTATTTTTAATCATAGCGTGCGCAGTCAGAGAGCCACCAATCGAGAAACGCTGAAACTGATAATCGCTAATCTCGGCACTCTGAACGGTGTCGCCAATCGAGCGGCCAGAAACCACCGTGCCGGTGCGCGGAGCAGTCTGGACGCTAGCCCCGCTCTCAGCACTGGTCACTTCTGCCCAAATTACTGCATATTGTGCGCCTCCCGGGACATCATCTGGAACCGTAATACGATAGTTGATCTCCTGAGTCTCTCCTGGCGCAATATTTTTCGTGATCTCCTTTTTATAACTGCCGTCATCGTCCAAAAAGGTGATCCAACGTGCGATTTGCGTATACGAAGTCGCAGCGTCTTCCGAAAAGTTGAGCTGATAGTCCGAGCCGGAAACAACGTATGGAGAAGTATAAATCTTATAACTAAAATTCTCTTTTCCGATATTTTTCACTGCTACACGACAGCCCCCCTCTTCCGATTCTGATCCGGCAGGACAACGCTCGTGCTTCCCTTCGAGCCTATCTCCCCCCATCATAGTAACAGTGGCAGCAGCCGGCGAGAGCTGAATCCAAGTCGACGGAGTATTTTCGTCGGCATAAACCGCGGTGCTAGAGCCGAGGAGGCTCGCCCCCCCAGCCAGCATTAGCCCGAAAGCCGCAACGATTCTTAACCATTTTTTTCTCATTTCACCTCCACTTCTTCACTTTAGGATTTATGCTTACGTCCACGCACTCGGCTTACGATCCAGAAAATCAGCACGAAGAGCACCAAGGCAATCACGAAAACCAGCCAAGCCGGACAAACAAGCACAAGCTTTTCCACCGTAGACTGAGTGTTATTTTCGTCATTTAGCTGCACGGTCTGGTGCACGCGGAAAATCCCGATTGAAGGCGTCCCCTCCCAAGTCATAGTATTCATATAGCGCGTATCCGGCAGAATCAGCGCAGTCTGCGGATTCTCCTCGTTCGTATAAAGCTCTTCATCGCCAAAGAACGGTAATACCTTGAAAATATATTTGGCAGTAAAATGGGTGTTGCCAGTATTCTCCACTACTGAGGTTGCGTTGATTGGCGGACTAAAGCGGAAACCAGAGATCTTGTTGTCGACAATCGAGCCAGTCTTTTCGATCTCACCATCAACTTCGGCATAAATCACGAAACCGATCTGGTTAGTTACATCAAAACCTGTGCTCTCGGCTTCTTTTTCCTTGTCTTGAACCATCTGGACGGTAATACCAGCATATTGGCCGCCACCATTTGCGTCACTCGGGACCTCGATTGTATATTCAATCTCGGTTGATTCGCCTGGTTGCAGCTCGCCGGTCGTTTGCGACAAAGTCACCCACTCACGAATCTTGTTATAATCATTTTCCTTGTCGAAAACCGGGGTATAGCTCTCACCGTCAACCGCATAGGAAGTCGGAGTAGCCTGGAAATTAAATTTCTTGGTGCCATCGTTACTAACCTTCAGCTTTCCGTGATAAGTATTTCCTGGCTCTAATTTTTCCTCAATTACGGCTTTTGACGGAGAAACACGCATGTTATACGGGTCGGCCTTCGCTTCGTCTGCCGCAATGGCAAAGCCGCTAGAATTACTAATCGCAAATATGAAAGCTAACAAAAATGTCGCCAACAAATTACGAAAACGCTTCAATATTTTCATTTACCTCCTTTATTACTGTTTTTCATTATAACGAAGTTGTTGCAAAAACTCAAGGATTTTACAGAGAAAAAATCCTTCTTCGACCAAAAAATATCACCCCCGAAGGAGTGATATTTCGAAGACTTGTTGCAAAAATTATTTTGCAGTCGCAGTGATAACAACCTGACCAGTATAGGTATCAGCTGCTTGCTTTGCATCGACCGATGCTGCGAATTCCAAAGTGTATGAATCACCATCCGCATCTGCTGCAGTGGTTTTCTCTGCAAAGGTTGACGCAGTTGTCGCAGCGGGCACCATGTCGGTTAGTGAGCCAATTTTATATCCCCAAGCGCTCGTGCCAGGAGTTACAGCCTTTCCGCCAGGGATCTTGTTATTAGCGTTTGTGCCGATCATGTCAGCAGTTCCATTAGTGGTGATAGTACCAGATTCGTTTCTTACCTCGCCGGTATTAGCTGCGATCGTAGCGGTATAGCCTTTTGTGCTATTAGACTTGATTGTGAGCCCCGTACTACCAGTCGCATTTTGTGCAGTAGTGGCGGGAGTCGCTGCTACTACTTGGGCTTCCGCCACGGTAATTTGGATATAATCATCAACTGCCGCTTGAAAAGTGACATTCTGCGTAGCCGGACCGGTATAGACCGCACCAGTGTCGGCTGGAGCCGCGAACGCACCCACAGGCAGCATCGCAACACCGAGTCCAGCCACTACGCCCAAAGCAGCTACGGTTTTTGTCATTTTTGACATAAAATATTCCTTTCGTTTTTTGTTATATGACCTTTGTGATTCTTATTATACACAAGCGTTTTTGCGCGGTCAAGACTTTTTGCCAATTTATTCGCATTTTTTGTTTTTAGCTTTTATGAGTGTTTTTGCCGATCTTTCTGTCTATCTTGGCTTCGCTCTAATCATATGGGCATAAGTTCTTTTATAATCACTTGCTTCCCGGCAAATTCATTTTTCATATTTTTTTAGTTCTTCGCAGCGGGTTCATCACCATCAATAGCGGTCGTTTGGAGTTTTCTGGCCTCAACGGTTACGGATGGTCGTCCCGGGCTAATTCTTCTGATCTTCGTTATGCGTACAGTCTCCGCTTTGGTGCATCTGACGTTGTCTCGTCCGTCATCGGACACTATCGCTACTACGGCTTCCCCCTCCGCTGCTCGAGCATAGACAGTAATAATAAAACAGAAGCAGAATCTAAAGATTTTATATTTATAAAACTAGATAAAAACGGTTTGCTTAGTCTCAGAATTATGGAATAAGCTCTAGAATTATAAAGCTAAAATTAGTGTCTTTTAGAATTATAAACTCTCAAACAGAATTAGTAGCGCAAAAAATAGCATTTACAGAATCACAGAAAGTGTTTGGGAATTATAACTTGAAAATAATTCTTCTTAGAAGCACGATTCCTTACGGAAGATTAGAAAAAACTTATTCTAAATTTTGGAATTATCAACTGAAATCCAGCCGCCCAACAGCTTCTGATAAACTTCTTATGTTATTACGTGTTGTAGTCTAAAAAACGTTTGAGCGCGAAAATTCGCGCTCAGTATGGTATTATGCTTCGCGGCAGAAATGCGAGTATTATTGCCAATATTTGCATCCCCAATCGTATGCCGCGTCACCATAATAATATGGTGGCAAAGCAATCATGGTTGTGCGAATAAGGTAATTATCCCTGAGGTTTCGGCGCATTTCATCGAGTATTCGCCGCCGTACTTTAGGCACTTCAGAGATAGTGACGCCAACCTCTAGCGCTTGTTCCGCCGCCGTCGCCCGATCTCGCTTCCAAGCAGTGAGAAACATAGCGTCTCTCCTTGTAATATGACATGCCTTCGGCAAGTCTTGGTTAACCTCTTCCAACATTCCGACTAGCCCCTCATTTAGCGACACCCGAAAGAGCTCAAGCAGTCTCACTCGCTGTTCTCCACGCTCACGCAGCAGCGACCAAAGCGTCAGCCTCTCTTCCAAAATTGTTAAGCTTAGATCATAAAGCCAGCGATACCGCTGATGTTCCCAATTCACACAATCAATATAGTTCTGACCGAGCAGGACGATGCTCTTTTCGTGCAATCCGTCCACCTCTTTTAGGACTTTCTCCCATCCCAAACAATACAGACTCCGCACATGGCGCTCATAGATACCTGCCTTGGCTAAACGCTGAAAAATTGAATATTTTTCCATTCTTTGGTTCCCCTCCCTTTCTGCGTTTTTAAGGTACATAGTTCCATTATAGCATACTTTGTCAAGAAAGTCAATAGAAGATGACCTTTTTTTGGCATTTTTGGCATAGTTCTGGTAGAATTTGATAACTTTTAAACTTATCTTAAGGTTTCTACACAATTCCGGCCGCCGATCCTGCAGTCGATAAGGATATTGCTGTATGTTGTTGGCTTTTTAACCCAGGATTTCTTTCAGATAACGGCCAGTTGGGGTTTTGGAATCTTTTGCCAGTTGTTCTGGAGTACCCTGGGCGCAGACTTGACCTCCGTTTTGGCCACCTTCGGGACCCATATCAATCACCCAGTCGGCGGATTTAATCACATGTAGATTATGCTCAATGATAATCATGGAATTGCCGCCGTCAACTAATTTGCCAAGAATTTGGAGCAGACGGTTAACGTCATCCGTATGGAGGCCAGTAGTTGGCTCGTCGAGAATGTAGAGCGTCTTGCCGGTGCTACGACGGGCGAGTTCGGTGGCAAGCTTAATTCGTTGCGCCTCGCCGCCCGAAAAAGTAGTAGCAGGTTGACCGAGTTTAATATAGCCGAGACCGACTTCTTGCAAAGTTTTGAGCTTTGTATAGACCGCAGGAATATTTTCGAAAAACTCAACCGCTTCATCGATCGTCATATTCAGAACATCAGAAATATCTTTGCCTTTATATTTGATCTCGAGCGCTTCGCGGTTGTAGCGTTTACCATGACAAGTCGGACAAGTGACGTAGACATCCGGCAAAAAGTGCATTTCAATTTTGTTTACGCCGTCGCCTTGGCAATTCTCGCAACGACCGCCCTTAACATTAAAGCTGAAACGGCCGGCTTTATAGCCGCGGAGTTCCGCTTCGGGCTGTTTGGCAAAAAGCTCACGAATTTGGTTAAACACTCCAGTGTAGGTCGCGGGATTGCTCCGCGGAGTACGACCAATCGGAGATTGGTCAATCACGATTGTCTTGTCGAGATGTTCGATACCATCGATACGCTCGTGCAATCCCGCGACCGTCTGGGCGCGGTGTAACCGCGCCAGCAATTCATTCGCAAGGATATTGTTGACCAAGGTTGACTTCCCGGATCCAGAAACGCCCGAGACCACCGTCATGACTCCCAGTGGAAAATGCACGTCAATATCCTTGAGGTTATTTTCCCGGGCGCCAACCACTACTAATTCCTGATCCTTCTTCGGCTTGCGACGCTTTTTTGGCACCGTGATCTCACGGCGGCCGGACAAATACTGCCCGGTGATCGAATCGGCATTCTGCGCTACCTCCGCTGGCGTGCCCGCAGCGACGAGCCGGCCGCCATTTTTGCCGGCGCCCGGCCCAATATCGACCAGATAATCCGCCTCACGCATAGTGTCCTCGTCGTGCTCAACCACCAGCACTGTGTTTTTCAAATCTCGGAGATGTTTCAGGGTGGCAATTAGTTTATCATTATCTCGTTGATGCAAGCCGATTGATGGCTCGTCTAGCACATACAGAACCCCTTGGAGCCCCGAGCCGATTTGGGTCGCCAAGCGAATCCGCTGCGCCTCGCCACCTGATAGAGTATTCGCCGCCCGTCCAAGCTCCAGATAGCCTAGACCAACATCCTGCATGAACTGCACACGCTCGCGAATCTCCTTCAGAATTGGCTCGGCAATCAGTTTTTCCTGCTCGGTAAACTCGAGCTCATTCTTCAATACTTCAATCGTGGCATCGACATCAAGATTGCACATATCCATAATATTGAGTCCGTGTACCGTCACTGCCAAGACTGCGGGTTTCAGGCGCGCTCCGTGACAAGTCTGACATTCGTGCACGCGCATAAAGCGCTCGATATCTTTCTTAATGAACTCCGATTCCGTCTCGCGATGACGCCGCTCTAGCGTCGGAATTACCCCTTCGTAGGTCGATTCATAAGTCGCACCGTCACCCCACTTGCCATGCCCGCCAACCGCGACTTTGTACTTCGTCTTCCCTGTACCGTAGAGAATCTTCTGAATATTCTCCTCGGAAAGCTCGCTAATTGGCACATGGCAAGAAAAACCCTCTTTCTCACCTACCGCTTCCAACCGCTTTAGCCACCAAGATTCTTGCGTTACCCGGTTGAACGGGCGAATTCCGCCTTCGGCGATGGTCAGATTTGGATTCAAGACCAAACTCGGGTCAATCTCCATACGCGTCCCCAAACCCGTACAAGTCGGGCAGGCTCCTTGCGGAGCATTAAAGCTAAACAGGCGTGGCTCGAGCTCCGGAATCAGCTCGTCCGGATGCAGCTCACATGCATAACGCTGAGAAAATATATAAATATCGCTATTTTCGACACCAATCGTCTTGCCCTCAACCGCGGTGGAATTATCACGAATCTGCAAGAGCTTAATAATCCCCTGTCCGAGCTCGAGCGCCTGCTCAATCGAGCCTGAAATACGGCTCAACAAATCTGGCGACAAAATGAACCGATCCACCACAATCTCAATGTCATGGCGATCATTCTTGTTCAGTTCCGGAAACTCATCGAGCGCATAAATAATCCCATCCACCCGCACGCGCGAAAATCCCTTGGCTTGGTATTGATCCGGGATATGTTGAAAGCTACCTTTTTTCTGTGCCACGAGCGGCGCCAGCAACATCAGCTTACTCCCGAGCGGCAGTTTCATCACCTCTTCGACGATATCCTCGACGCTGCGGCGATGCACTTCGCGATGGCAAATCGGACAATGCGGCACTCCAACCCGCGCAAACAACAGGCGTAAATAGTCATAGACCTCCGTCACCGTTGCTACGGTCGAGCGAGGATTGCGACTAGTTGATTTCTGGTCAATTGAAATTGCTGGACTTAGCCCCGTGATGCTATCAACATCCGGCTTATCCATAACCCCCAAAAACATGCGCGCATAGCTCGACAAGCTTTCGACATAGCGCCGCTGCCCTTCGGCATAAATCGTGTCGAATGCCAAACTCGACTTCCCCGAGCCAGAAAGCCCGGTGATCACTACCAACTTATCCCGCGGAATATCGACATCGAGATCCTTCAGGTTGTGCTGCCTAGCGCCGCGAATTTTGATATAACCATCATCCATCATGTATATTATATAGTAAGTTTTTATAAAAATCAACCCCCGCAGTCCTGCGAGGGTTTAGGGTTTATTCGACGCTTAGGCGCCTTAATCTTGGCAGTCAAAGCGCGCGATCTGCATGTTTTGCTGACGCATCCAGCCGCGCAGCTTTACGCCCAGCTCGATATTCGTAAGCTCCGAATAGAGCACGGCCAATCCGCGACCGTTCGTCAAAACCACCCAGTCCGCCGCCTCCACTGTCGTGATCAAGGCCTGCTTTTCCTTCCTGGTTTGCTGCTGACCGTTGGTCATGACGCGAAAAGCATAATTTTCTATCGCCGAGTTAGATATTTTTTGAATATACTGGCGGTTGGGATTTTCTGGATGCACCCATGTAATCCCAAGCTGACGCAGTTCTGGCGACGACGCCCGATCTGTCAATTGCCTCTTGAAGTAAGCCACAACGATCCCTCCTCTCGGCCCAAACGCAGTCTGTCATTACAGCAGCATTGGCGGTATACCCAGCCCGCGGATAGTCTCTGCTACCGGAGTGCATCCCACTAGTTCCGACACTGCCTCAGCACTAAACGGCTTACAGGAGAAAACATCGATCAGCGACTTACCAGCGTGCGTGTGCACCGCAATGTGCGACTCTGCAATCGGCTGCAAGAGGTCGTATTCGTCGAAGTGCGGATAATTCACTAGCTCCAAGCTTGCCCCCAGCGGCATCATCTTGACTTGGGTCACAATATCGTTAACTAATCCTCGAGCCGTTGGCAAGTCCATCGCCGCACGCCCATAACAGACATGCTGCCCAAAAGCTCCTAGCGGCGAAACAACCCTTGCCTTGAACATCTCAATAGTGCCGAAGTGGGTCACACTGGGCGCAAAAAACTCTTCCAGCATCCGCGTCAATAGGGCTCGTTCGCTCGGGCAAAGATCGCCAAAGTAATCCACGAAAACCGCCTTAACTTCACTAAGGGTGTGGATCGTCAAGTGCATATTGCGCCCTAGGACAACACTACTAACCCCCACCATCTTCGGATTTACCGCGTCCATACAGTCGATCACGCTGCTCAGTTGTCCAGCTTCAGAACTACCGCGTAAGCGCCATACTAATCTGCCCGTGAATTCTTCCAAAATCATGGTGTTAGTCAAATTCCCACTGGCACCATAAAAATCGTAACAATAATGTTCCATAAATTCCCCTCCTTTTACAGATAACACTTTCAGAAAAAACCACTAGCTACCAGAGCGCCGCAAAGCGCCCTATTTTTCCATTCTAGCACAGGTTACGCTTTTTGTCAAGAGGGCGACGAGGTTTGACTCAAATACCCATTGCAACACCTTACATTCCGATTGCGCTAGTGGTAAAAATAGGGGAATATGCTATCTATTCGTCGCCCGGAAGCAGGCTCTGATACCAAAGCATTAGTTCTCCAGCATAAAACTCACAATCGCTATTTTTGTGACCGCTAATGATTTCGCCTTTGGTGAGCGAAGCCTGGATTTTTTGTAATTCGGCTAGAAATTTTGGTGCCTGTTCGGACAGACGCCTGCAACGATATTGCTCCCATTTGGCAGTTTCGTCACTTGTGAGACTACTCGGGAAGTTTTTTGCTTTATAATGGAGTAATAGTTCTGGCAAACGCTCGTCAACAAAGGGCGGATGAAAGTCCGCGAGATCTTCAGCGCCATTGTTGCGCACCGCTTCCATATAAACGAGGTCTTGACTATCCAAAAAGCCGCCATCATAGAGCTGAGATTCGGGGTCGTCGCCCGGTGAAAAACCAGAACCACCCTTAATCTGGCGTTCCATGCGCGCGGCAAAATCAGGGTGATGGCGCAGACTTTCGAGATTTTTCTGCAACATTTCCTCGGAAAAGCCAATCCGACTCCAACCGTCGGCCTTGCTCAAAACCCCCAGCGGCGCTACGGCTGGACAACGATTGTATTGCATCTTTTTGACAATCGGAAAATAATTCCCCTCGGACAAACGCTTTAGTATGTAATCAGTCAAAATTCCCGCTTGCGCCAGGGATCGCATTCCATCGGGAAGTTTGGTATGATCAAATTTTGGACATTTTTCTTTGGCGGAATCCGGTTGGTTTGCTTTTTGCGATGTATCATGCTTATCTTTACTACTATTTGGATTTTTAGGCAAATCGGCATTTTGGAGCGTGAATTCTTTTGCGTCTTGGTCTTCGGCGAGACGATACTCCTCAACATTTTGCTCAAAATCTAGCAATTCATCAAGATTGTAACGTAAATCATAGACCAAGATATTACGATTGGCGGCCGGCGCCAGAGGATAGGCAATGGTGGTTTTTTCGAATTTGCTCGGGTAACGCCCGGAAGCATAGACGAATGGCGCCGGCCGCGCTAGGTTTACAAGCTCGCCAATTGGCTTTTTCTGGCGCATTTTGTATAAATAGTCAAATAATTGCGGCTGGTGCTGTTTGATCAGCTTGGAAACCTCGATCAGGGCGACGACATCGGCTAGCGCATCATGGGCATGCTCATGCTCAATCCCGTTTTCCTTCGTCAATAATTCTAGCCGATTCGTCGCCCGGCCCTCGTCCGTCACCGGCCAATTAATCCCCTCTGGCCGTAAGGCCCGGGTCATGCGCACTACATCGAGCAAATCCCAGCGGCTGCGGCCATTACGCCATTGCCAAGCATAAGCATCGTGAAAATTGCGCCATAGAGTCGCGCGCATAAATTCATCATCAAAACGCACGGAGTTATAACCGATAATCGTGGTCTCTGGTGTCGCCATCTCTTCCACCACAAAACGACAAAATTCGCGCTCCGGAATTCCGTCCGTCTTCGTCATCTGGGGCGTGATCCCAGTCACCATAATGGCCGAGGGGCTCGGCAACGTGTCATCCTGTAGCTCAATCAACAAATTGACCGGCTCACCAATCGATTCAAAATCAAGATTGGTGCGCTGTCCCGCGAACTGCATAATCCGATCTTTCTGCGGATTTAACCCCGAGGTCTCCAAATCATAAAAAAAGAAACTCGCCGACATATGAATATTATAGCATAAATAGCTTTGCGCGATCCAGGGCGTCTTGATTAAGCAAACGGGACTTAGCCTACTCCAATAATTTAGAAATAGGCTTTAAGAAATACTCTGTTGGCAATACTCGATGAGCCTGGTTGCCAGCGAAAATTCTATGAATATGTTTATGACAATCTGATACGTAAGGAGGGGCTTCCCTCTGTGGCGTTTTTCTGATATAATGGGAATGCTATGAAAAAGATTTCTGTATTGGTTCCAATTTATAACGTTGAGAAGTATTTACAACAGTGTCTGGAAAGCCTCGTAAACCAGACCTTGGCTGAAATTGAAATTATTTGTATTAATGATGGCTCGACAGACGATTCCCTCGATATTATTAAAGATTTTGCGAAAAAAGACGAGCGGATTGTGATCATCGATAAAGAAAATTCGGGTTACGGCGATAGCATGAATCAAGGCTTAGCAAAAGCTAAAGGTAAGTATATTGCAATTGTAGAGTCAGATGACTTCATTGAACTCGACGCTATGGAAAGATTATACGGTCTAGCGGAATCTTATGACGCTGAAGTAGTGCGAGCGAATTATTTTTTCAACAAGAACGGCAAAGATACTCTTAATGCTTATGTTCGGCCCGAAGATACCGGACGAGTGATTGACCCGAAGCGCAACATCTGGATATTTTACGAAGCGCCAGCGATTTGGTCGGCGATTTATCGGCGAGATTTTTTATCGAAGCACAAGATTAAATTTTTGCCAACTCCAGGAGCATCATACCAAGACACTGGATTTAATTTTAAAGTTTGGGTATCGGCGCACCGAGCAGTATTTACGAATGATGCTTTCTTACACTACCGAATCGACAATGAATCCTCCTCGGTGAACAATCCAGGCAAGGTGATGAATGTAGTCTACGAATACGCAGAAATCGAGAGATATTTGCGAGAAAACGATGTGTTTGATGATTACGCGCAGGTTTTCATTGTGGCGAAATTTGGGGCATACTTTTGGAATATGTGCCGACTGAAGTCCGACTTATTAAAGGACTTTGTTCATAAGGTTAAAACGGAATACGATCAATATAATAATGAGGGGATAATTGATTTGAACAATTTCGGTGGGGCGCCGCAACGGAACTTATTAAAGTATATTTTGGATCACTCGGAGCAGCAAATCTTGCTTCATATTCGTCGAATAAGGAGAAATCAAAAACTGCGCGAGCGTGCAAGAAAAGTACGCGAGAATACGAGGCAAGCGTGGATTAGACTGCATCCGGTTTATCGTAAACAGCTCGAAATAGCAAGTCTAGTTGCGGAGGTGCAAAATAATAATGTCGCTTTACTAAAACGCCTAGAGGAGCTAGAGGAGAAGCGTGAAGCAAAATAATCCGTTGGTCAGCGTTATTGTCACCTCATATAATAACGCCAAGTATATCGAAAACTGCTTGGACGCATTGAGAAAGCAGACTTTAGAGAACATCGAAATAATCTGCGTGGATGATGCCTCTACTGATAATAGCCGCGAGATCTTGGAAAGATACGAAAGGAAAGATAAACGCATAAAAGTAATTTATCGCGCGGAAAATGGTGGAGTTTCGCAAGCGAGGAATATAGGCATAAAGAAGTCTACGGCGCCATACATTATGCTGTGTGATGGAGACGACTATTACACGACAGAGGCTTGCGAGAAGATGTATAAAGCAATTACAGATAATAAGGTTGATCTGGCGCTATGCGAAGTAAACGTAATCTATCACGCAAGTCAATACATGAAGAGTAGTGATAATGAGTACTATAGATTAAAATATGCCGGAAAACAATTGCTCAGTAATGCCAAAATCTTCAATACCGACCTCTCGCCCACTGATAAGATTTTCCGAAAAGAGATTTTGAAAAAATACGAGATTACTTTTCCAGAAGGGTTGAGATTTGAGGATGCATACTTTTGCGTTGCATATATGAGCATAAGCAAAACAGCCTATTATTTGAAGAAAAAGTTATACAATTATGTGCGACACGATGATAGCCTTATGTCTCAAACCTGGTCAAACGATGCCAAGGAAGATAATGCCATCGATCATTTATATATCGCGTTTAGGTTATATAATTTTTTAGAGCAAAATGATCTGATAGATGGCAACGAAACATTCTTTTGGCGGTATTTTGAGGATTTTGAGGCTTTTGCAATCAGAAATAGTAAGACACGAAAACGCATAAAGTTGGTTCGAGATGAGGCAAAAAAGTTCATTGAAGACCACCAGAAGAGCTTCGATAAAGCAGCAATATCAACACGTAACAATATTGAACGACTAAACGCTGGGGCTACCAGTTCGTTTTTGACCGTAGCACGAATAAAACGGCTGCTTATGGGATTAATGCCCTCGTATCGCGCCGCCGTCGATAATATCCATGCTTTAAGATTTATCATTGACATGCAGACAGAAGCAATGAAGTTATTGGAGAGACCTTACGATGAAAGAGAAACTAAATAAGAAAATAGCAGTCCTGATTCCTTGCTATAATGAAGAGAAAACGATCGCTGGCGTCGTGGAGGATTTTAAAAAATCGTTGCCCGACGCAGATATATACGTATATGATAATAATTCGACAGATCAAAGTGCAAAATTGGCTAGGAGCGCCGGGGCGATTGTGCGGTCAGAAACTCGACAAGGCAAAGGCAATGTTATTCGTAGTATGTTTCGGGACATAGAGGCGGATTGCTATCTAATGGTGGATGGCGACGATACATATTCAGCAAGTGACGCCAAGAAACTCTGCGCGCCGATCTTGGAAGAACAAGCAGATATGGTGATTGGTGATCGTTTGTCGGGGAATTATACAAAAGAAAACAAACGTTTATTCCATAATTTCGGAAATGAACTAGTGCGTTTTTTAATCAACTGGCTGTTTCGCGCGAAAGTGCGAGATATTATGACAGGCTATCGAGCTTTTAGTCGCGATTTTGTAAAGTCATTCCCAGTCTTATCAAAAGGCTTTGCAGTAGAAACCGAGATGACAATCCATGCGGTAGACAAAAATTTCCGTTTAAAGGAATTCACTACCGAATATAAGGATCGGCCTGCAGGAAGTAGTTCGAAACTTAATACATATAGCGATGGCGCGAGAGTCTTAATGACGATCGTCTCGCTGTTCAGCGAATACAAACCGCTAATCTTTTTCAACATTTTGGCAATAATTTGTCTATTAGCTGCAACGATTCTAGGGCTACCAGTCTTAACTGAGTATTTTAGTACTGGTATGGTACCGAAGTTCCCATCGTTGATTGTAGCGTGTTTTATGTTGCTCATGGGAATTTTGTTTTTTATCGCCAGCTTAATCCTAAACGCGATTACTAGGAAGCACCGGCAGCTTTTCGAGCTTTATATGTACGGTTTACACAACGATCCGAATAAAGATTAATTTGGCAAAGTGTGGCGATAAGGGCGGGCGCAAGCATGACTATAGGGTAACCATAACGAAAAATAGCCACAGGAGAAAGAAGCAGGGTGAAATAAAAACCCAGTAGCAGCCCCAAAGGAACGAAGAGTTGACGGCTGCGCCTAGCGACAGCGTAGCCAATCGTAAAAAGTAATAACAGCATGTAAGTTCCCATAGAACAAAAGGCGGCATAAAAAGGAATGTCCAGCCATTTATTATCGAAAATTATGGAGTCGATTTGCTGAGCAATTCCCTTGTTGATAATCTGGCGTTCGACCTTTTTCATATGCGGATGGGCATCACGGTCAGTGAATGCACTCGTCATAGAAAAACCAGGGTAGTTCATAAAGTCGAGATTTAGGCGAGGGTCCCTATAATCTTTCAATGGGTACCAATAGCCGAGAGAATTAAGCATAAAAGCTTCAATATATTTGCCAGGATTCTTAATCCCCTGTTTAGCCCACAAACCGACAAAATCAAGTAAATGAGCTTTTGTATAGCTACTATTCAACGAACCTTTTGTGTAGTCGGCAATTAGTGGATAGTCGCGATAAAGCAAAAATCCGTGATCAAAATCGTAAAATGTCCGCAAAGCATTCATGTCTTCCGAAGAGAGGCTTTCTGGGGCGTAGGTGTAGGTGCGGGCGAGCTGCTGAGATGGAATGCCGAGAATCTCCTGGATCGAAGTATCACTTTGAAGATGAAAGGATTTTATTATGGGCCCACTATAAATGAATGATAGCACGACGGGCATACTAAGCAATGCAAGGAGACGATATTTATGCTTGCGAATAGGATTGCGGTAAAAAATAACAACGACGAGAAACGCAAAGAGTAAACAATAAACGCCATTATTACGCACTAGACACAAAAGTATACCTAGGATAGGGATCTTAAAAAAATATAACCTAGTTTTAGAATAGTTGTCTGGATCGATAATCATTTCGAAGAGATTCAAGAAGAGCAAAGCGAATAATCCAGCAAATAAGACGTCTTGGGCAGAACTAACAGAGAGGACGATGAGAAACGGCATCATGCAGAAAAAGAGAATACTACCAATATACACTTTACGATTTTTCGTAACCCTGGTAGCGAAAAGCACGATACGAGATTCAACGTAGCAAATAAAGAGCGCTTGCGCCAACATAGCCAAAGCCATGCCGGCCTCATAGTTACCGAAGACAGCCTTACCAACATCAAGAAAACCAGCAAACAGCAACCCATAAAGCAACGACCAATGCGCTGCTGACCATTGCCCACTACGCCACTGGCCATTACTAAAACCATTAGTGATGATTTCATTTTGGCTCGCCATGTCGTAAGTATAGATACCGGGAAAAATAAAAATCCAAGTTAATAGAGTGGCAGTCAAGATACAGCAAAAGGCAATGATAGTATGGCGATGAGGGTTTAAAACGAAGCGACGGGGGCGCATAGTGCTGACAACTACCAAAATGTGAGCAAAAACCGGATATAAGAGAAAACAGACTAAAGAAATCTTAATAAATGTTCGCCAGTTCCAGGATATAGCGTTGTAGAATTCAAGCTGTCCACCAAAAATAAGGATGCTGGAAAAAATAATAGTACAGACAATTGCGTAGGACGGATTAGGCTTCAAAAGACTGACAGGTGATTTATAAAAGAAATATAGAACAAAGGCAACAATACAAGCAATAAATCCATTAATAAAAACAGTGTTGCTTTGTGAGACGAACTTTAGAAGTTGTAAGCTACCGAGCGCACCAAGAAATGAAAAACATAATCTGAGGAAGAGAACGAAACTAGGATGAGCAAGCAACAAATAAAATCGTTGCTGAGCGGATTGTAAAAATTGCAACTTATGAGACAATTGTTGTTTAGTCATAAAAATAGGTAATACTTTCATAGGTTATGTATTAAATACAATTATACCATTTATGTCACACTATATCTGAATAAAATATTATTACTACGGAAGTAATTTTAACTTGCGAGCAATCCGATAAAGGTATTTAGAACGGATGGTCTGAAGAGCTTGATCGAGATCGCGGCTGGATTCGGCTTCTTTTCGCAATTGATGATGCAAAGAATCAATATCTCTTTCAAGAGCTTTAATAACCTGCTGGTGCTCCGCAACGTTGGCCTGGAGCGCAGAAATATCAGCTTGGAGTGCGTCAATGTCGCTGTTGGCACGTTCGTAAAAATTGCGCGACATGCCAAGTGCTTGAAAAAATTCATGTGCAATTCTTTGAGCGGCGAGCAATGCTTTAATATATTCTGAAGAAAAATCTATACGGCAACGCTCAGGAACGGACTGGATGATTTGAGGAACAACGTTATCTATTGAATACGTATCAATAAAATCAGGGCGATGGTCAAGAGCAAACTGGCGCGCTGGCACATATTCATCGATAAGCCGATTAACGATTTCTCGTGCAGTCAATTTGTTACCGCCGCGCCCACTAAAGTTTTGACGCTTAGCCACCTCATAATTCCCCTTATTCAAATAGCCAAAACCACCGAACTTATCATAAACAAAGACTGGGATACCAGCAACAAGTCCATACTGGACAGTCTTGCCAATAGTAATAATTGCGTCATATTTTTTAAGCTCGGAGGCAGTGATTACTTTTTGCCAGTCAAAGGTTTCGCCGAACGTTTCTATCATGATTTCGGGATGTTGCTCGCGAAGGATAGCTATGGTCTCATCTAGTTCTACCGGAGGATGATTGGTAACCACGAGCACTTTTTTAAGAGTCTTGCTAGGAACACGTTCTATTTCGCAGAATTCGACCGGAGCAGGATTACGGAAAAATAGAGTTGGTGAAAAATTAAGATATTGGTTCTGAGCAGAAGCTGTTTCTTCACTAATAACAAGACGAAGATTAGTGAGTTTATCTTCTAGTTGATAAATCCAAGGAAACTCATCTGGTGCCAGATCATGATGCGGAGACATATGCAGGAAAATAAAGCGCGTAGATGATTTAGAAAGCTCATTGAGTCGGCGCACAATACTATACGGTAAAATTTGCGAATGAACCCATATATAGTCAAAATCTTGCAATGCAAAGTTTGGCTCTTCTTTTGAGGATGTAACTTTAATGTTAACATTTTCAAAGGCGGTTTTTACGGGTTGATCATAAAATGCAGTATAAACCGTCACTTCAGCCCCCTGCGACTGCAGATAAGCTGCCAGCTCCAGAGCAACAACAATTGAACCAGTAAAATTACGAATTATAGGTTGTGTGATCAAAAAACGCTTACCAGAAAGTTGGTTAATTTGCTGTGACCGCTGTCTTAGTTGCTGCTTTGACATGCCTTAATTATACCACGCATCAATAAGGTTCATATCAGATATTTTCTCACCATAGATATCTCTGAAATGATAAACACAGCAACCAACGATAATATAAACGCGATAATTGTGATAATTGACCGATAAGATTGGACTAAATGAAAGCGTCGTGATTCCTATCCAAGACAAAATAGTAATAAATAATATATGAACTAGATAAATACCGAAACCGTATTGAGCGATTCTCGTGATCATTCCCATGATTTTCACGAATTGTAGTTCATGATATTTAAGGAAGATAAAAACTGCTACACTCATTACTGGAACATTGACCGTGAAATTACGATATAAGTCGCTTGAGGCTGTTGCGCCGCGAGCGAAGCCACCATGTCGAAGACAATATCCTCCAACAAAATACGACGCATACCCTCGACATATTATCGAAATACGAACTGGTCGCGTTCGATATTTCACCAAATATCGAACCACCAAAGTCGTAAGCAATCTGTAATGCGCTCGGCAGAATGTAGCCAAAAAAACAAGAGATAGTGTTAAGAAATATTTTGTAGCTTCTTTTGATTCTACAATCTTATTCAAAATTGGCTGACACAGATATAGGCCAATTATCATGGGGATAAACCATAGAACTGCGCTACCACCCCGAATAATACTCGAGACCATCGCTAGTTTTTCTTGTATAGGTGCTAGTAAAAAGATAAAGCACTGTCTCTAAAAGACATAGGTTACTGCAAGTTGATATATCTTTTTAAGCATTTGTTGTGAGCTGTAATTATTTGCCAAGCTTTACAGCTCCACTAATTATGACGAGGACTGGAACCGCCCATCTCGTCATTCTGTCATAAATATTGAAGACTTGCCATTTTAAAGAATTTACGTCGGTTTCGCACCAAAATTTGAGCAGCTACGTGAGCTCCAATAACAGCAATGGCAGCCAATACTCTGAGCAGATCTAGATAAACGACACGTTACTTTTTATCGCTCTGTGTCTGCACCTTCGTTGTCATCAGACTGTTTCGTCATCAACTCGTAGGAATATTTGTTTTTTGTATCATAATAGATATTTCCGTTCTCGAATGATTGATAGATGACGTGACTAATATATTGACTATTTTTAACTGGGCCGGTCGGAAAGCCTAGCTTGCCATCAACAGTGCCAAGCTCGAGGAACTTCTTGCGAATCTCACCATAGTTCTCCCAAGCACCGGTCGACGGAGAATAGATAATGACGCCGCCTTGATAGGCTTGGACACAAGCCCCTTCGTGACCAATATTACAGTTCATGGGGCCGGTCGGAAAGCCTAGCTTGCCATCAACAGTGCCAAGCTCGAGGAACTTCT
>CANENS010000009.1 GCA_947428935.1 uncultured Candidatus Saccharibacteria bacterium | reverse complement strand
CATTACTAACCACATTGAGAATCTTTGGAGCGTAATGAAGCGAGCACTGCGTCACTGTTTTGTGAACTTATAAATGAAGGGCTCGCCGTGTGCATTGAGGCAGAATTTACCAAAATTCAAGACGAGAAAACATTTTTTCTAAAAACTATTTTGAATCGCAGTGATAAAGAAAATCGGAAACTATACAATCAACTAAAGCCGCATTTTGGCGATAGCCATTATGACTATGACGGCATGTTTTTCGGTAACGAAAAACATGCGCGGTGGATGGGATATTCGGTAGGATATTTTATCGTGCAACAGTATTTGCACAAAACTAACAAAACGGTTCTTGATGTTATAGACGTGAGCTATGACCAAGTGCGAAGATCGATGGAGTATTTTAGCCCTTAGAAAAGCTCGGGCTGGTACTAACGTAACCTTCGATTCCCTGCCACTCTTTACGCTTTCCAAGTGACCTACAAATTATAATTCGCATTACTTTTTAGCCGGCAGATCCTTGCACGTATCGACCACTATCGCTTTCAACATTCGTTGATCATTTATCTCCTCGACTAGATACATCGGCTTTGCGCCATCATATGGTATAGATTCATCCAGATTATATTTCTTATTGCTTTTGACGATTTTAATCAGCAGTCGGTCATCATAAATTCCACCAAAAAACGTTCCATCATAATGCAGTAAATACTCGCCCATCATAGGCCTACAAGTAATGTCGTCCAACAAACTCAATTGCGCTAGTATAAAATCTTTATATTCTTTGGTGGCAGATATTCTTCGCGCTCCTAAATAATATTGTTTTTAGCTGAAAATAAAATCCGTAATACGATCTTTGGCTTTTTCGGTAGCCTTTTCAATATCAGTTTTAGTCCAATAAAGCTTTTCAGCTTTGCGATATTGTTCGACTAATCCTTTCGCAATCGGATATTTACTATCGATATATCCCGTTTTATCTTTCAGCGTAGTGGAAATTTTAGTACGGAACCACTCATTTCCGATTGAACGATTGATAGAATATTCCAGCAGAATTTTATTCCCCAAAGCATTAACCAATTCTTTGAATTCATCGCCATCTTTGATAGCGGCATCCTTTTGGATAATTTGCTTGTTACGACCGCTTGCAGGCATGATGTGCTCAATATCATATTTACTTTCTAGATTAAAATCGAGATTATGCTCCCGAGCATAAAGATATTCATTAAGATAAACCAACATATTTTTATCATAACCAGAAATCTTCCTGGCGAGTTCATCTCGCTTCCAATTATCAAGGATATGTTGTTTAAAGTCTTGTTCAATTTCCTGCATAGGGACATTAGGGTCAACCATTTTAATCTGCACTTTGAATAAGAAGCTTTTGAAATTCTTACTCGAGTAGCCCGTGTCTTCAACTTCCAAAATGGCAAAGAGTTTAAGCAGACTTTCGGCAATCGGCCTGATTTCCTGTTCGGCAATTTTACCTTCGAATCGATATAAATAACTTGCTAGGAATAATTTAGCATTTTCATTGAACTTAAGTAGAACTTGGACGCAGGGAAAATTATAAGCATCTTGCCAAAACTTTACTAATTTGCTTACGCCATCGGAGAATTTCAGCGGATCGCTTAATGTCTTAGTATTGATTTCGGTAAAATACCGGCGCAACCCTGGCGTAGTCACCGTCACCGCGCCGGAAGCACTTAGCGTTTCTTTGCGTTTGGCGCGTTCGTAATACATGTATTGCATCAAAACCGCGTCGATATCAGCGATTTTACTTTTTTCTAACTCTTGTGCGTCTTTATGAAAAGTTTCCCAATGGACCGCAAATTCCTTTTCGCAATTACTCCTTTTAGCAACTTCGTATAGCTTGGAAGAAATAATATCAGCATCATTCAGCGGCAAACTATCCGAATTTAGCGAATTAAACATTGTGATGGCCTGCTCGAGATTCCAACTTTTGATGGCAATAATCTCACTTCTCTCAATGAAAGTCTTAGCCATGCTATTGATCATTAAATCAGAAACTTCGTTCAGCTTACCATAGAAAAATTTAAAATTACGAAAGTAATTGGAATACTTATTATCCTTTTGTTTAAATTTAATGGTCGCAACATTCTTCTCGGCCTCCTCAAGGCTAATAGCTTGCATAATTTGCGCAAAATCATTCTTGAAAGGCTCCCGAATTGATTTATTTTGCAGTAAGAAACGACTTCGTTTCAATAACTCAATATCTTCTTCGTTATTAGGTTCATCCGAAATTTCATCCGGGTGGATTTTACACAAAATACTCATAATATTTTCTCGGCGTCTACATAGTGCGCGGCGAAAACTCTTCGAATCTTCATCATCCTTGGTTGCGCCAATCATAACATTAATCTTGATTAAAAACGCTTTCAGAAGCAGCAAAAAAGTCGTGGTGCGTTGTTGCCCATCTATTAACAGTAATTCCTGATCATTCTCCTGGCAATTCAAAATAATCGTACCGAAAAAATAGCAGTCTTCCACAGTATTTTCTTCTTCAATATATTTTACGATATCGTTCCAGAGCTTGTCGCATTGTTCAATTCCCCAAGAATACGCCCGCTGGTATTCTGGAATAATAAATGAAGCCCCTTCGTTTAGCCTCAGATACTCTCCGATTCCCTTGAGTTCTGGCTCGATGTTTTTCGGCATACGTCACCTCTTTCATGTAATTACCTATTTATTATTACCTATTTATTATAACATATTTTGTTCTAATAAGTTATAGTGATCATATAATGCGCAGCACGACGTTCATGAATAAAGTTATATACAATAACGAAATGACTAATTACCCACAAATTATTTCACCTGCCGCAACGGGAACATAATAACTCGACGCATTTCACCATCCGCGCCGAGCTGAAAATCCGTGAAAGGTTTGGCAGCCAGCTCGACTTCCCCACTGTACTGATAAACTCCCGTCTTAAAAGTTTCAAAAAGATGTACTTTGACGCCGTTCTTCCCCGCTTCGGCCAAGGTTTTGTTTTGTGCGTATTCCAAACTCTGATCCCCAATCTTACCCATGCCCATAAAGTTTAGTATTTGAGTCTGTTCATTCCATTGATTATTACGGTAGCAATTACCATATTTTGCAATCAGCACCAAAGTATTAGTTTGCTTCGAGCGCCGCATACCACCCATATTGCCACATTTAAAAGCTTCCACAATATCGCGATTTACATATGATTCCCCAATTTTAAAATCTGAAATTTGCATTATTCTTGCCTTTTCTCAATATTAGTTACGAACCTTGAAACTTAAAGTCTTTCGCTCTGTTAGTGATTATACCATGGTACTTGCTAGACTTTACTAAGGTCCGTTGTTTTATATTATCGCAATCATTAAGCCAAAATCAAAATCATCTCAAAAAACTAAATTGCGCCGAGGTATTTATCAAAGAAGCTTCTGAGTTTCTCAAGCACGCGATGCTTCTTTTCTTGGCGAGCATTACCAAAACGCGACATGGGCGGCAAAATCCGGTCTACATCGGTGCCAGTAGTTTTTAAGACACCATCGCGAAAAGCATTCTCAACCAAACGACGAGTATTGTCCTCTTTAAGCTGGAATTCTTGAATAATTTGTTTTATTTCCGCATCGCGCACTTGATTCACAAACTGTTGCCATGAATGATGAATCTCGCTGGTATTCGTAGAAACGCTAATAAATTCGTGGATCAATTCCTTCTTGCTACGCAGCTGAATGCTCGAATCGATCGCTCGGTCAATCGTAGACAGAATTTCGCGATTTTGGCAGTTTGATTCATGATACTTCACCACGAGAGACAATATGTAATCAACGTTAACTTCGGCCTGACGAATTAGTTCGATTTCGAAAACAAGATCATCGTTGATAACTTCTTTATCCTCTCCATCATGGTCCTTTCGCAAATTATCGTATAACGTGAGATAAGCACTCTGATAATCCTGCAGTTCGCGTTCATTCATGATATCATCGCGTGCAAATTGATCAAACGAAGATAGAATATTACGAATGCGCAGAATTTTACCATACAAGTTAATGAAATCCTTTTGATTCTGTTCACCAACAATTCTTTCTTGTAGCGGAAAATCTGTACGCAGCTGAGACACGAGCTTATTGTAACCATCATGGTGCTTATTTGCATCCTCATAGCCATTAATATAATCATCGTAACTGCGTAACAAAATCACACCGTTCGCTTCTTTATCACCAAACAGACCAACCGCTTCATCAACTTTTTCCTGCAGATTCCGAAAACAAATAATATTGCCGAAGGTTTTCACTGAATTCAAGATTCGGTTCGTGCGCGAAAAGGCCTGGATCAATCCATGCATTTTTAAATCTTTATCTACCCACAAAGTATTTAGGGTAGTAGCGTCGAACCCGGTCAAAAACATATTGACCACGATCAGCAAATCTACTTCACGTTTCTTGACGCGCTGCGAAAGATCTTTGTAATAATTTTGGAATTTATCGGCGGAGGTATCGAATTCGGTATTGAAGGTGCGATTATAATCGCCAATAGCACTTTCGAGAAAATCACGCGAGCTTTGGTCTAGGCTAGAAGTATCAAAATCCTCATCGGGTAAAATCTCGTTTTCGTCGTCGTCTTCATTGGAAGAAAAACTGAAGATCGTAGCAACTACCATTTTGCGATTCGTCTGAGCAAATTGTTTCTGAAACTCTTGATAATACATTTTTGCCATCGGGATAGAAGAGACGGCCAAAATAGAATTGAAACCAGCCATGCGCTGACCCTTTAACGAGTAAAACGAATTGCGTTTCGTCTTCTGATCGAAATGCTCTAAAATATATTTCGTAACTTCCGCAATTCTGCGCGGATCACTCAAGGCGCGCTCGCGATCAATGGCCGAGATTTCTTTATCATCAACGTTTTCTCGGCTATGCATCATACTCATATAGTCAATTCGGAAAGGCAAAACATTGCCGTCGTTGATGGCATCTACGATCGTATAGGTATGCAACTTATTACCAAAAGCCTGTTCGGTAGTGCGAAACATGGGATTGCCGCTATTACCGGCGTTTTGGGCAAAGATTGGCGTGCCCGTAAAACCAAACAAATTATATTTTTTGAAGGCTTTTGTAATCGCCGTGTGCATTTCGCCAAATTGACTACGGTGACATTCATCAAAAATTATAACAATGTGTTTTTGATAAACAGGGTGTTGTTTATTGCGATGAACGAAGACACTCAACTTTTGAATCGTAGTAACGATGATTTTACTTTTATTGTCTTCGAGCTGTTGTTGCAGAATCCTGGTAGAATTATTGCCATTGGCGGCGCCTTTTTCGAAACGGTCATACTCTCTAATTGTTTGATAATCTAAATCTTTGCGATCAACTACGAAAAGTACTTTTTCAACGGTCTCCATGCTGGAAGCTAGCTGTGCTGTTTTAAAACTAGTCAATGTCTTACCGCTTCCTGTGGTATGCCAAACATATCCACCCGCATCAATTGTGCCAAGTTTTTTATAATTAGTGGAAATTTCGATTCGATTCAAGATGCGTTCGGTCGCTACAATTTGGTACGGGCGCATGACGAGGAGTTTATTTTCTACATCAAAAATACAATATTTGGCAAGGATATTTAAGATTGTGTGCTTCGAGAAAAAGGTTTTAGTGAAATCTACTAGATCCGGAATAATTTTGTTATTGGCATCAGCCCAGTACGATGTAAACTCGAAGCTGTCGCTAGTCTTTTTGCTTTTCTTGCGACCTTCCCCGCTCAGTTCTTTAATGTAGCTACTGCGCGTAGTATTAGAATAATATTTTGTTTCTGTACCGTTAGAGATGACGAAAATTTGAACATATTCGTAGAGGCCACTAGCAGCCCAAAAACTATCTCGCTGATAACGTTTGATTTGATTAAAAGCCTCCTTAATCGCAACACCACGGCGTTTGAGCTCGACATGGACAAGCGGCAAGCCATTAACCAAAATGGTTACGTCGTAACGAGTCTTGTAGGTACCTTCAGATTCTTCGTATTGGTTAATAACTTGCAAACGATTATTGTGAATATTCTTTTTGTCGAAAAGATAGATATTTTTCGTGGCGTTATTATCCAAACGAAAAGCCTGAATATAATCATTTTGAATTTTACGAGTTTTCTCAACAATACCGTCGTTACTATTAGCAATATTTTCTCGAAAAAATCGCTCCCATTCCATACCGGAAAATTCAAAATTATTCAAAAGTTCCAGTTGTTTGCGCAAATTCTTTTTCAGATCGTTTTCTTCGTGAATAGGCAGATATTCATAGCCCTGTTCACACAAATTCCGAATTAACTCTTTTTCCAGATCCGCTTCACTTTGGTACGGCTCGTTACTGCGCTTTTCTGTGGTATATTCGGCGACGACAGTACTCTCTGAACTTTCGGCGACAATATTGAACTTGGACATAGCAATATTATATTACTTTTTTTCTGGGAAAGATAGTAGTTTATTCCTATAATATTCGTAGCGTTTTTGATGTTTTTCAATCTCGGCAGGGAGACCAGTCGTAAGATCGTGAGAAAGCTGGTCGAAGTGGTTAAGGGTATTTATAGTTGCGTTTTGTTTTTCTGTAGTAGGCAACAAAATAGTTAAATTCTCTATGCTTTGCTTCGAAATTCGTGGGATGCTCGCTTTTCTGACTTGATTCTTTATTTTCTCGTGCTGAGATAAAAGCGTATAATACAAAATCTGTCTTGTATGTCTTCAGTGCATTTAAAACAGAAGCGGTCATCTGCCGCCCAAAAATCCTCTTTTGAATATCCTATTTCGCCTGCAGCTCCAGCAGCGATTATAAAGGTGGTTCCACTAGGAAAATTACTATCCCGATAATAACCTAACGGGGTTAAACTATTCTGGTAGATAGGATACTTATTTTCATTTTGTAAGGACGCCTTTACAACGCGACGTCCACGTTCAATGCTACATATATTATGTAGTTTAACCGGCACATATCCAAAGATATATTGGATTATTCTTCTAAGTGTGTGTGTGTGTGTTCTGTTATCTCACCTTTTTTCTACGAACGTCAATATCGCATCTCGATAGAATTCATACTGTTGTTGGCGTTTTTCAATTTCAGCAGGAAGGCCATTTTTTAGATCAGAACAAATTTTATCAAAGTTATCTAAGACGCCGACGATACGGCTTTGAACTGCGAGGGGAGGAAGAGGAAAATCATACTCTTTAAGCTTCGATATATTTACAATCGGAAGCCCTCCGCCTTTGTTTGAGATTATTTTGCACCATTGTCCTATTCTGAAGCTATAATAGAATACGAACTTCGGATCAATTTTATTAATATATTTCTCTTTTGGCCATATACACGTAATTTGCTGGTTCGTGAGGAATGGAACAGTTATATATGCTGGCTCTCCAATTGTAGCCGTTGTGGATAGGATTACGGAATTTGCCGGAAATAGCTCGCCTTTTACAGCTGATGGAGTAACATGTTGAATCGAATCCTCCAACACTCTACCATTCCCCCGAATATCTTCCATTCTAAACCATGGGATTGTTCCCTGCTCCCAATATTCGGGATTAGACTTTGAGGGGGTATAGCCATTTTTTATATAAAAAGCCTCGCCAAGTTTTACTTTTGGGATATCTGTATCGAAACTCAAAAGCCTATCACGGTAATATTCATACTGTTTAATACGACCCTGTAATTCTGACTGTAATTCTGTATCATACTCAGTGAATTTGTCAAGGATTTCGACGATTTCTTTTTGGATCTCTATAGGGGGAAGAGGGACTCTAATCTTTTCAACGGCAAGCGCATCAATGGTAGGCATTGCGCCACTTCTAATCTTTGAGTGTAGCGTTTCTTCTTTCGTTTTGACACAGAAGAATAAAAATCGATCTAATAGCTTCCGTGATTGCTTTGGATACAGAGAAAAGCAAGCGTCCGATGACCAGTATGGTTCAGCATAATAGTAGACGTTCCCAGCGGTTCCCGTATTAATGACTATCGTAGTGCCAGCTTTACGATTAGCCTCTATATAATATCCCATAGGAGTATCGCCGCCGTGTATCACCGGGATACCATACGAATCTGTTTTTTCTTCCGATAACTGATTTTTTGTGAGACGTTTGCCACGAATCACGTTAACGGCCTCTCCTAACTCCACGTACTCCACCCCATCCGGGCAAAGTTTATTAATTAATTCTTTCAGCCTACTCATTATAACCTCACTCCACGTCGCCCATATTACTCATAGTTTTACAAACCGAAGGTTCTATTACTATAACTTCATTATTTCTCATCATCTTCAATCTCGACGATTATCTTATCAATTTCCGCACGTAAAATATTCTCTCGCGCTACAATATCCTTCAACTCTGCATTCAATTTTATAATATCGATTTTTTCGCGCGTGTCCTCCGGCTCAACATAAGTAGAAACCGAAAGATTATGATTTTGTTCGGCAATCTCATTTTTATCAACACACCGAACCAAATGGTCGACGTCTTGACGATTCTGATACCATTGCAAAATCTGTTCGATATTTTTCGCAGTAAGCTTATTGCTATTCGTCACTTTGACAAATTCTTTTGAAGCATCGATAAACAAAACCGCATTGTCGGTCTTCGACTTTTTCAGCACCATAATGCAAGTCGCAATACTAGTACCGTAGAATAAATTATCCGGGAGTTGAATTACGGCGTCAACAAAATTATTATCAACGAGGTATTTACGAATCTTTTGTTCGGCACCGCCACGGTACATAATCCCCGGAAAACAAACTATCGCAGCCGTACCATTAGTAGCTAGCCAACTAAGCGAATGCATGATAAACGCTAGGTCAGCCTTTGACTTTGGGGCTAAAACTCCAGCCGGCGAAAATCTCGCGTCATTAATCAAAACCGGATTATCGCTCCCTTCCCACTTAATAGAATAGGGTGGATTGGAAACGATCGCCTCAAATGGCTCATCCATTTCATGTTGAGGATCGGTCAATGTATCGCCTAGAGCAATATTAAACTTGTCATAGTCGATATCATGCAAAAACATATTAATACGACAAAGGTTATAAGTTGTAATATTGATTTCTTGACCATAAAAACCCTGGCGAACGTTATCCTTACCGAGAATTTTCGCAAATTTCAACAACAAAGAACCCGAACCGCAAGCCGGATCGTAAACTTTGTTAACCGATGTTTTGCCCAAAACCGTAATCCGAGTAAGCAGCTCCGAGACTTCTTGTGGAGTATAATACTCACCACCGCTTTTACCAGCACTAGAAGCATACATCCCCATAAGGTATTCATACGCGTCACCAAAGGCGTCGATAGTATTATCTTGATATTCACCAAGCTTCATTTCGCCTACCCCATCCATGAGCTGAGTGAGATGCTCATTACGCTTTGTGACCGAATTGCCCAGTTTACTACTATTGACATCAAGGTCGTCAAATAGCCCCTTCATGTCATCCTCACTCTCGGCACCTTTGGCAGATTCTTCGATTGAGTTTAAAGCTCTTTCTAGTGTTTCGTTCAAGTTATCGTCGTGATCCGCATTCTTGCGCACGTTGCAAAAAAGCTGACTTGGTAGAATGAAGAAACCTTTGGTATTTACCATATCTTCACGAATTTGCTCAGCGTCACTATCTGACAAATCAGCATAATCAAACTCGAGATTCCCTGCTTCGTGTTCGGATTTATTAATATAATTCGTCAAATTTTCTGAAATAAAGCGATAAAACAACATGCCCAGAATATATTGTTTAAAATCCCAGCCATCCACACTGCCACGCAGATCGTTGGCAATCCCCCAAATCGTTCGGTGCAATTCGGCGCGTTCCTGCTCTTTTCTATTATCGGTCATTAGTTTTACTCCCAATATCTATTAGTTACTATTCTATCACATCTATACTATTGCCACCAGATAACGCAAACTGCTTTAATAATAAGCGCTTCACTTCTTAGAGCAAACTAGCATTACACGACTCTCAAACTTTTGTATTCCTGTATATATTCAACTATAGTTCAGTCACACGATGATATTACACGACTCTCAAACTGTGTAAGTAAGTGCGTTGCGAGCCTGTGAGTTCAGTCACACGATGATATTACACGACTCTCAAACAAGTGCAGCTGCAGCTGGCGGACAAGCTGCGTTCAGTCACACGATGATATTACACGACTCTCAAACAAGTGCAGCTGCAGCTGGCGGACAAACTGCGTTCAGTCACACGATGATATTACACGACTCTCAAACGATTGCCTAAGCCTACCCCCTCCCACAGGGGTTCAGTCACACGATGATATTACACGACTCTCAAACACACTCACCCCGTCAATCAGTACCGTCGCCGTTCAGTCACACGATGATATTACACGACTCTCAAACTTAAGAAGTGGCTTATCAATCATAATGGGAGTTCAGTCACACGATGATATTACACGACTCTCAAACTTCTGTGCGGGTGTGGTGGTGGCGTGGTGGGTTCAGTCACACGATGATATTACACGACTCTCAAACGATTGCCTAAGCCTACCCCCTCCCACAGGGGTTCAGTCACACGATGATATTACACGACTCTCAAACTAGAGCATTAGAATGGTCTGCCAAAAACTTGTTCAGTCACACGATGATATTACACGACTCTCAAACCTCAAATTGGCTCAAGTGTCGTTAATAAAAACACGACTTATTTATCAATATATCGCATTGACTACTATCATTATACTACGTGCAAACCCAGAACACTAATATCACGACTTAACTCAGATTTCACAATTATCGGTATCTACGATAATTCTTGGCACATTTGATAATGTTTCACCTACACAGCTTTCAATCAGTAATATGTCTATTTGATGGTTATCGAGATTATGACAAAAACGAACTAGCTCTTCTTCAGTCATAAGTGGCCTTAATCCGATAAAAACGAATAGCTTAATCTTCGCCAGATCAACCATCATGGCTACATAATCGGTCAGCAGCTCAACGAAGTCATCCTCATCTCCGACGATATGTATGCTTACGGCTTTGGCAATACTATCGATTGTAAAATCATCCGTAGAAACTTCAAAATTAAAAGCCTCGGCGTCAATAAGCTCATCCAAATATTTAACTATCTTAGATTTAAACGTATTGGTGGCAAGGTAGAATTCTTCAGACAAGGAAGTTTTAACTAGCATTTTGAGCAATGTAGTCATCGCGCGCCTACTATTAAAATCCAATTTAAGTGGATTAAAAATCACATCGGTGTCCTTATCGAAATCTAAGGGCTTACCATCTACGGTAATACTAAGTTCTTTTTCTTCTTCAGTAATCGTAAGGTCCTTAATAATCTCTCGCAAAAACTTCGGAGATTCAATAACTAGTTCACAAACATGCCGAGTTTCAGTCCACTCCAATTCCTGTTCTAAATTCAAATGTCGCAGAATCATAAAACTATCAACCTTTCGTCGCTTTGAATATTGACCGAATCAACTTCCCCTACCACTAATTTCATAGACGCGAACTGTTTTTCGGTAATATTCATGACTTGTACGATTCCCTTCGGCGGACGATTTTTCTGAATATTAAGTTCAACTTTTGATACGGCGTGCATGTTCAGACAAATTTTGGTATAAATTGATTCTTGCATCATGACAAAACCTTCATCTATCAGATATTTACGAAACCAGCGATAATGGCGGCGATCCATCGAAGTTTCAGTCGGAAGGTCAAACATAACAATAACACGCATAAATCTATAACTCATACCAGCTGATATTTTTAATTTTGTTGTCCTCACCAGATAACGCGTTAAATATACTGCGGCTATATATGCCAATTGCGTTATTCAAAAATTGCTCGGTACTATCGATCTCAACTTTTGAATTTAGTAGGTTTAGAACTTGCAGTTTTTCATCTTTTTCAAAAGTCTTGAAATACGAATGCTTATAAGCAAATTCATCAATAATTGGTCGAAATGGCTCCATTAAGTCCGAACCAAGATTGAACGGATTTTCTGCATTGTCATGCCAAATTCCAAGTTGAGTTAAATAACCGCTAGCTGCGATTTCGCGATTAAAACATGCGAGCAAAATGGTATATCCATAATTGAGAATCGCATTTCTAATATCGCTAGCATCGCGGTAAAATTCTAAACCAAATAGCGAATTGAAGTAGACTTTCGCAGCGTGTCCTTCGCGATTAGTTTTATCTCCAGGTTCGACTTGCACAGCGTACGCCAACAGCTGCTCACTCTTTTTATCTTGGCCGGCTCGCCTTAATACTAAAGCCTGATTGGTGATTTTGTGCTGCACGATTTTCTGCCAAACTTTCGCTTTGCCTTCATCGGTCCAAGCAATTTGTTCGCGAATTCTTCCGCTACTGACATAACTACCGTGCATCGGAATAAGTTCAGATGCTGGATTATGTTGGTTATCGCAAAAGATCACCTTAATTTTGCGCGATGTCAGCTCCGCAAGCAAATAGGCCGTAATTGAAATTGCCGTGCTTTCGCACATTAATACCGATATATCATTGAGAAAAAATGCGTTTCTCATCCTCACCGCTACGCACCACTAGCGACCCCATTTTATAATCAAGCTTACTGCGTTTCGAAATTACTACCACCCGCCAAGACATCTATGCTGCTTTCCAAGATTTCTTAGGTTGGACAGTTTTTAGATCAATTATTTCTTCATAAAGACCGGTAGGAGATTGGTTAACTAAATATAACTCTGTAAATTTAAACAATTTATCATTACTGATTCGAATTCTGCCAGCGTTATCTCCACAACCAATATTACCGAGTTTGGCATTTTGAGGACCACAAGAAAGTATATTTAGCATCTGACTAAGAGTTAGGCATTGCTGTTTAAGATCCAGCCGAGCGAACTTTTCCTTACTGGATAAAATCTTGGGGATTACACTCGCAAGTTCCGGTAACCCAGAATACAGATTAAGCTTCCGGCAAAACAGATCGTAAATCGCTAAATTTCCTTCGATATTAACTTCATCTCGTTCACTTATCTCATAGTTAGAGCGTGCGAGCTGATCCTTTTTTACGACTGCGGAAATCTTCTTCAGGTAATAGTTATGATTCGCCGGAAATAGAGCCTGAAGTGCGTGACAATAGCCGTTCTTTGATTCCGAATCTTTATTCATAATGCAAATTGGAATATGATCAATCTTTAATTTTGATTTTATCTTGATTACCGAAATAATTACTTGTGCACCGGGATAATTCTCATTAACATATTTTTCTACATCATTTCTCGCAATAATTGGAATTTGGATAAGGCGACGCTCGACTTCCCCTTTTTTGTTTTTAGCCTCGATTAAGGCAAAATGCGCACCTTTAAGCGAATTATATCCTCCATACTTTTTAGGATCCAGGCGATCCTGCCTTTTAATTCGCAACAAGTTTTCTGATTTCCCTCCTTTCCCGACTAGCTGCAAGTCAGAAATTTCTTTACTTTCGACATAATTCATGCGTGCCCAAATCACGTCATTGCGTTTCATCGTATCGCTAACAATCTTGGTACTTTCAGCAAAATCCCAACCTCGAACTTTTGGATACGAAGTTTGCCGACCATCCGAGAGTTGATACGTCTGACTTTCCCGAAAAATTCTTTCTGGACGGATAGAATATTCTTTACCTTCACGTTTTTTAATCCATTCATAGGGATTATCAGTAAAAGTTTCATGCATGACATTGCCAACCACAATATTTAGGTAGGCATCTTTGGCGTGGTGTAGGTCGTTAAGATCGCGCACTTTAATAAACTCGTATTTGCCCTTCTGACAAATATTTCCTGTTTTATCTTTCTTGTCGCCACCCATCAGATGGCGAAATTCTGAAACTTGCCCCGCCTTCACCATCACAATTTTTGTTGCTGGGTAAATACGGGACAACAAATCTCGAATTGCCTTGACCGACTGGCTGGTTTCGACCAATTGTCGTGCGATAAAACCACCGAGTTCATCATCTGTGAGCGGCGTGGAGCGCACTAAACGCTCGTATTTTTCTTTTGTGATTAAACCCGCGCGTAGCCATGCCGCCCACATTCCACGCATTTTACCGCGTATCGATTCGCTAATTGGATATGTATTAGTTTTTTCACGATTCAAACTAGCCTTTACTAAAACTAAATTGCGTGTAATACTGTCGTCTTTAGTTTTTGAGCGTGGATAAATATGATCGATATCGTAAAGTTGTGAATTATTTAGATCCTCAAGATTAATTGGCTCACCCGAATAAGCGCATTTGCCCATCTGCGAAAAATACAAGAAAAGCTTCTTACTTTGTAGATCACGATCTTCGAAACCCTCGAGTTGCTCCAAAATTGCTCTAGCATTGTCGGTTTTAACGGCCTTAAATTTTGTTTCTAAATCCCTTTTGCGTGCCAAAGTATATTTACCTTTAGATTTTGGATCTTCACCGCGCGTAACTTCCAAGAAAATTTTCGCTGGTGCACAGCCAATATTCTTCACTAATTCATTGACGATCTTGATAGTTTGCCAAACCGATCTTTTGACGGCAGGAGAGCAATACAGTTTTACAACATCTTGATAATTGATTTTGGCAGAAGCTGGAAGCTTAGTATCATTATACTGCTCAACAACTTTTCCGAAACCAACTTCCTGACCTAGTAATTCCATCAAATTCTTATTGTCTTCCCATAGGTAGTCAAGGATAGTATGGTTATTCACCACAATACCATCGAGAAATTTAGCTGACATACGTCCCCAGTCCTTATATGAAAGCTTACTAAGTTTCTTTGCTAGCTCTGAATCGCAGTCCAACTCACGTTGAATGCTTCTACCCAACATATCTTTTTCGTCGCCCAGAATCGTAATCAATTCTATGATTTTTTCTAATTTAGTTTGAGTATATTTTTGCCCAAAATCGTCACCCAGAATACGGCAAAAATCTTGATAGGTTTGATATTTTGGTAAATTTTTTACTTCACTAGTTCCGCTCAGTTCGTCGTTATTGCCGATTAAACTATTATCCTTACACCAACGTTCTAATTTTTTGAGCGTAATATCGCCTTTTAATTCCCCTTTTTCATAACCACATTCGAAAATTTGTTGTTTAAGGCGATTATCAATTCTCTGATTATTAATTTTAAGATTATTCAGCTCGTTTAGAACCATGAATTTTTGATAAATTAACGAGTTTTTTGGCAAAACGTCTTCACCCAGAAGATAAGTGCATTCGTTAGTCATGCGGCGAATAAAGTTTTGTGCACGCCCATCTTTATTAACAAGTTCATCGAAATTCCATGGATAAACTAATTCGGAAATTTCTTCGTCCGCCCATGAAAATTGACTTTTACCCTTTGGCACTAGCTTACCGTTATCATCATATTTCCGCTTCACAATTGGGCCGCAGTAATACGGAATTCGAAATGAATGGATTTTCAGAATTTTCTTTGCCTTGGTATTATATTCCGATTTTTCGCCTGCTACTTCCACCGCAAAACTTGGGTAGTCGCGCTGTAATTTCTCCAAGATTATGTTCAATTCGTTGGCGTGCAACTGCATGGGGATAGTCCCTTTTGCCTGCCCGCGTTGCTTCGGGAGTAGAAACGATAAAGTAGACTTTTCGCCAGTTTCCGTTCGTTCGAGTAGCTCGTCGACTAACGGCAAAAGATCAGGACTGGTTTTTGGTTTGATTTCCGTCAATAATTTGTGTAAATGTTTATTGAAATCTTCCTGATTAATACTTTTACTGGATTTGCGACCACTCTTGTCTTGTGTATAGGCTTTGCCAATATAAGCATCATAACTTGGAAACTTTTCATCATATAGTTCTGTTTTAAATAATTTATGATAAAGTTCTTTGTGTGGTTTGAAAATTTTCTTTAGCTTCCCTAAATCCTCTTCGTGTAGTTCATAGTTTACAACCATTGCATCGGAAATCATTTTATGCTTACCAAGTAGATTATGCAAAACAACGTAATCGTAAATATTTTTAGCGGCATAGACCAAATCTAAATTTTCGGCACCAATTGCTTGCTCAATATCCAGTATTTTATCCTCGAATACACCTTCGGCAAATGAGTAAGGAAACTTCTCTTCATCCTCAATCGCGAAAATCTTTTTTAAGTTTACTTTCGATCCAACCAAAAGCCCCGCAAGCTCGGCTTGCCCCTTTGGCGCATCCTCGTCCAACTCATCGCCTTCAAGATATAAAATATTTTTTAAATCTTTCTTCTTGTCAGTTTTACTAGACTCTTTCATCAGCAGTGCTCCGACTTCGTTCGGTACATCCGCAATCCTACACCCTAGACGCTCCGCCTCATCGCGAAAGGCATCAAAAAGTGGCAGAAAGTCAGCGCCACCATCACCAATATTTCCTTGCAGTAGAAAATGACCGCGGTGCTTCAGAATATGCTGAATGGCCAGAAAATACAATCGAATATCGAATTTTTTGTCCTTATTTTTCGGATCAATTATAGACTGACGTAAATGCCAAATAGTCGGGTACTCAGCATGAAAATCTCTATCTGTAAAATTCTGATCATTAAACAATGTGTTTTTAGAATTACGTCGCAATCTTTTATCTTCTTCGTAATAAAAGCTTTCCTTGAGACGTTGATAAAATCCTGGATCAACTTCTGCGATTTCATCTCGAAAAAGCATACGTAGCAGTTTAAGTCTATTTTTAGCTCGCGCCCCACGACGACGAGTCGAGCGCTGCACACGTCGTTCCGCAGCGGTGTTTGCCTCGTCAAATAATCGAAAACCCCATAAAGTCTGTTTTTTAGTTTTTAATCCTTTATCATTTTTAATACGACGGGTGCCTTTTAATAAATGATATTTTTCATCCGTTGCTGCCCATCCCACAGAATTCGTACCGCAGTCTAATCCAATATAATAAGGTCGCTTTTCGTTCATTTGATTCCCTCGCAATAAATATCTTGTTTACATTGTAGCACATATGTAATACAATGGAGTCAGTTCAATTACACGATTGAATTTTACACGACGAGTTCAAATAAGCGATATGGCATATTTATGGGTGTCATTAGCGAAAATACACTTTGAGTGAGGCCTATTGTGGGCCTTTTTTGATGATCAAGGCCTAGTGTTATAATTAATATAAGTATCAAATTACATATTTTTACAAGAGAGAATCACCATGAATCCATATATGAAAGTCGCCAATGATTTATCAGAGGAAAATTTAAAAACTAATGTGGGTGGTCCCTTTGGAGCCTGTATTGTTAAAGATGGGAAAATTATTGGCAAAGGGGCAAATCACGTTTTGGGCGACAATGATCCAACTGCGCACGCCGAAATTACAGCAATTCGTGATGCGTGCAAGCAAATCAAATCTTATGATCTGAAAGGTTGCGAATTATATACTTCTTGTTTTCCCTGCCCGATGTGCTTGGCCGCTATAATCTGGGCCAATATTAAGAAAGTATATTATGGTAATACTAAGGAGGACGCCAGCCAAATAGGCTTTCGAGATGATTTAATTTACGAATATATTGAGAGTATGACTGACAGCCATGAAAATAAACAGATCCTCAACTTGAAATGCATCGATCGAGACGAAACGATTAAAAAATTTAATAAATTTATTACAAAACCTGATAAGACCATTTATTAAAATTCATAGAAATAAGAATTATGATTCTGGATTTGTATCAAAAAGACTTAAAGAGTTTTCTTCAATTTTACGAAAATAGCCACATCTGTCCTTATTTTTTCTATAGCAAATTAAATTGTCAAAAGTATATAGAAAATTATTTACGAAATTACGATATCACTAATGATTATGAATTTATCTATTTTTTGCGCAGACTAATCAAAACATTAGTTGGGGAATTAGATTCGCATACGATGGTTCGCACGCGTTATGAATATCAATCGTTGCCGCTGCAACTGACGGTTGAAAGAGACAAAGTCCTAGTTAACAATACGATTAATGATTACAAAAAATATAAATCTAAAAGAGTAATTGCGATCAACTATGTTGATGTTGATAAATTATTAATTGAAGCTGCAAATGCAATTTCATTTTCGACCGAGAATTATCGGCGTTTTATAACAGGACATTTCTTATCTTGTTTAGATCCCCTCCTAACATTACCGTCTATGAGAAATGCAAAAAGGATCTTATATCAATTTGATGACGGAACCTCAACGACTATTGCAAATCCCAAAAATAGTCTAGTTATTTTCCCTCGTAGAGAAAATTATAGTCTAAAATTACAAGGAGATAGCCTGACGCTAGTATATTCGAGCTCACAGGACCCAGACAAGATGCGACAAACGGTGCGCGAAATTAATCGATTTTTTGAATCGCAACCAATCAATGAATTTATTCTGGACCTATGCGGCAATCAAGGCGGTAATAGTGAGATTATTAATCCGCTCATCGATTCTCTAAATACAAACCAAAACATCAAGAAGACAGTAATAGTTGATAGGGCGGTGCAATCAGCTGGACTTTTCGCAACCCAGAAAATGAAAAAACTCGGTGCAAGCATTAAAGGCGAGGAGATTGGATCTAGTATGAACCATTTTGGGAATAATCAAAGACTGGAATTACCGAGTGGCCGTTTTTTGGCTATTGTTGCAACAAGATATTTTTATCTAAATGATTCTGAGGAATTTTGCACCGTGCGAAACCGTGAAAAAATTTCCCGATTGGATAAGAAATACTTACAACCATACTTATTGAAGCTAGATCATTCTTTCTAGCTCAAGATTTTGATCATTTAATCTTTTGTAAAGCACCGTGTAGAATAATCACGCCAAAAGATTGAATTTCGTCATCAATATATGGTTGATCCGGCAAAGGATTTAAACAATATATTGGCTTATCGAAATAATGCGCCACAAACATTTCTGCAAAACTATTGGCGCCGATATAATTTTTGACACCTTTCTTATCGTAATTACAAACTAGGATAGCATCGGATTCGCGAATTTTATCAGTATGCTGATGGCAAGAATCAGTTTCGATTTTTGCTTGTATCGGATCAAAGTCCGCTTGCTCCATCAAGCGATTTATGACACCGTTTGGCAGCAGAACTTCGTGCCCCGCCGCTTCTAACTGTTTCGCAATTTCGCGCACTTCATCGCTAAAACTGAGACTGCAGCATATACAAATTTTCATTGACTTCTCTCCTTTCATCTTGTTATCCGTATTATAGCATAGAATTTTTTTGACTCATGGCAAAGACAAAACTAAACCATCCCCGCGAGTTTCCGCGAGGATGATATTTTAATTCGTTTTTTCAACTTAATTCAAAATCGCACTCATAAGGTTTAGATAGCCTGCAAAAGCTACCCATAATAAATACGGTAGTAACAACCACATGACGGGGCGTTGATTCCTGAATCCCCAAATCACCAAAGCCAAAATCATCAGCCAGAGTATAATCAGCCAAATAAAAGCAAACCAATGCCAGCCTAAATTAAAGAACACAATCGACCAGAGAAAGTTAAAAACCAGCTGAATCCCGTAAATTACGAAGAATGTCGTCTTTTCCTTCACGGTTACTTGACGATCGATCGCACGGATCCGAACCAAGAAACAAGCTACCCCCCATCAAAACATATAAAATCGCCCGAGCAACCGGGAACAGCCAAGCTGGAGGTGCCAGTGGTGGTTGCCTCAAATTACCAAACGCCGACATGGCATCGCCAGTGATTAAGGCAGACAATCCTCCCACGGCCAGAGGAATCATGATTGACACAGCTAATCGCCAGATATAGCCCCAAGTTGTGAGTTTGGTATTTTTAGATTTAGTTCTTGTTCTTGTTTGACTACTCATTTTTTATTCTCTTTGTGGTTATTATAAAATTAATTTTTATTTATTTTTTAAATTTGCAATATGTTTCTGAACTACCTCATTACCTGGACGTGAAAGAGCGCCAAAAGTATCAATAAGCCGATGAAACTGATTAGTCATTTGCGGACAATCCGGCATATTCTGATATACCCTCATAAAATCTCCTGGTTTCTGCAAAAAATTTGCTTCTGGTGGTAAATTCTGCACCGTCCACTTTCCAGCGGACGAATGCGAAATAAAAGTATAGATTAGAATATTTTCACCAATCATTTTTTGTAGATGTTTGCGGTGATAATCATTTTGCGCAATTGGACTAAGAAATTCTCTCTTGCCATGATGAACCTGCATCCACCGTTTCGACCTTCCATCACCATAAATTTTACCTTGGTAATTTTTGTGTTCAAAAATAAAAATTCCCCTTTTTTGAGACGACTAAAATATCGATTTTCAGTAGTCTTATTTTTCTGTAGTTTTTGATGAACTGAAATAGGAATATAAACATTACGAAAAATCTGATTTTTAGGTATACCGACTTTTAACAGTTCGCGATATAAAAATCTTTCACCGGCTCCCCCTGATGTTTGATATTCTTGGCGATTAAATATTATATCTGCAAGATCAGAAAGTTTTAACTTACTTTTTCACATCACGAAAATTAAATTGAATAAAATCATACAAATATATTATTTTATAAATTTTTACGTGCTTTTATATAAAAGATCTAAATGGATTAGCTTGCCATATTCGCACAAATTATATTTAAATATTTTTCGGCCTATTTTTTCATTAAAATATTAGAAAAATGAATCATTTTTTACTAAAATTAATTTATCATAATGTATAAAACAAAAACTCCCCGTTTTACGAGGAGTTAGATAAAATATTTTAGACAAACGTGGCGTCAAAGCCGGAGTGTCCATTTAATTACGAGAAGAAACATTCAAATGAATCTTAGAAAAACGAGAGTCTATTTCAAACAAACCCTTCGTGCGTTGTTTTATTCCCCATACTAGACGAGAAGACAATTCCTCATCGTTGATTTTCGTCAAATCTACTTTACAGCCATCTACTAAGACAATAAAATCTACTTGAGAATCTAGAAAAAAACTGTATTGAAGCAGAAGATCAAGGTCAGGGCTAAAATCTCTGAGGAGAATTGTCTCGACGATAGACAATAACTTTTCTGTTGTCGCGTCAACCAATGAACCAAATTGGCTAGTCTTTAGATCATAAATTCTTTCTCTAGCTTTCACCATGCGCCTTGCAATATCACAGCCATCGGCCACACTTTCGCAATCGAACTCCATCCTTTGATTCTCGCTAAAATGACCGTACGCGCAGCCTCTTGGAGAAACCCAGCCCTTTGTATCCTGCTGAAAATTTATGCTTTTTATCATAACTCCGGGCAAAGCTTTTTCTATAGCGACAATTAAGTCATCTTTGAAAAATCCGTATTTAGAGCCAAACGCTGTTTGGAGATTATCCCAATCTTCCTCAGTGTCAATATAGTATAGTAGTTTGGACTGAGGCTTTAGAGCCAAAAGTTGATCTTCTTCTGGGACCATTTGTAGATTCTCGGAAATCTTCTGGATGACATTCTGTAGCTCAGGCGTTACCTCGTCATAATGATGATAAAATTCGGCATAGTCAAAAACTGCATCTTCGACGACTTTCTTGGTCTTCTTTGTAAGTTCGAACCAGAGCGCGGCGCTATGCGTAAAAGTTCCTACCCGTTTAGCTTCCACTGCGCCGTGAGAAATTCGCTTATTAATCGCAGCCTCCAATTCCGAAACTTGCCAAGGCTGAAGTTTGCCAAATTCAAGTTTAAGACCGCAAAAATCAAAATTCGTCGCAAAAGCATTTTGACGATTCTTCTCGACAATGATCGTCTGCGGAATACCGTAATGATTCTCCGCCCTAGATTCTAGGCAGTCGACGATTATCTGGATACAATGTTCCGCTAGATCGTTTACACCTTCATGCCACAATGCAACGCGGCGATTACTTTCAGCAACGAGTTTAGCAAAATCAAAAACACGCTCTTCTTGACCATCTTGGAGTTGTCGCTTTAGCACATATCGCTTAGGCGTACCGCTAAATTCCACATTCAACCATGCCTGAGCACCCTCATCAAGACCCAGCTTGAGCCCACTACCCTTAGCTACCGCGTTTATAATCTCTTGTCCATAGGAGCTTACATCTTCTATGAATACACTAGTTTCAGTGCCCAGCCCACAACCTCCATAAATATGTTCATGGAGCTTATCGTATAGTTTGGCTAGGAGGTTATTCATCGAATCTTTCCCAGCTTTTTCGAGAAGCTGTCTAGCCTGCTTCTGAGCTATTTCCTTAGCAATAAGATGTTTCTGTGCAACATTTGCAATCTTCTGGCACCTAGCATCAATCTCTGACATATTAATTCCCCCTTTTCTTCTCATTTTAATTTACTTGCCCACTTTTTGATTATACCGAGAAATTTATGTTTTGTAAATAGCGGGTTTATCGACTTTAATGATATACTATATATATGCGTAGAATCCATTATATGCCAGCAAATGCGAATAACTCGCTCGCTCCGTTGCTTGATTATATTCCAGAAGCTTTCCAACGCGCCGAGGAATTTATTTTGAAAAAATTTAAAATCAATTGGGAAGTCGATGTGGTGGTAACTTCGCGTATGTCGGATATTTTGATTCCGGAAGATGGTGTCGGTGGAAGAACGTATGCAAGCGATTTTATCGTGATCAACATAGAGCCGAAGCAAGCAACCATTGCGAAACTTTCCGAGATGTTGATACACGAGTTAGGTCATGCGATTAGATGGGGATATAATTCCGAATGGGCTAAAGATTTATTTTCTGAATTAATCAGCGAAGGTATAGCGACTCAGCTTGAAGCAGAATTTACTAGAACCCAAACTGAGAAAACATTTTTCCTCGAAACAATTTTAAAATGCAGCTCGGATAATAATCGCGAGATCTTAGATTTATTGAAGCCAAATTTGCAAGATAATAATTATAAATATAATGATATATTTTTTGGCGGTGGTATATTTCCGCGTTGGTCGGGCTATAGCGCAGGCTTTTACCTAGTTCAGAAATATCTCGAGATTACTGGCAAAAATATTTTTCAAGCTATTGCCGAACCTTATGAAGATTATTGGAAAATCTTGCGAGATGCCGCTGTGATATAATCCTGATAAAATTTACTTCCCTTCCCAAATTTGAAAATTATCGCCTTCAACGTAAACTAGCTGATTATCGTTCAGCAAAATAAACGGTGACGAAATTGAGAAAAATTCTTTAAAATTATTCATAATATTTTCGGCAGAATTTTGGTATTTGGTAGGATTATTCCAATGCGAACGAAATAGAAAATTAACTAAGCCAATGCCAGCGTAGCTTTCTAGCTCAGTAGGATTTTTGCGCCGGTCTTTTAACAAAACTTTGTATGGCGAAAGATCCGGGCCAGTAATCATCGAGCCGACGCTTTCACCAATATAAGGCACGCCCTGCGAGACGAGTCGACGAACAATTTGCGCAAAATTACATTTTTGCATTTGCTCGAGCATATACATGCAGGAACCACCTTGCACGAATATAATATCTTTACCGTCAAGTTCCGTTTTGACGTCAGTTTCACTTTTACCCACAATATCGTAATCAAAAACCTGCCAGCCGTGTTCCAACATTATTGTTCGCCCTTCATTAATCCAATCGCGCTGATCAGCTGGCTTGAGATTGCCAGCCGTAATAATGTAAGAAACTTTTATTTCCTGCGCAGTTTTATTGAGCAACTTTTCCACGTGTGGTATCACTAGTCGCGCAACGCCAGGTCCACGGAAACTAGAAGTTAAATATAAATGTTGATTGCTCAGGTCGTGCTCGCTCATATTTACTCCAAAATTATTTTCTATATTATAGCATTCCGAGCAGATCTTTTGTTATAATAGTGATAATGAAAGCTGATGATTTTGCGCGAGGAACTGAACGGTTTACGTTCTGCTGAGGCTGAAGAAGCTATCATTACTACCACCTACGAAGGTAAATTTTTGGCTGACATGAGTGCCACTAGATGATATAGAACTTACGGAGAATTCTTGGTATCCAGAAATTTTTGGTAAAAATCTCCAACGGGCGGTTTGTTTCCCTTTCGCGCAACATATGTTATCGGATAGCCCGGGAAATTCTACGCACTACGGTTCCAAATCTAAATTACGTTCCGCTGCAAACTCAACCAATTTTGATAAGATTAGGCGTTTTAAATAAACTTTTAAATTTTACCAACTGATTTCAACCATGATACGGTATCATCAATAGTCTTTTGCGGAGGACGCGAAAAATATTTTAGTTCTCGATCGGCTTTGGCGTGCGAGAAATTCGCATTCGAACTTAGCGTGTAAAGTGAGTATTTTGTATAGAGTGGCGGTTGTTTTTTGAGCTTGTAGTATATTTCAGAAAGTGGTGCAGTCAATTTTGCTAGCCAAAATGGCAGAAAAGTTTGGATTGGTTTTTGCCCAGTAACTCGAGCGATCATTTGAAATAACTCTGGGATCGTCAAGTAGTGACCAGAAAGAATGTAGCTTTCGCCCACCCTGCCTATTTTACAAGCATTTAAAATTCCCTGAACGACGTCACGTACATCAACAAAATCATATCCGCCCTTCACGCCGGCTTTTAATCGGGCGGTGGCCACATCAATAATTAGTTGGGTAAGATGGCTAATTCTGTAATCGTATGGTCCTATAATTCCCGAGGGCTGCACGATACAGGCATCCAGCCCTTTTTTATCCACCATTTCCAGGATTAAACGTGCTGCCTCGGCCTTCGATTTGGCATATTCGCCAATCACTTTTTCTGGATTATAATTACGAATTTCTGACATGACTTCTCCGTCTGGAAGTTCAGGAATTGAATGCACACTGTTTACATAAACTAGTTTACCGTCAACACTAAGGGTCTTTTCGGCTATATTTTTAGCACCAAAAACATTAACTTCACGAACCGCAGGATTGGGCTGCGATTTAATATAAACTACGGCTGCACAGTGAATGACATACACTTGTGCGGATCTCGGTACATCAAAAATCTCATTCAAAGTGTTCGGCTTCGTCACATCACCCGCAAAAATTTCACAACGCAGATTCTTGAGCGCGTTTGCACGGTCTAAGGATGAAACAAGGGCACGAATGTGATTATTTGGATCTTGGACCAATTTTCGAACGATATTGTTGCCGAGAAAACCATTTGCACCAGTGACAATATAAATTTGTTGCATTTTTCACTCCAGTCTTATTTTTATTATAACATAAACATTTTCAAAAAACTAATAATCTGAGGATTTGAGTGATTGTTTTTATAATATAATAAGATCTTCCTGAAATAATGAGGTATTTCTGGTTTAAGGAGCTATGATATAATGAAAAAATGAGGACCGATTTAATCACGATTCCGGGTGTAGGCAAAAAGACAAAGCAAAGTTTAGCGAACATTGGGATTAATTATGTTGAAGATTTAAAAGATCGAGATCCAGAAGAATTATATCTGCGTGATTGCGAGGCGAAGGGTTTTCGTGAAGATCGTTGTCAATTATATTTATTTCGAATGGCAGTATATTACACTGAAAATGGAGATAATTTGGATGAAGAAAAATTAAAATGGTGGTATTGGAAAGATGAGGAGGAATAATGGCTTTTGATTTTAAGAAAGAATATAAGGAATTTTATTTACCAAAAAATAAGCCTGACATTATTGAAATTCCGAAAATGAATTATTTAGCAGTGCGGGGAGCTGGTGATCCTAATGCTGAAGGCGGAGAATACAAAAAATCTATCGAACTTTTATATGCGGTCGCTTTTACGCTGAAGATGAGTAAGAAAACTAATTATCGAATTGAAGGGTATTTTGATTATGTAGTGCCGCCGCTTGAAGGTTTTTGGTGGCAGGATGGTGTACAAGGCCTCGATTATAGTCGCAAAGATGAAATGAAATTTATCTCAGTGATTCGTTTGCCGGATTTTGTGCAGGAAAAAGATTTTAATTGGGCGGTCGAGGAGGCAACGCGAAAAAAGCAAAAAGATTTTTCGAAAGTTGAATTCTTTAGCTATGACGAGGGACTTGTCGTCCAATGCATGCATATCGGAAGTTACGATGACGAGCCGGCAACCATAGCGGCCATGGATGAGTACGCTAGAGATCAAGGCTACGAGTTGGATATTCAAAATCCACGCTATCATCACGAAATTTATCTCAGCGATCCCCGTCGATGTGCTGTAGAAAAATTAAAAACCGTTTTACGGCACCCGATAAGGAAGTCTTCGCAGGGATAATTTTTTATTAAAAAGGAAGAAAAAATGAAGATTACAAAATTAGAACATTCTGGCTTAGTTTTAGAAAAAGATGATCAAAAATTGGTTTTTGACCCCGTCGAATTCGCCGATACTTTACCTAAGCTAGAAAATGTCGTAGCAATTATTATTACGCACATTCATTCCGATCATTTTCAGCCGGAAAAATTACTGAAATTCTCGAATTAAATCCAAATGCAAAATTTTTCGCACCGGAAGATGTCAATGCTGAAATATCAAACCTGACTTTAGTGGCTGGCGGAGATGTTGCTGAAATTGGCGATTTTAAGCTAGAATTCTTCAGTAAAGATCATGCTTCGGTCTTTGCTGGAAAAGTACCATGTCGTAATATCGGCGTAGTTATTGATGACCAAGTACTTAATCCAGGCGATTCTTTTGACTTATTGGATTCGACAAAACCTGTGCCTATGCTTTTAGTGCCAGAAGTTGCGCCGTGGGCAAAAATTTCGGAGAGCGTAGAATTTATCAAAGTCGCGAAACCGAAGTATGTCATACCGATGCATGATGGCCTATTATCAAAAATGGGCAAAGACATCTACGATAATTTTCTAAAAGGTATTTGCGAAAATATAGGTGCGGAATTCGTTCCTATGCTTCCAGGTGATGTATTTGATTTTTATAGAAAATAATATTGCGGCTAATCTAGCCTTGAATTATCACCCCGAGGTAAGTTTTGCCTTGGGGTTTTCGTTGTGCAAAGCGAAACGTAGACGCGGCAAACACCTTAAAGATGATTATTGCAACCGGCTCGATTAATTCTATGATATAATTACGTTATCACACAGTTGTAAAAAGGAGGTGATGATGTGTGAAGTACTCGATTTTTGTTCTGACGGTTTTGCTTTGTCTGAATAGTATTAGCTTTGTGGCGGTTCGACTGTTTGGCAAGATCAGTGGTGAATTAACACTGATACGCTCCGCTTCGCCCGCTCGAGAAGGAGAGGGGGTTGTTATGCATTATTTTATTGGCGACCCAGAAGACAAAAGATTCATATCACTAATTTCGCAAGAGTTACGTGGAGGAATTACGTTTGTCGAGCGCGCAAAGGCAGGCTGGAAACCAGAAGCAACTGCTGATCTAGTTGCAAGCGATATAATAACGCACAACTATAAGCCGAAGATTATAACCTTTGGAGTAGGTGATCAAGTCGCTCGTCACTTAGAATCGGAGATTAGAGCATTAGGAGTGATAGCAATTATGCCATGTTCGAACCCTAATTTCCTGAGGTTTCCGATACGGATTTGGCTAAGTTGTTTTTCAGTCATCCTGTCATCCGTTTGTATTGCGCTAGGTTGGTTTAGCCCTATGGTCTCAATAAATTCGAGAGGCAATATTTATTCCCTGGCTCTATATGCGGATTTGTGTTTCGCGATGGCTTATAATTTCCCGCCCGAAACTTATACTCAGACCTTGGGCCTGATCTTAGAGGAGAAGAGTTGCCGCTTTAACTCAAGATATGCCGAACAATTTTTTGGTCCAGCTCGTAAAATCTACTTGAAGAAGGAGTACAGTCTAAGCAAAAAGAAGAACGATCAAGCTTTTCTAGAAGCATATCGAGCATTGATGAAACAGTTGGCATAAACGAGGCCCCTAGGATAGGGGCCTTTATTATTTTATGAATCAACTTCTAACCTATGCAACACATTGCGTAGGTGGCCGGTGATAATGTTTGCGGTCGTCTCATTTCCAGTGTGGTTGCTCAAAAAGGATTTTACACCCTCCCGGTCAAGTCTCCCTTCCACAATGCCGATAACCGCCGCTTCGATCAATGATATCCAATATGGTTGATTAACCAAGATTATTTGCTCCCGATCATAATATTCTCGCCAAAATTCACGCTGCGAATCCACCAACAGCAAAAATGTATGTGACTTTTGGCGCAGTTTTTCTAGTATCTGAGTCAGAGAGACTGGTTCTTGATGTTCTTCCGCCGGATAATCCGAAACGGCTGGCAATAGTGCTCCGCGAGGTCCTCCTTCGCTAGTCGAAGAAGCACAAGTAATCAGAAAATGATAGCTACTAGTAGCGCTACTAGACTCACTCAAATAAGCCGCAGCGAAGAGACCATTACATAAATAGTATTGACTGCGCTCGCTTCTCTTCAAAGAGTTCAGGCGCCTCCTCATATCATCGGCAGAGGAACAGAAGCCCGTCCTTTGCAAGACGTCGAATTCAAAACCACAGTCGTCACTTTTAGTCTTGCCACAGATTCCACACAGGTCGAGGCCGGCTTGTATTTTTCGGGATGGAAATAAATGGTGCAGAGCATTAAAAATCCCTACATGATTTCCCTGTGCTATGTCAGCGTAGGTTGCGCCGTCAATTAGAGTCGTCACTTGTAATGAATGTTCAGCCGACAAAATAGGTTCTTTTTTTAAACAAACGCCTTTAGTTTTGGACATTGTTGATATACACCTCCAATATGAACCATAATTTTAAGCTACAAATCTATCGTTCCGTACTCTAGAATACCATGTTTGAAGCTTTATATCAAGCGATCTGATGCGGTTCCAAATATAAAATTTCCTTACCGAGTTCTTTTGCAAAAGCGATTTCCGAGGCCGTACTCTTCCCTATATAGCCATCAACATTCACCACAAAAATGGCGTCGGAAATTTTGATTTTCTCACGGTGTAGTTCATCCAGCCGGTCTTCTTCCTCGGGCGAAAGATCTCGTTTCATGACGTGCGGAGTAATCCCGATTACGGCAAAATGATTTTCGAGCTCTAGGCGCTCGGCCATTTCCTGAATTTTATCCCAAAAACGAATTGAGCCGCAAAGCGTCACGATTTTAGGCCGCATTTTTCACCTCTACTTCCACAGCAATCGCTAAATGATCCGAAACTAAATCATTATACACTATAAAATCTTCCGCTTCTACGTCCGAACTTACCAAAATATGATCGCAAGGCACCTCACCATCAAACTTCAATCCGGAAAGGGTGCTCTTAACATTATTTTCGTGTGTCAAATCTCGCAAAAAGTCGAATGGGCGCATAGCAGGCGACTCATGAATAATATTCAGGTCACCACACATGACCAAAGGTGTCTTTTGTGCACGAACAATTTGCGCGACTTTTTCAAAAGCCCGGATCGTGTCGTCGTTTCCAATTGGATTCGGCTGCCAGTAGCCATGGTGATTTATAATCGTAAAACTATTCTGTAGTTTTACGATTTGAACATTCAAATTATTTCCCGGTTTCTCGCCAAGAACTGTTTTGGTTTTAAATTCCCCACTCACAAAAATATTTTCAGTGCTTACTATTGGAATTTTACTCAAAATCAAGTTCCCGAGTTCAAAAGTGCCGCCAGCGATTTCGCTACTCCAATTAGGCGAAAAATAGGCATGTGGCATCCTACTGATTTTAATAATTTGGGAGCAATCAAAACAAAGACGCGAAAGGTGCAACTCGCGATCTTTGGAAAACATGACCTCTTGCATGCAAATCACGTCAAAATCGTGTTTTTCTAAAAATCGCTTCAGATTTCCTTCAACTTTCCCCATCCAAATGTTTAATTGCAATATTTTCATTGCCTAAATTCCTTTACTTCGGGATTTTATTACTGATTAACTTCATTATATTGGCTTTAAATTCGTCAGTCAATTGTAATTCAAGATCAGGATGCGTTTCTTTCAAAATATTCATCGCTTTGTCTGCGGTAGGTTGGTCAATTTCCGCCTCAATATCTTCGACGTATTCCAGAAGGTTGGTCGGATCTTCATTTTTTGCAAGCTCTCTAACGTCCTGCAAAAACTCTGTGTTGCCCTTTTTATACTCCTCGTTTGTCAATTCTTGAATCGCTAAATTAGCGTTTTCTTCCAAACTCTCGCCCACATTGTCAAAGAATTTAGATAAGGTCGAATTAACATCATTATATAGCAGATATTTAATTGGCTCCTTATTTTGTCTGGCCGCGCGCTCGCGCAATTTTGAGAAATCCTCGTCGTTCTCAATAGCATCCAAAAGTCTTTTCGTGGAGCTGATTGCATCAACTGCGTTTTGCGTAACATTCTCTTGCGACCTCCGCCAATACCAGCTCGAGTCTGCGTCCGCGCTTCTTTCGTAAAAATGATTACGCACATCAAGGCCAATCCGTTCGGTCGGAGTATCCTTTTTAATTTCAGTAGCATATTTACTAGGTTCTACTGAATCCTTGTAGATTTCGGCAAATAATTGGCGGCGCGACTTCGGATCGGGTGCTAAACGGTCATAAATCGCACCAATAGGATTTTTTGCATCACGATCTTTTTCGTCGGTATCGCGTATTTCTTTCAAAACCGTTTCCAAGCCATACATTTTGGCTGCGGCATCGAATCCATACCCCGCCATTTGGCTTGCCTGACCTAATTCATCATTATAGGAAGTCTTCTCGGTTTCGCCACTCACAACATCCCGTTCTTTGCCCTTGAGAAACTCTAATTCTATCTCATCATCCTCTTCCCCTTCACCGACCGTTTCTAGCTTTTTATCATTATTTGTGTCGACGGAATCTGCTTTTGCTGCTTCCTCCCAATCCTTGTGCAGATTTTTGAAAGTCTGATTTTCCGAGTCTTTTTCTCTACTATCGTCGGATTCCGGCGACGAGCCCCAAGATTCGTCAATAACTTTTCGCATTTGCTCAGCATAATAATCTTCTTTCGGGACCGAACCTCCCTGCGCACCTTCTAGATAAGCTTCAAGCCACGTACTACTATCGTCAAAGGGTGGGACTTTCCCCTCCGACATCGCGGCATTCCATTTTTCAAATTGTTCCTGTTGTTCCGCACTGACTTCTGCCGTTGATTCCGACTGTTCGAACTTTTCTCCGACTAAATGATCGCTTTCCTGCATTTTCTTGACCTCACTTTACCTTAACTATTATAACCGATTTTACTCGAAAGACAAAATGTGACTTTTTTTGTTCAAATCTAACTGTTATGCCTCTATGCCAATCGGCTTATCCGTGTTATAATACTAGTAGTCGGGGTTTGGCGCAGTGGTAGCGCGTACGTCTGGGGGACGTGAGGTCGCTGGTTCGATCCCAGTAACCCCGACCAGCTTAAGGATAAAGAGATCACATGAAGAAAGATACGAAGAATTCAGCAGCAATCATAATCGCCGTAGTAACCGCGATACTCCTAGGTTTGCTAGGCGTTGTGGCACTGATGGAAAACAATCAGACCAATTCCGGCGACAATGATGGTAGCGGCGAAGTTTTGGAATTAGCGCCTAGGGCGAATTGCGATGTCGAGGAATGTATGGAGTTGCTCGAACCGAAAATGACACTCACAGAAGCGAACGAAGTTATGGGATTTGAGGGCGAAAAGGCCGATACGGAAGAAAAGTACACTTGGCAACTATCCGACAAAAAGAAAATCACAATCGAATATAAAGACGGATCGGGTACAGTTAAGGGTACTTATGACAAAGACAAAATCAAAGATAGCACTTTCAAGATCGCGAAGGGCTATGAACTACAAAACTTATTGCGCGAAGGAACCTCATATACTTACGACGAGACAGTTGAGCAGTTTGGCGGCGTCGCGGGACATCTGGAAGTAAAGTCTCCGACTTCAAAGATGTACATTTGGGTGAATGATGATGGCTTAGTTTTTCGAGCAACCTTTTCCGATAGCATCAACGGAAAGACTTCGATTATTTCGATTCGATAAAGTTGTTATTTTCTTGCGTAACAGCATATAATACAATGGAAGTGTGTCGAGAAATATCAGAGAAAAAGAGTTGATCGGCACAAAGCTGGCAAATAACTACGGCGAATAGATTTATTGCAACAGGTGTAATGAGAATATCGGTTTCTTATGCTATGCTACTTATGACGAGATTCTATTAAAATACCGATGCCAGTGCGGGAACCAAGGTAAGATCCGTATTAATTTCGAAGATAGCGAGACCGGTAAACAGTCAGCGCGAAATTTAGAGATCATCAGAAACCGCCTGTGTTGTCCCGAAAACCATGCACCATTGATTACAATTCTAGAGAATAGAATCTCCAATTACCATCTAGAAATCACCTGCCAATCTTGTCATAATGTTTATATGGCAGATAAGTAGTATTTTTGATAATCTAATTTTACTTTTCTCAGTTCATCCGATCGTCTCACCATTTTTTGCCACAAGATAATCATCCCCAATCAGCTTATAATTCAAATTCCCTTTTTCGCCAGTGACGACGAGTGCCGATTGGTCTGACATCAAATAAACTGGTAGATCGGTACTCCTTGACTCGCGAATCGCTACTTCTTCTTTGAGTTGCGGAAACCAATCACTATGAAAATGCGGCAGAAAAAATATCGGCACAAGGTTCAGATAATTTTCCGCCAAACGGTCTTCATTGAAAATATTTTCTTGCGTATCCTTTGATTCCTTATGGCAGAGCACGCACGACCCCGCCGAACTGCCAATCCAAACTTTTTCCGCGAGAATTTTTGGCAAAATATCAGCAAAACCAGTTTTTCTCAATACATTTGCCAAATAATCCGTATTGCCGCCAAAGCAAAAGATCGCATCAGCAAGTTCAATGCGTGCTTCAACATATTCGAGCGGTTGCGACTGCAAATCGACGAATTCAATGTTACCGCCGAAATTATCCGCGATCTCCTCCACTCCTTCAATAAACCAACGATGATCTCCCGGCTCGCCTTTAATCGCCTCGTTAATAATCAAGAAATTAATCTCCGCACGCGGTTTACCCGCCAACTCCTCGCAAGCTTGGATAATCGGTTCATTAGTAAAGCCAGACGACGCCAGAATTAGTTTCATGTTTTCCTTTCGTTTATCTTGCCTCAATTATATCAGATATGCATAAACCCCACCAACTTTGCGGTTGATGGGGTCAATTTTGCCGATTAGACTATTTTCCTTGAGCGTGCTTTTCTAGAGATTCGCCGCCGTGCTCCATAGCGCCGCCAATCTTCTGTTCTTGTTTCGCAAAGAAATTCGAGGTATTCTGTCCGGCCTCGTGAAATTTCTCGCCGACCGTTTCTCCGGCCCCATGCAATTCTTCACCAAGATCGTCTTTAATCTCACCTGCTTTGTCTTTAGCTTTGCTAAAATCTTCCTTGGTTTTTTCGAAATCTTCTTTTGCGGTTTTGCTAATTTCTTGATTAATATTTTTGAGACTCATTTTTCTCCTTTTGTCTTAATATTTATGATTATATTATGCCGCAAATATTCAAAAATTACTCAAATTGACAAAAACAAAACTTTTCTTAGATTTTATACTTGATTTTTTATCTAATCTGCGCTAGTATTGTTATATAATGAGGTGTTTTGTGCCTAAAAATACTCGGCTTTTGCCAAAAGGAGCGGAATTGAAATTTCGCGGGGTGATTTTTGAGGTCTATCAGTGGCCACAGAAAATGTATGATGATTCGATTGAAACTTTCGAAATGCTTAAGGCGCCGGATACGGTCATGACGATTGCGGTGCGCGATGATAAAATTGTCATCTCAAAAGAAAAGCAGCCGACACGTGACGAATGGTATTATTCTTTTCCTGGTGGGCGCCATGACCATGCTTCAGAGAATGAGCTCATGGCGGCGAAGCGTGAACTATTAGAGGAGTCAGGTCTTGAATTTAAAAATTGGAAATTAATCGAGACGCGCCAGCCGAATTCAAAGGTTGATCGCATTGTCTACACTTTTCTGGCAACCGAATGCATTGGCGAATATCCGCAAAAGCTCGATGCTGGTGAAAAAATTGAGCGACAGGAGCTTACCTTTCAGGAGCTGAAGCAACTGAGTAAAAATCCGAGTGCGCGGTATATCAACCATTGTTGCTTTGCTAAAGTAAATAGTCTGCAAGAACTCTTGGATCTACCTGCGCTATACAATTATGGCTAAGATTTTAACGGTTATATTTCACGCTCTAGAATCTGGCCGTTTAGTATTTCTTTACGCAGGGTTTGGTGCGGGTCAATTCCATCAATCAAGGATTGGAAATGACGATAACAATGTTTGCTGGTGACCACGAGAATATTTTGATTTTGCAAAGTCGGGCTTGCACGTAAAGAACCGAGAAAATTCGCAATTCGGTCGTGAACATCACTCGGCGCTTCGTGGCCTTCGTACCGAAAATTATAACTATCGGGCGCCGCGTCGCGCAAAGCATGATACTCGTCAACACTTTTACCTTCGAAACCGGCATCAATATCATTTAGTCTTGCGTCAATCGTAATTGGAGCTTGATGCTCATGGTTAATAATATGCGCCGTCTCCTGCGTACGCGGAAGTTCAGAAACAAAGATCTGATCAATTTTGGTGGACTGTAATTTTCGGGCTACACCCTTCGCGTCCTGGATCCCTTTTTCAGTTAATACAACCCTAATCGCCGGATCGGCATTATGTAATCCTAACACATTATAATTTGTCTCACCATGCCGCACGATATATAGTTTCATTTCGCTAGCTTTCCAACTACTTTTTTGCAATCCGTTTTAAGAAATTCATGATTCGTTCTCGTTGCCACGTGGCCAAGCCCAAAACTAACATAGCCGCCACGCCGATTAATACCACCAGGAAAAGGTTATCGCTCAAGCCGGAGCCAAGGTAATTAGTTAAAACAATCGTTGGTAGATGCCCCAGAGTGACCAGGACAACTAATTGCGAAATCGGCACGTTAGTCAAGCCCGCTAGATAGCAAACCATGTCGTCCGGTAGCCCGGGCAATAAAAATACCGCAAAAAGAATCAGCGCTGCGCTCTTAGCCTCGAGCACAAAGTCAAACTTTTTAATTACCGATTTCTTGAAAATTTTTTCGAGCAGCGGCCGCCCAAATTTGCGCGCCAAGACAAAGACAATCCAGCAGCCGATGGTGCTGCCGATCAAAGTCCACAATATCCCCCAGCCGCCGAAGAGAAAACCGCCTACGCTGCCGACGATTTGCCCCGGAATTGGCGCAACTACAGTTTGCAAAATCTGCAGTACGATGAAGATGACTGGACCAAATGGACCCGTGGACTCAATCCAACTAACTAATTCATCACGATTGGATAAAAGATGTGTAACTGGACCATCGAAAGCTAGATCTAAGATAATTAAAACCGCTAAGATCGCGACGATGATCCCGACCAAGATAACTTTTATCTTCGTTTTTCGCGAAAGACGCTTACGCACGATCGGCTGGTCAGAAATCGTGAGGCTGGCGCCGCAATCATCCGCCTCCGAACGTGTGCCGCTTAATTCGGCTTGCAGACATTCACAATCTTGATCACCCTTACCATGCTCGGCGAGAGCTTTTACTTTAGCGGAATCTCGGTCGGTATGGCTACTTAGCATATTCAACGGCGCGCGTCTCTCGAATCACATTAACTTTAATCACGCCGGGATAAGACATGGTTGCCTCTATTTTATTGGCAATGTCACGTGCCATTTTCAGGGCAGACAAATCGTCGATCTGTTTCGGCTCGACAATCACCCGGATCTCACGCCCGGCAGAAATAGCATAAGCTTTGTCGATGCCCGGGAAACTGGTAGCGATATTTTCGAGGTCACGCATGCGTTCGGCAAAATTCTCAGCCGAAATATTGCGTGCGCCGGGGCGCGCTGCGGAAAGCGAATCGACAATCTTAATAATGACAGCTTCCGGAGTGGTTGGTTCAATATCGTCATGATGGGCGGCCATGGCGTGTACTACATCGTCCGGCATACCGTATTTCTTCGCCAGCTCGGCGCCAATTTCGGCGTGTTTACCCTCAATTTTGTGAGTTACGGCTTTGCCAATGTCATGCAAGAGCGCGGCGGTTTTTGCTACTCGCTTATTGGCGCCGATTTCTTCTGCAATCATGCCGGCAATGTGCGCCATTTCCACGGAGTGCAATAATACGTTTTGACCATAGCTAGTACGGAATTTAAGCTCTCCGAGTAAATGCAGCAATTCACGCGGCACGCCCACAACACCTACCTCGCGCGCCGCATCTTCCCCGGCGCGTACGACTTCCTTCTCAATCTCACGTTCAGCTTTCGCGACTGCCTCTTCGATCGAACTCGGGTTAATACGACCATCTTTCATCAAACGTTCGAGGGCATAACGCGCCACCTGTCGACGAATCGGATCAAAGCTCGAAAGCACCACCATTCCCGGCGTATCATCCACCATAATATCAACGCCAGTTGCGCGTTGCAGAGCCTGGATGTTGCGCCCTTCTTTACCAATGATGCGACCTTTCATATCGTCATCTGGCAGCTTCAAAGCCGTAACCGTTCGATCAGCCGTTACTTCCGATGACATGCGTTCCATGGCCGTCAATAAAATTGCTTGCGCCGCTTCGTCGACTTCGTGTTTAATTTCCTTTTGCTCTTTAGCGACCAGGCCGGCCAAATCTTGCTTAATATCACGCTCGGTCATCTGCATCAGCTTGTCCCGCGCTGCTTCCTTTGAAAGATTGGCGATTTTTTCCAATTTCTCCTGCTGACGATCGCGGATCTGATGAACCTCATTTTTCAGGTCATCCAGTTCTTTTTCTTGCCGCGCTAGGCGCTCGGTTTTCTTCTCTAGCTGGTCAAGTTTATTATCGAGATTATTTTCGCGCTCAGAAAGACGCCGCTCGGTGTTTTTCCACTCGCGCCGACGTTCAGCCTCTTCTTGCTGCGATTTAGTAGCAATATCTGCAGCGTTAGTTTTGGCTTGGAGAACGATATCCGAGGCTTCGTTTTTGGCTTTTCGGACTAAGTCATCAGCTTTATTCTTACCACCATTTTCATTTTTCTTATCATAAGCAAATAGTGCACCTGCGCCGATCAAAATTCCCAACACAAGTACAACTATCGTTCCAATTATGCTCATAATGTACCTTTCCTAATTGTTTGTCAATATTTTGCGCTATATTGACGGGTCAACAAATAAATATAAAATTAATAAAGTTCTATTTCAAGTATAACATAACTTTGCTCACAGGTATAGACGAAAAGTTTAATTCTAAGCAAAATTTAATATTTCATTTACGCGGCTGTGAAATATTGGCTGGACGCCCATATTCTGGCATAATAATTTGGTGAAGCTGACCATGCTGGTCATAAAGCGGGATTTGCAAAACGTCCGCCAACGCATTAACTATCGCCGCGCCAATTCTCAGGCCCGTAAAAGACCCGGGGCCAGCATAAAAAGTAATTCCTGAGATATCGCGCCACTCCGCATCATTTTTTTGCAAACAATTATGGATAAATTCGTGCAGCCCTTCCGACGTTTGATGCCCTGCTGCCCACCGATATTCCTTATCATCTAAGCGCAGAATACAATTATTAGTCGAGGTATCGAGATACATTTTCATAATATATATAATTATACAATAAGATCATTAAATAATCGACTAATCGTCTACTTCTACCCTGCGGCTACCGTCGTCAGTCAGCGCAAGCACCAAACGCAGCCTATTCTTTGGTAATAATTCCGCCACTTCTCCTCCCCATTCGATTACTACTACATTCGCTGGATTTGCCAAAGTTTCCGCCAGTTCATCCCGCATAATTCCCGGGTCTGCCAAGCGGTAGAAATCATAATGCACTAATTCCCCACCATCCGGCAAGGCGTAGCGTTTGGAAATGGTAAAACTAGGGCTGGTTAGCGGTTCTTGAACTCCTAGCTCATGTGCCAAGCCTTGGGTAAAAGTGGTTTTTCCGACCCCCACATCACCAACCAATTCTAAAACCACGGGGCGCGCCAAATTCTGCGCCACTTCTGCACCAAAAGCCCGCATTTCTTCTTCACCGTAAATTTGCCTGATTTCTTTTCCCATATTTTACTATTTTTATTATACGATATTTTTACAATCATACAACTACGAAATCGAGCTGGTTGCTTGACTCGACGATCGCATAGGCATTTTTCCAATCTTACGTTTAAGTTGGACAATAGCTACGATAACTAGAAACATAATAATTGGTAAATAAAGCAGAAAAATGCGCGGCTCCTCAGCTTCTATCGTCAGCACAAACATCGTTTTCTCACTCAAGAAATTAACCAGATCGATATGCAAGTTGAGCACCAGCTCCGCCATTTTTCCTAAAGCTTGCGCCAACATAGGCCAGAAGCTAGCAATTCCGGTTAGAAAAACCAACAACATAGCGTAAGGCAAAGTCGGCAAAATGACTAAATTCGCTACTAGTGACAAAAAGGAAATGCTACCAAAATTATAAATCAAAATTGGCGCACAGACCAAACTAGTAGCAACGCTCGTAATCAACATACCGGCTAGCCATGGCACTTTTTTGCCACCATAAAGCAACTTTTGAATGCGCGGTGCTAGCAGCAAAATGCCAAAAAAGGAGGCGAAGGAAAGTTGCCAGCCTAAGTTCAGTAGATTGATCGGCGTAATCAGCAAAGTTAGCGCAGCAACTAAGCTAATCAAACGCAGCGGTGAAAATTTGCGGCCGACATATCCGACCAAGAGCGAAAGGCTAGCGACTAGCCCTGCCCGTGTCATAGATGGCGTGAAACCGACTAGCATGACGAAAAAAACGATCATGAGCAGCGCCGCAAAAGTACCTGCGAACTTCGAAAATTTTCCGAAAAGCCTTTTCGCCATATTAGTCAAAATTCCCAGATGCGCGCCGGAGGCAACTACCACGTGCGTCATCCCGACGATTTGCAGAGTAGTAACGAGGTCGGCCGGCAACCCAGTTTTCATGCCCATCAAATAGCCCAGCCCCAACTCCGCCGCGGGACTAGAAATGAATTTGTGCGTGGCCCGCGAAAACCAGTTTTTAAGTTGGACAAAAAGGTCGGGTGGATTGGGTTTTTGTTGCTCGAGCAATTTCGGCCGATACATGCTGCCGACAAAGGTGCCAAATCCGTCACTAATTTTGCCACGCAAAATAATTCGATCAGAACGTTCAAGCTCCGCCGTAGTACTGAGTCGCACATAAATTACACCGTCCAGCTTCGTCCATTCTCCATCTTCACCCGAAGAACTTTGCATCTTTCCAGCGTTTTGGACTGAGGCCAGCAAAACTTTTTGCACACCTTTTCCACCATCTGTGGTATATTTATACACATTTTCTCCACAGTTTTCACCAATTTTCTCCACATTTTTTGCTAGTTTTCCACCACTTTTGGAAAGTTTTGCACCAGTTTTCCACATGTTTTCCACAGCACTAGTTCCAGCAGCTTGACGAAGAGAAATTCGCGAAAGTCGCAATACTACCATATTGTCCTTAGGATCTGGATCTTCCATAATGGTTCCGCTAAGCGTCACTTCGTTTCCCGTCAGCTCGGCAAACTGCACCTGACCGGTCAAATCAAAATTAATCCGAAAACTAGCTACGATAAACCCCGCGCAAAACGCCAATGGCAGCATAAAAATATTCGCAAAGCGCAGCGCAATTAGTAAAAATAGGCTCGCAACGATCAGCCAAGCCCAACTTAGATCCAAACGTTGACGCACAACTAAGCCAAATACAATACCAAAAATAATCCCCCAAATTCCCGCGTAGAAACAAAAAGAAGGGTGTAGGAATATCACTTTTCGTTTCGCTGAACCGAGGGATTTTTTCGGCATGGTTGCAGTATAGTATACTTTTTGATAATTTTACAACCCCTGAGTCTCATTTTCATTACAAAATACCCTTTTTTCAAAACCCGGAGTATGCTAATCAAATACAAAAGTATACTCTTTTGTATTTGAAAAATACCAAAAATGACAGGGGCGATTTAATACATGTACTCATCAGTAAACTTTTCTAGGCTAGGAGTAAGATTTTGGAAGTGGGAATTTTCTTATTTTTAGAGATTTTGAGGTGAGCCGATACGACTATGACGATAAGCCGAAATTCCGGCGGCGGCACCAGCCTTCAAACTGCCAAAAATCCCGACGCGCACCTTGGTTTTTTGAATCCGACGATGATGTCGCGACGCTTGCAAAGCCGAAAGCGCAAGATTCAGCTCATAAACCGCAGTGTCAATCTTATCCTGCGTAACTTCGGTGTCATCAACTAAACTCTGCGCATCAGACAAAGTCGCAAGAAGATGCGTGTAACTCTTTTGCGTGTAATTTTCTTCCGACAAAGCTAAAATATGCGCGGAGATTTGCTCCAAATTGGAAAGATCAAGCATCGTTTCGGTGTTACCGCTTGCCGAAGTAGCTAAATAATGATTCAATTCATAACTGGCCGAAATTAAATCATTATCCATGAGGCAGAAATAGGAAGGCGATGAAACTTCGGGGTTTGTGATTGAGGAATTTAGGGTCGGAACCATGGTAGGCTGCTCGACTAATTGCTCCAAGGCAGAGGCCAGACGAAAAGTAACGTCGCGAATATTTTCTAAAGTGGAATTTTGGTCGAGGTAAACCGTGCTCGCGACCAGGATGGTGGTCTGAAGCTCAGTAAAGCCAGAAACATAATCGGTCACTTTAAGGCCGCGCGCCATGTTGATCGCTTCGGACAAGGCCATTTTGAGCCGGGCGATTTCCGCCGCCGAATTATCCTCGGTTGCCGTCCGCGCGGCCGGTAACTGCGGGGCCAAGCCTGATGATTGAGCCAGTGCGGCCTCCTGATCAGCTTCCACAGTAACGACGGGTAGAGCAGGATAAGTTGTTCCTTCTGGATCACTAGGCGTTTCCGCCATGTCATGCGACGCATCAACGAGCGGATGTTCTGGCTTTTTCGAGAAAAGCAAATTTTGAGCATCTGCATCCGATCGCTTAGAGGCTCGTTCCCGATTCTTGAAAGGATGTCGACTACTGCTTTCCATGGCGCTATTCCAAGCTTCCTCGAGATCAAAATCGCTCATTGCGGTTTCGTGCCGAGCAGATTCGTGCGGCAAATATTCAAAATCCAAAAACCCGTTTGAGTCGGCTGTTTGGTCGATCTCTGAGAAATCTTCAACACCTTCGTCATCCCAAAAGAAATCAAAATCGTCCGCCTCCTCACGATCCGCCAAGATCCAATCTTTATTGTGCCGATCATCTTCGGCTGAGACCAAATCGGCGACAGTCGAATTACTAGTTTGGGCTATTTCGGACTCGAATTTTCCAGCAATCGTAGCAGGCGAAACTTCCTCCACCTGCACGGCTGATGTTTGCAGCGCGACGTCTCGTGGCTGAGGTACTGACTGAATATCGAAATCACCAGTTGCTTGATCGTAAAACCCTGAGGCTTGGCTAGTCCGAGACGCTAAGTTCTCCGATGCGGCATCATTTGACCAATCTGCGCTCATATCATATTCTTGCGCATCCCCCATGACAGCCGATGTAATATCAGGAGTGGTCTGATTATACGAGTTCGGCAAATCGGTAGCAAAAGCGGATTTTGCGGGAAAATTCTCGGTATACGCGGTAATTTGCGAGCTGTCCTGGTTCCAGTATAGGTTATTTTGCGGTGCAAATTCTGGATCACGATAGCCATACAATTCTGGGCGCGTCTCGAGCTGCACCAATTGCTGCTGTTCTGCCGGTAAATCCAGAAATTTCCCATCTTCAATTTGTACAATTTCGCTCAACCCAGGACTAAAGGCTCCCAGAGCCCCACTGAACTGACCACCGAGAATGGTAAAATCTCGCAAAGCTGAGTGGGCTAGTTGCTGGGGGGCGGCGCGGCAATTATCTTCGAAAAAGACATAACCGGACCGGCTAACATAACTTCCGCCGTCAATTGTTACGGCGATGCTATTGCTATACTGAGGATGATTTTCGATTTTAATTGCGCCGCCCCCCAGCATGGCGTTAATCTCCGCGAGTGCTTCCGGATCTCGCACCGCGCTGAGCAGAGCCTCGAAATCTCCGCCATGATTATTAATCATGGCGGCGTCCTTTTCGCCCAAATCGAGACCGCTAGTCGCAATCTGGGTATTATTCAAATTCGCCACGCCCGCTCGCATGCTCAGTCCATAATTTCCGGTCAGCTCCACATTACCAATATGCCAAATACTGTAACCATTCGAGCGAATTGCGGTATATTCCGCGGCAATCTCCGCGCCATCTTCAATATTCATGATCGGCGCACCCTGTACATTCTGAACATTTTCATGAATCGCAATGCCATCACGCGCGATAATTCTGCCTCGCAGATTCAGCACTACGCCGTAACAAGCATTAACATTAGCACGCACCAAAACTCCATACGAACCGGAAGCAAATAAGGTAACGTCGCGGTCAATCGTTACTCGCGCATGCTCCGTGACCAAAGCGTTTGACGATCCATAAATCCGTACGGCCAAGCTACCCGGCGCTTCAGCAAAAATCCGGCTTTCCTTCCCTCCACCAGTCAAAACTACATTCCCGCTTTTGATCTGCAAGGCTTGGCTACCGCTTCTCGTCGCGATTAAATTATGACCATTAAGATCCAAAGTCACATCGCGGCTAATCACAATGTCACTATCAGTAAAAATTTCCTCGGCCAAGACAAGATGCGGATAAGGGTGTGCAGTATCCTGCAAGGCCGAAATCAATTCTTCCGCACTTTTAATGCCATTAGGATTATAATCAACGTAATTCGGGTTGTCGGTGCCCAACAAGGTTTCCAAACTGGGCTGCTCGACTCGTACGGGCGGCGCCAAGTATGGCACTTCAATTTCCGCTAACGCTTCCTCTTCAAGAACTGCCACTGCGGGAGCTTTTTTGCGGGTGCGTTTCTCGGTTTTATTTTTTTTGCGAACTGATGAGGTCTTAGCTGCTGGCGCCTTAGTGCGACGCTCGACAGTGCTAGTTTTAGTTGCTTTTGCTCTTCCCATGCTATAACTCTCTTCACTCTTTCGCTAACATAGTATTATTTTAACAAACTTTCGTAATTTTTGCAAGTTGATTTTTAGTCATACCTATATTAAAGTATTTATGTTTAAAATAATTCAATTTTGTTTTGATGACCTTTTCATAAACATTCTCTAGAGTGTTTTTGGGGTGTTTTCCCACTTCCAAAATCTTACTCCTAGCCTAGAAAAGTTTACTGATGAGTACATGTATTAAATCGCCCCTGTCATTTTTGGTATTTTTCAAATACAAAAGAGTATACTTTTGTATTTGATTAGTATACTCCAGGTTTTGAAAAAAGGTATTTTGTAAATTATGAGTAATTTTTTAACACAAAAAAACGAGCCCCTTGAAAGGGGCTCGTTTTAATTTTATTTTTGAGAGTATTAAGCGTTATGCTTGCGCTGCTCAGCACGGCGACGTGCGTAGAAGACGCCAATACCAGCCATAGTGATCGCGGTTGCAATTTTGGCCATAATCGAAGTAGCAGAAGATTTGGCACTGGCCTCACCCTTAACGCTGGCACCAGTTTCGGGAGCATCAGCCGCCTTAGCTGCCTGATCGGTATCCTGCTCAGCACTAGTTTGGTTCGAGTTAGCATTACCTTGCTCCGCATTCGAGCCCATGCCGTTTGGACGAACCACGATAAAGTTACCGTTGGCATCCTGCGAGAGTTCGGAACCCGCCGGCAGGAATTGATCGATACCAGTGTTGCTGCTAAAAGTGCCGCCTGCCACCAAAGTGTTTTCAGCAGCTTTACCATTGTCGAAGCCCGCGAAAACCGGCTCGCCAGGTGCGCTGTTAAACTGACCGTAGTTAACCGTCAGATTTTCGATCTCACCATCGCCAGTATAATTACCATTCTGGTAATTTAAGAAAGTACTGTTATGTGCGCTAGTGTAAGTACCGCCATTGATGGTCATATTAACCCCGCCGGCATAACTTGGGTTGCTCTCGATCGCGATCGCGGCGCCAGTCTCACCCATGCCATTACTATTGGCTGGATCAGGCGTTTGTTTCGCACCGTTGCCCGTGACGTTAGCATTGTTCAGAGTGAACGTCCCAGCTTTGGCACTAATGCCAGTATAGCCAGTGACGGTAGAGTTATCAATTATCCATTCCGCCTTACCTGCAGCATAAATACCCGAATCAGTGCCGCCAGAAACAGTCGAACCGTTCTCAATGGAAATATTCACGTCGCCATCCTGAGCATTACCGTTCACATACATACCACCTTGAGCGCCTTTAATTGTACTATCGCTAGCCGTAACAGTAACGTCATGAGCGCTGTTGTTGCTATTAGCGCCTATCATCAAACCATAAACATCGCCATCAAGCACGGCTTTGTTGCTCAAATCAACTGCGTTTTGCACTTTGCCCGCAGCGGTGCCACCATAAACGCGCACTGGAATTCCCTTACTCGCGGCGACCGTACCAGCACCCTTGATTGCAATCGAACTCTGCAAATCACCATCTTTCTTGCCAACATTGATCAACCGCGCATCAGCATCGTCAGTCGCGATATGATGGCCGCTTAGATCCAGGATAATATTGCCAGACACGACCATACCTTTTTCTGCAACAGCAGCCGTACCACTGACACAGATATTCTGCTTCAAGGTATAGACCGTTTTGCCATCTGCATCGGTCGTGATTTCTACCGATCCTGGTTCGGCCGCGTTCAAATTGTCGATCGTGCTAGCAAAAGTTGCATCGGCCGCGACATTAACAGACTTATCGCCAGCATCACAAGCGGTACTACCATCGGCGTAAGTCGATACGGTTGGCATCAGTCCCGCAATGCCAAGCGAAAGGGCAAGAGCCGAAGTGACAAAAACTTGGCTTCTTTTCATAAAAAATCTCCTTATTAACTCTGGTTATGGGTTTATTTTAGTCCTCTTTGCCGGTTTTGTCAATCGATTTTTACAAAATCCTTATGTTTTTTTCGATAATAATATATGCCAGACTTCAAAAAACTAAGATTAAAGTATTTATGTTTTCCCTAAAAATATAAAATCCGATTAAGCGCCGATGCGATCCTTGGGGTTGCGCCTGGTGCAATTGTGCTCGACATACTCGATAATCTTCCCAGCCACATTGCGTCCGGTCACCTTTTCCACGCCAAAACCTGGCGAAGCGTTTACCTCAAGTACTAACGGGCCACGTTTCGAGCGCATAAGATCCACCCCGGCAATATGCAGGCCCATAGCCTTCGCGGCTTTGACCGCAACGTGGCGCTCTTCTGGTGTTAACCGCACACTCGCGCCCTCACCACCTTTGTGCAAATTGCTACGAAAGTCATCATCCAGCGATTGCCGCCGCATACTCGCTACCACGCGCGAGCCAACTACGAACGCGCGGATATCGGTCCCGGCTGATTCTTCAACGTACTCCTGCAGCAAAATATTAGTGCCGTCTTCGTTATAAAGATAAAAGGCTTGCAAAGTCGACTTCGCCGCTTTCTTGGTCTCGGCTAAGACTACGCCATTTCCGTGCGTTCCCGAGGCGAGCTTAATGATCACCGGGAGGTTGATTTGGTCCAAAAGATCATCGATATCGGTCGTATTGCGTGAAACTAAAGTTTTTGGCATGTCTACTCCCGCTTTGATCATAATTTGCTGCGAACGTAATTTGTCGCGCGAGCGCATAATCGCAATCGAGCTAGAAGCAGTCCAAACTCCTTGCATTTCGAACTGCCGCACAATCGCACAGCCATAGCGTGTCATACTATTAGCAATTCGCGGGATCACCACATCAAACCCGGTTAGTTCTTCCCCTTTGTAAAAAATCGTGGGATGACTTTCGTCCAAAGAAAGATAACAGTTTTTGTATTTTACCACCCGAACTTTGTGTCCGCGATTTCTAGCCTCTTCCACCAGACGTTTTGTAGAGTAATTCGCATTACCATTCGACAAAATCGCAATCTTCATGTCTTTATTTTACTCGCGGTCAGAGCAAAAGTCAATTAGTTCGCGGGTGTGTGGTCGGTTTCCGGCTGCTCTGGATTCGCCATATATTTATCGTGAAAACTCCGCGGATCAGATTTTAGCTCGGCGTTTAGCTTCTGGTCAAGGATGCGTGGAGGATACGGCACCTCTAGCTCCGAGACGTCAACCAGGAACTTACCCTTAAGCAAACGGCGGCCAATCAAGACCGGGAAATTATTACGGCTGCGGTCCGCGAGACTAAAGCTAGCGCGGATGCGCCGGCCCTTAATCTTGACAGGCAGCTGAACCAAATAGCGGACGTAATTATAACCAGTGGAATTACGGATATTGACAGCGTAAAAGTCGTCAACCGTCACAGTCTTGCCGGTATAGAGCGGATGCGCCGGCCCCAAGAGATGAAAAGCTAATTTCCCCTGCTCATTAAGATGAATGTTAGTCGCCCAGACCGACGAATATTCCGCGCCAGTGTCGATTTTGGCCGGGATATCTTGGATTCCTGCGATGGTAACTTTAGTGCTATTTCCGATGATGAGTGATTTTTTCATAACTTATCTTTCCATTATAGCACAGTTTTTCTCTTTTGTCTATAGAATAAACGCTTTTTCTTAAAATTTGAGGCGATTTTTAGCCATTTTTTTGCTTTTTAGGAGGTTTTTTTACTTTACCTATTGACTTTTTTGGCCATGTGTGCTTTAATGGGAGACGGAACTACTGTATAGTTTAGATCTTTAAGAAAGGGGTTGATTTATTTGTCAACAAAGGCAGTTGAGAATATTCGTGAAGGTCAGAAGAAGGCGGAGATTCCGATTAGTGAGGCTAAGGGCCTAATGTCAGGCAGTCTGAGAGAGGCTTTAGAAGAGCTGGCGGAGATTTCAGCTGGACTGAATCTGGTTGAGATGGTAACACCGGTGAATGCCACTGAGGAAAAGGAAAAGTGGCTGGAGCTGGCAAGGAAAGGTCTCTTCACAGACCCGGTTTTCCGGTACAATACTGATTTGTTGGAGACGGTGAGTGCGAAAAGGGCACAGCTGTCCAGGCTTGACGGAGACTTTCTATTCATATGCGCAGACTCAAAATATAAAGGGCCTGAAGACCGCGCCATCGTCGAGATGATCAAAAACCGCTTTCGAGAGGCAGATTATATCATCGGATGCGCGGGAGCCATATTAGAGCAGGATATGTCATTCCTGAATACCACCATGGAGACCATATTCCCTGGGGTACAGTCCGAGCTGCTTGAAGCTGCAAATGCCGAAGCAGAAAGACTGGTCGAAGCCGGATCGGCGCGTACAAAGAAACATGACTTTGCGCTGTTGAGCGACTATGATCGCAAAGAACTGCGAAACATGAAGATTGGTCCTGAAGAAATTCGTAACTACTTCTGGATCGTGGCGAAACAGTACGGTATCGAGAGGACGCGCCCGATTGAGGTCAGCACCTCGGCGACGTCAATTGATGTGCGGGACAAATCTTCGGTTGGACCAATCGTTGTTATCCCACATACGCGCGAGGTTAGTGGACTGAAGCTCTTGGAGTTGATTGCGCATGAGATTGAGGGGCATTGGCGCGCTTCGGAGAACGCACAGGCGATTTTGCCGCTAATTGGCGGTGGCGCCTTGAAGCCGGCCGATGAAACGCTCTACGAAGGGCATGCTATGCTGATCGAGCACCAAGCGAAGTATATGCTCGAGGGCGTGAAGAAAGACATGGCGAAACCGTGGGCGCTGTCGACGATCGGGCTCGCTCTTGCTGAATATAGCTTTTCGGAGGCGGCGACACGCCTTTACCCACTTATGCGGGCGGCTGGTCAAGAACCGGGCGAAGATGAACTCGAAGTGCGGGTCTGGAAAGTTTGTTCGCGGATCTATCGCGGTCTGACAGACACCAGCAAAAATCCTCGGCGCTATGCCTTCACGAAAGATCAGGCGTATTTTTCTGGGCGGATGCTAGCGGAGGATCTGTTCGATGCTGGGCTTGAGCACTTGCTTGAGTTTAGTACTCTGTCGATTCGCGATTTGGAAACTTTATCGCAGGTGTTCAAGATTAAGCCGACCGACGTTAAATATCGTCGACGCGTAGACGTTTTGACAAATATCGCAGGAATACTGTTAGCGAACTGCGATTAGTGTAACTGCCAACCCATGCATGGGTTGCTCACACGTGTGAGCAACCCTATTTTTTTATTGCTGTATTTTCTGAGATAGTTTGCCGCCTGGGATCCAGTCCACTACCCCCAGAATCCGCGCTTCTTCCCCTTGGCCTTCGCGCCACTGCGGAATTCCTCGAGCAGTTCTTTTTGATGCTTGGTCAAATTCTTTGGCGTTTCCACGATCACGGTCACAATGTGCGGACCACGATCACCGTCGCTACGCATCAGTGGCACGCCGTGACCCGAAAGTTTAAATGGCGTGCCTGATTGGGTGCCTGCCGGTACTCGCATCCGTACATCGCCATCCACCGTCTCGACATCAATCTCGGTGCCGAGCGCTGCATCAACCATGGAAATTTTCACTTCTGAGAGGATAATGCTACCTTCGCGCGTCAAATGCTTGTGTGGCTTCACCCGCACTACAACGTAAAGATCGCCTTTGGTGCCGCCTTTGGGCGCGGCGCCTCCCTTTCCGCTAAGACGAATCGACATGCCGTCATCAATCCCTTCCGGGATCTTGATCTTAAGCTCTTTGCCCCCGACGTTGATGGTCTTGGTAGCGCCAAAGACAGCCTCCTCAAAAGTAAGCACCACGACCGTCCGGTGGTCGGCGCCTCGCGCGGGGCGGCGCTGGCCTCCGCCGAATCCGAAAATGGAACCTAGAATGTCGTCCAAACCACCACTACCGCCAAAATCGAAGTTAAAGCCCTGCCCGTTGAAATTAAAACTTCCATTTTCGAAAGGATTTCCGGCTGCGGAGCCAGCGCCGCCCACCCCAGCGTGCCCAAACTGATCATAACGCGCCCGTTTTTGCTTATCAGACAAAACTTCGTGTGCTTCCGAAACTTCTTTGAATTTCTCCTCGGCTTCTTTGTTGCCGGGATTTTTGTCCGGATGATATTTGAGCGCCAGCTTGCGATACGCCTTCTTGATTTCGTCGTCCGAAGCGTTTTTCCCTACCCCCAAAATTTCATAATAATCACGTTTTGCCATATCCAAACTTTCTTTTGCGCCGAAAAGCCTTCTCTCCCAATCTCCAGTCAAGAAATCTGGCTCCTCCGCCCCACTATTTTGCACCATTTTAGCACGTTATACTAGGCCTGGCAAGCTTATAAGCGCAATGCTGGGCACAATAAACTATCGTTAAAAATCGCGAACAAGGCGTATTTTTGATTCTATGTCAGAACGAACGAAGACGTTACTATTGACTTTTTTGATATTTTTTGCTATACTACGTAGAAGCCAAATTTTTGGTTTGTTTGTGATGTATAAAAATACATAGAACATTAAGGAGGCTATATTATGAAAGTTCGAAAAGTCGCAGATGTAGGCAACACGAAGGAGTTTCTCACGGAGCTCGGATTATTATGCCTGAAGGATTCGCTAGTCGGCTGCTCGCCGGAACAGATCGTTACCGCGGGGCGCACCAGAGATTTTAGAGGAATCGGTGGCGTCGGCGCCAAGAAGGCAAAGCTGATCGTCGAGGCGCTCGACAAGGCTGGCTTCATCCTGTATGAGCGCGACGAGACCGAGCCGGTCCGGAAGTTTCTCTGGGCGATTTTTGGCCGGCATACCGATCCGATTTTGGCGAAAAATAACGAAGCATATGAGCGACGCGAAGAGCTGACAGATGACGATCTACGCACCGTCGATCTAGCTCTCGATCAGTATAGCCACACATTCGTCTGGTGCAGAGACGGAAAAACGCAAACGCTAACGGTGCGACAATCGCTCGAAGAATTTTTTGGTTTGTTCGGCGAAGAGCCGCATAGCCGGCCCAAAATTGCCGCTCGGCATAACACCATCCCCTCCTGCGTTCAATCCGAGCATACTAAAGCGCTGAGTCAGCTCGCAAGCCCGAAGAACCCTTTTCGGAGCGAGCTCCAGGCTATTTTGGAAAGGATAGCCGGGGTGAAACTGCATATGCTATCATAAGAACTAGTTTCGACTAAACGTTTAGTACCTTTGCCCCTAGCATTACTAGGGGCACTTTTCTTGCAAAATTGCCAGACTATGCTTTTGTTGAAAACGAAAGCACGGACGCGCGCGCAAAAATTCCTCGACTGCCCGGCTCGCCCCTGGTAGCTCGGGATTATTATAATCATGTACGACTATAATTCCCCGCTTGGTGAGTCTCGGGGCGACCAGCTGGAGGCTGACTTTGATCGACTCATAGAGATCGCCGTCCAGAAAAGCAAAAGCGATTTGCGGCGGCAAATCTGCATCTGTTAAATCGGCAAACCAAGCCTTTTTCACGATCACATTTTTCAGCCCGTGCCGGCGCATCTTCTCGACCACCGCACGCTTCGTGACCAAAAATTCGCCTTTTTGGAAACTTTGCCCAGCGCCTGATTGATCGGCCAAGCTTTTCTCTGGCAAACCGGCAAATGAATCGTAAAGCCAGAGTTTTTTCAGCGCAAAATTACTGTAATCTCTAGAAATTTCGGCGTTTTTACACGGTTTTTCCACGGCGGATATGGGATTTTTGGACAGGTTTTCCACCAAATTAGACGAAGTTTTGCACAGTTTTTCGTTAGTTTTGCACTGATTTGAGTGATTTTTACACATCTTTTGGCTACTTTTACGCAAGTTTTCCACAGGTTTTCCACAATTTACGAACGGTGAAGCGCTTTCAACTAATAGCTTCCCTAACAAAACCGATGTATCACCGCGATAACAACCCAACTCCACAAAATCCCCTTCAACCTCTAAGCCTTGCCTAGCGAGCCGCATAATTTCCGCTGTTTCTTGAGCCGTAACTTGATCATTTCCCATCTCCATTGCTTTATTATACAATTCATGATAAAATTAGTAAATTAGGTTCTGCGAACAGAGGTTCTTTAGGAGGATGATTATGAAAGATATTAGTTTTGTGAGGCTAAGAGACGAATTGGCGGAAACTTACCAAATCCAACTTACTCGCGCACATAAATATGGTAAAATCGCCTTATTATCAGGGACGTACACCATACTCTATGTCTGGCTGGTCTGTTTTGGCTTCAAAAATTTTTCGTCCAGCTCAGCTTTGCTCAATTCATTCTGGTTTTCGTCGATTGTGGGATGGGCTTCGGTAGGCATAGCGATACTTTGCCTCGTAATGTGCGCCTTGGCCACATACTACAAGATTAGCTCAGTCGCCACCATGGAGCAGTTGAAGGAAGTAGGAAAATGATCCGAGCCGGGTTCTGACATCTAGACTATTCTCTTTCCTGCTTGGCGCCTCTTGATGAGGCGCCGATTTTACAGTTTTTCTATTGGCTTTTTATAGAATATGTGCTGCAATGAGAGTGTGGGCTTTCACTTTCCCTAAAAAGTGATTATTTTGATACTTTGGAGAAGTATTCTCATTTTAGGAGGGGTAAAATGAGTAAAATCCGCAAACTAGAAGAAGTTACAACTAAGGAACAGCTTCTAGCAGAGCTAGAAGCTGGACAAAAAGACAAGGCAGGTTCTCCAGCATGATGAGTGTTCTGCCGAATAGATAATCTGTCTCGCGAGGACGAATGAACTGACGAAGCTGTACGGAGTCAATGCGAAAAGAGCCGAGACGATTCTTGCAGCCGTTGGCGAGGCTGGCTTTATATTCCATGAGTCGACGTTATCGCAGGGAGTACGGCGCCTGCTTTGGGGTTTTTCCATGGTATAGAGTTACTTAGCATTTACCGAGACAAGTTTTCTTCCGCCTAGATCAATATTTCCCGTTTCTACCACTACAGATAACCCCTCCGCAGAGAGATTATCTGTATCTTAGCACAAGCACTACTCGTTGTCAAGAAGAATTTTGGCGCGGCGGATCATTTCTTCCATTTCGTCGGTCTGAATCACGTAAATCGGCTTCGAGCCTTCGGCCGCGATATTGGCATGGCGATGGTCGCCCAGACCGTCGGCATTCTTCGTATCATCAATCTTAAAACCAAGGTATTCGAGACCCGCAACGATATCGCGGCGAATCTCCGCGTTGCGCTCGCCAATTGTAGCAGTAAAGACTAGCGCATCCACGCCGTGCAGCGACCCAGCCATCTGACCGATAGCTCGCTGCATACGATAAATATAGAGTTCGTAAGCCAGCTTGGCACGGTTGTCGCCTTCGTCTCGCAGACTGAGTGCCTCGCGCATATCATCGGTCTCACCCGTGACGCCTTTGAGACCGCATTGCTTATTCAAATATTGCTCCAGTTTCTCGCCTTCGAGGCCGAGCTCTCGCCCAATCGCCAGCGCGGCCGCTGGATCAATATCACCGCAACGCGTCGCCATCATAACGCCTTCGAGCGGGGTATAACCCATAGTAGTATCGAAAGATTTAGCGTCCTTCATCGCGGTCAGCGAGCTGCCGGAGCCAATATGACAAACGATCATTTTTTCTTCGACGAGACCGGCTTTTTTCAGATATTCAGCCACCGAACCCATAGAAAGGCCGTGATAGCCAAAGCGTTTTATTTCAGTTTTCTCGGCCAATTCAGGATCGATTGCATAACTTGTATGCGCGGCATCGCGAGTAGTATGGAAAGCCGAATCCGAAATCGTTAAAACTGGGGTGCCATCGAACTGCTTGACGCACTCTTCGATCTCGGTCGCCACTACCGGCACATGCAGCGGCGCGCGTTTCTTGGCTTCTTCTAGGCGTCTCAAACAGTCATCATCAACTCGATGATCTTTCGCGAAATAATTTCCCGGCGAAGCCACGCGCGCCAAGATTGCATCCAATTTCACGCCTTCGCCCAGGTAGCCTTCGCGATCAAGAATCTCCTTCACGTAAGCGACTGTGTCGGTCAGTTCTTTGAATCCGTCCAGTTTTTTCTTATTTCCGTCGGCGGTTTTGAGCGTGCAAACCACCTCACCATCCTCAAACTCGAAATGCAACGAGCAGACTAATTCGTCGCCACGGTAGAGCGCATACTTACGCGACGAGGAACCGGGATTGGTAACCAAAAACAACTTCTCCATTTTTTCACTCCTTTCCACCAATTATATCATAGAGTTTTTACTTCAGAATAAATATCGAGGTGGCTCTTCGCCCGGGGCCCTCTTCAAAACTTTTGACTTGCTTAGAAACGTATTTTAGCCGAAAATCCCGGAAGTTTTCCACTATTTTTACACATAATTTCCACATAATTGAGGCATGTTTTACACATTTTTTGAATTTTATACACAAAATATCGAGTTTTATGCACATTTTCTCCACAGTTTTCTCTAATCTTTCCACAACTTGCGGAAACTTTTACACAAGTTGTGCACAGGTTTTCCACAGCGTATCTGCAGCTACTGGGGTAGACTTTCGGACGTGTTTTATTTCCGGTTGAGTGCCATAGTATGCTCCTGCATGGTACGCAGGCTGTCCTGCAAAGCTCTAGTATGATCAATCATGGCTCGAGTCTGGTCGACCATAGCGCGCTGCTCATCGCGCTGCTCGTCAAGCTGCGAACGCCAAAGTTCAACATAGCTATTCAGTGCTTGCGTATGATTATTCAGCGCCGAAGTTAAATCTTGCACGCTGCGCATACCGCCCAGCGTCTGACTCAGACCCTGAATCGCTTGCGTCAATTCCATAGTCGCTTGGCTAGCGTTATTGGCCGCCCTATTATTTAAATTAACATCCATATTTGACTGAGAAATCCCCAACGGTTCCATTTTACCTCCTTTTGTTGATTATATTATAACCGAAAAGTAGCCCAGAATGAAAAATCCCCAACCACTCGGGGTTAGGGATTATCGATAAGTTGCTAACGATTTAAGGTGTCGCCGCAGTTTTCCTAGATCACCCCCTCGCTTTCCGCATGCGTATGTAACTTGATCAGACGGACAGAGCAGCCGAGCGAGAGAAGAGTTTTACGACTAATTTCTGTTGCTAGGAAAATAACTCCGAAAACCCTTGGTCATTACGCTATCATTTATTATCTAATTTCAAACTTGGAAAACCCAGGGTCCTGATGCGTGTTCTTGATACGCGACCCTGGGTTATTTTCCCAATACTCAGCTGTTCCGCCCTCTCCTTGCGGCTAATCCGGCTTCGCTGTCTGTGGACGCCTTGCGACGTGCCAAATTCAGACGAGTGCTTAGCTAAGATTAGTTTCTATTACCCTAGGGTAATAGAAAAGAGGGCCCTCTTTTAGTGGAGAATGACGATGCCGGCATCTTCCTCATCCACCGCCTGCTCGTCGCAGGGGCGAACTCTGAGAGTTCCGACTGCCGCCTTCGCCAACTCCAGCGCGGCTTTTTTACTGCGTGCCCCACAGATGAATCCGCCAGCGTGGCAGAAGACTGCGTCCTCTACGCCGGTAGCCTCTGCAAGAGCCGCATCGCTCAGGCCGCGCCATGCCTCGGGAAGAGGTTTGCGCTGCTCCTGTGGTGCCTCAGCGCTGGGCGGGATGGCCTGGCAATTCCACTGGCCTTGCAGGTTGCGGAACACCCCATAAAGGATGTTACTGGCCTTGGGCTCAGTGGTCGTCAGGACAGTCTGGATCCAGCCGCCGATAAACTGCGGTAGGACCATGATACCGTCTTCGGAAGCGCGAATAGCCTCCTCAACGGCATCCCGTCCCTTTACCTGTGCGACGCAGGACTTAATCGTCCGGGTCAACACCAGGTACGCCAGCTGGCACGCCTCAACAAACGCCGCATCATCCGCTGACTCATCCCAGTTCGGGTTAAGAACCGAGATAGCTAGAGAGACGGACATCTGTCCCTCAGCCCGCACGCCGTAGTCAGCAGCGTCAATGCCCGAAATGAGCATCTCGTCCACCTTCTCGGCTGCCGCCTGTGCCTGCTGCAGGTTACAACCCGTGAGCGCGATGCAAGCATCGGCTCCATACTCTTTCCACAGCAGACCTGCGGAGGAGTATTTAGTCTCGTCTTCTCTCACCTCAGAGAAATCTCTCTGATGATGATCGAAATGATTACTTGCCGGGTCATACACGCCGCCGACGTCTACGATGTAGGCGCCATTTGCCGCTGCCTCCTCAATTTCCTTCGGGTTGCGTGTCCGATAAACGTCCACGCGTCCCTCAATCAGAGCGAGGATAGCGAGCGCCATAGTCTCGTCTCCGTGATGCGGAGCCGGATGTGTCACGGCGGTTGCCTGTGCAGCCGCGTTTGCGAGTTTCAAATTCATGCTTAAGTTAGTCATACCTAACCCCTTTCTGCAGCCTATCAGCCGGCTGCTGGCAACGTTTTTTTGATAGAAAGATGCCGCAGGATCACAACTTGCGTGCCTGCGCGCTATGAAATTGTACCCGCTTTGCAAGAGTTCTCGAAGCGGGAAATTCGCAGGCAAAACAAGGAGGGTTGCTTGTCTGCGAGTTTCCCCACTTCGAGAAGTATAAAACAACTTTCATATTGAGATTCATTTAATGTGCTATAAACTTAAGCGCTTTTGTGCCTGCTTCAAGTTTATGATTCCATTGTAGCACACATGATGGAAAAAGTCAATACTTTTTTTGCTTTTTTTACAAAAAGGCCATATTTTGGCTTAATTTACAGGGGTGGATGCTTGAGAGAAAAATGTGAGAATTATGTCATAAAATTTATATTTGGCATAATTTAGCGAGTTTTTGCAAACAGGATTAGTCCTTGATTTTTGATAAGCTGGTTGCATGGGTAAACATTTTTCTGCCAATTGGCAATTTTATACTATTCATGTTTTTGTTGCTCGGATCTCGGCAGAATTATTATGTTTATTACGGAGCGTGTTATACTTAGGTTATGGAGAATTTGAAAGGTGGCGCCGAGCGCGGTGAAGATATTGCGACGCCAGAGGTTGAAAGGCAGCATTTCGATGATTTTGAGCTGGCGGATCTAGCTCTGCGAGGAGCCTTGCGGCTACGAGAGCGAAAAAAAGGCAAGGATGGCGATTGGGGCAATGGAGATTTCGAGGAAGCAGAGTATGGTAATAATGGCGGTCTGGGTAAAGACGTGAACGATACCCACCCGGATGATACGGAGGAAGATTTTGACGATGAAGAAGACTTTTATGGCTATGATGATTATGAGGATTATGAGGATTATGAGGATTATGAGGATTATGAGGATTATGAGG
>CANENS010000008.1 GCA_947428935.1 uncultured Candidatus Saccharibacteria bacterium | reverse complement strand
CCTATTTTGTTGAATATGCTTCAACTATTCCTTTCTGGATTCGTTGAGTGAACCCCTACCTCTCTGAGGCTTGTTATTTTAGCCGTAATGTTTATAATGGTATATATTATGTTGGTGCACCTGGCGACTTGGTTTCTGATTTTTGTGTTTTACGCCGTAATAGGATGGGTGATGGAGGTAATTGTGACGATTTTTCAGCGGCGGCGCTTTGTTAATCGTGGTTTTCTGGTGGGGCCGATTTGTCCGATTTATGGCGTCGGCGCGCTTCTAATCACTTTTTTGTTGGGTGATACCACTAACGTTTTCGCAACTTTTTGTGTTTCTATGGTTGGCGGGGCAGCGCTAGAGTATGTCGTCAGCGTCGGTATGGAAAAGCTTTTTCGGGTGCGATGGTGGGATTATTCGTCACATACCTTCAACTTGAACGGCCGCATTTGCATGCGGTCAACTTTAGCATTTGGCTTTTTCGGCATAGCGATTAATTTCTTGACTACACCTGCCCTACTTTCTTTGCTACGTCAAATTCCGGATCCGTTGTTAATCTTATCCGCGGCCATTATGCTGGCCGCTTTGCTGATCGATGTTGCGACTTCACTTTGGTTAGTTTTAGGGGTCCGTATAACAGTTGGAACTTTGGAACGAGACGCGACGGAAGAAATCACAGAGCGAGTGCGTGAAATTCTAATGAGCAAAAGTAAGTTAAACCGACGGTTAATCAGGGCTTTTCCGAGCCAATCCGCTAGTAAGGATCGTCGAAAAGATTCTCATAAAAATTCTTGAGATTGGACCGTTGTGATCTTCTAGCTTGTTTTTCACTTCAACATGACCGGCCTCCGGACTTCAGTCCGGAGGCCTTGAGTCTACTTACTGTTCCTAAAAATTCATCATATCTGGGGGGAAGGCCCAGATCACCTTTGATGGTTTACTCGTCCGTCAAACGAACGAGTAAATCTATAATTTCAACGTGTCAATAACTGAAGACGAGCGAGAGTATGCTTCACCCAGACGAATGAAACAAGAGGTATAGCCCCAATAACCTATCGTCAATAACGACGCGAGCTTTCTTGCGTCGTCCGTAGTCGGCTCCAGAAGACTTCTATTGAGCGGCTCGCTTTTCGATAATTTCGGCCGAGACGTTAGGTGGAACTTCTTCATAAGCAGAGATTTCCATTGAGCTAGCAGCACGGCCTTGCGACATTGAGCGCAGATCAGAAGTGTAACCAAACAAATTTGCAAGCGGAGCAAAAGCCTTAATCAGCTTGGCGCCTCCGCTCAAGTCTTCCATGCTTTCAATGCGTCCACGACGCGAGTTAATATCGCCAATCACATCGCCCATAAATTCCTCTGGAGTGGTGACTTCAAGTTTCATAATCGGCTCGAGCAGAACTGGCTGCGCTTTTTTAATGCCTTCGCGGGTGGCCAGGGACCCCGCCAGCTTAAAGGCCAGTTCGCTAGAGTCGACGTCGTGATACGATCCATCATATAGAGTCGCTTTTATATCTACTACTGGGTAGCCAGCAATCACACCGCCGTTCAAGGTTTCTTCGATTCCCTGTTGAACTGGCTTACGGTATTCTTGCGGAACCACACCACCTTTAATCATGTCAATAAATTCAAAACCCTTACCAGCTTCATTTGGCTCGAATTTGATCCAAACATCGCCATACTGACCACGACCACCGGATTGCTTGACATGTTTACCTTGAGCCTCGGCGGTGCCACGAATCGTCTCACGATAAGCCACTTGCGGCGCACCAGTGTTAGCCTCAACGCCGTGTTCCTTCTGTAGGCGATCGATCGCGATCTCGAGGTGTAACTCACCCATTCCTGAGATAATAGTCTGTCCGGTATCCTCATCGGTATGCACACGCAGAGTCGGGTCTTCTTCGACCAACTTTTGCAAACCTAAGCCCATTTTTTCCTGGTCGCTCTTGGTTTTTGGCTCAACTGCGATCGATACTGGAGGATCTGGAAAAGTAATATCTTCGAGGTGAATCGGGTGGGCCGGGTCACAAATCGTCGTCCCAGTAGTAACATCTTTCAGTCCCACTACTGCCGCAATGTCGCCGGCACAGATTTCGGAAATTTCCTCCCGCTTATCCGCGAACATCCGCACGATCCGACCAATTCGTTCTTTGCTTCCTGTGGTGGCATTATAAACAGTGTCACCAGATTTAATTTTACCAGCGTACACTCGGATAAAAATCAACTTACCGACGAAAGGATCGGTGGCGATTTTAAAGGCTAGTGCGGTAAGTGGCTGATCGTCTTCGGCCTTACGCACCACATCATCACCAGTTTTAGGGTTGACGCCAACCGTCTGTCCTTGATCTCGATCGAGCGGACTTGGTAAATAGTCGGTCACGAGGTCAAGCACTTTTTCGACAATCACACCACGGCCATCTCCACCAGTCACCAGGAAGAAATCACCATCCAAAACGCGTTTGCGCAAAGCCGCCTTTAATTCGATCTCGGTGATGGCCTCTTCGCCTTGGTTAAAGAATTTCTCCATCAATTCTTCATCAGCAGCCACCGCTTCTTCCACCAAAATGCTACGTGCGTTCTTGGCTTTCTCGAGCATATCGGCCGGAATTTCGCCCACCGTTAATTCACGGTCAGCGTAATCGTTATATGTATAGGCCTTCATGTCAATCAGGTCAACCACACCGCAAATATCTTTCTCAAAGCCGATTGGCAGATGAATCGCCACTGCGTTCTTAGATAGACGCTTATGAATACTGTCAAGCGATTTATAAAAGTCACCGCCAATTTGATTAATCTTATTCACGAAACAGATACGAGGAACACCATATTTAGTCGCCTGTCGCCAAACGGTTTCCGATTGCGCTTCAACTCCCATCTTGCCATCAAAAACCACGACTGCACCGTCCAGCACGCGTAACGAACGTTCTACCTCAGCAGTAAAGTCTATGTGCCCCGGTGTGTCAATAATGTTAATCTTGTGATTTTTCCAGTATACTGTTACCGCCGCCGAAGTAATTGTAATTCCACGTTCTTTTTCCTGCTCCATCCAGTCGGTTGTAGCACCACCAGTACCGCCCTTTACCAAGTCGATCTTATGCTTTAACCCCGTACGGTATAGAATTGCTTCAGAAGTAGTAGTCTTGCCGGCATCGATATGCGCGATGATGCCAATATTACGAAACTTCGACAGATCTTTAATCTCACTCGCCATAGTTATTATTATTTCCTCTCATTAGTTAATAGGGTAAGCCAACTCGCCCCACAATAGACGTGCCCCAAAATAGACTTTTTAAAATTTTATCATAGTTTTTAATTTTGTGGTAGGTTTTTAATAAATTTGCCGCTGAAGATCGTTTTTTCGTCTTTCAAAAAATTATTTCTTTAATCAAATAGTGTCCAACGAAGCCTAGATCTCCCAATACGGCCATCCACTAGATCCCTCTCGCTTAATAGCACTTTACAAACAACATTTAGGCCACCGGATCATTATCCGAACTTAATATATACAGTTTATGTTTTGCCCTAGTGAGTGCTACGTAAGTCAATCTGCACTGATCTAGGCGCTCATTTTCCTCATTATCGCCAAAAATACTAAAAATCGTAGCATGCGAATGCATAGAGGCCACGATTTCACGATTAAATTCCATCAGAATAACCACATCAGCTTCTAGCCCCTTAGATTTATGCATAGTCATTATCCGCACTCGCTCATCAAAATCTTCTTTTGACATTATATTCTGCGCTATCAGGCTAAGCTCAAGCGCACGTTGCAGAATACATAGATCAATTCCCATAAAGGAAGTAAAGTTATGTCGGTGCAAAAGCATGATTTGACACCCACGGTTTTTGTGGATTACCTTAACCAAGGTTTTCAGTAGCTGTGCTGATTCAGTCAATTCTTTAGCTTGATATTTTGCAGAAAAACCCGTTTCCGACAAGGCTTTCAATAGGCCTTCTTGATATTGACCGTCACTTAACCCATCCTCTAAAATATCGGTGGCATCAAAACGCGTTCGCTGTGGGTCTAGATGGTAAATCCTGCCTGAATTTTTATTAAACGCCCGGGCCGGAATCGCGCCCGGGTCATAAGTACTAAGCATATAAGTATTAGCATGCTCCACAATTTTGCGGTCGCTACGATAATTGGTCGCCAACGGAATATTAATTGGATCTTGCGAGAAGTATCGGTCAAAATTCAAAAAATAATCACAATCCGAACCGGCGAAACGGTTAATCGCTTGCCAATCATCGCCTACCGCAAATAGTTTAGAAGCAGGACAAACTTGCCGTGTCGCTTTAATAATATCGAAGAACAAATATGAAAAATCCTGATATTCGTCAACTAATAAATATTTATATTTTCCAATTCGTGCCCGTATACTATCAAGTTGTGGATTATGAAATGGCCTAACATTAATACATTGCTTCAAAAGTTTGGTTGCAGTAGACATCAGTAGATTGAAATCAAGTTTCGGCGGTGTGAGATATCCTAAATAGGCTTCATAAACCTTTAGTGTAATACAATGGAGTTGACGCCACTCTGAATCAACGGCCTTGCAATACCGGTCAACTTCCTGCCGCAATTTTTCTACGCCTTCTGCGCCCGGAAAACGTTGTCCCGCGCGAGTAATAAACCCAGAAATTAGCTGCAAGTATTGATTCTTACGGTTTGTGCTTAGCTGTAACTGCCGTTTCGACAGATACAGCTCTAACTCACGTCGAATAATGGTAGCTTGTTCTTGTTCAGAAATAATCTGAGGTCTTATGCCACTTATTTTTACAATTTCCAGAGCAAATTTATGGAAAGTTGAGGCCACCGTCACACTATCGTTCTGCTCATTCTCTGATTGCAAAAAATTGGCTTGCTGTTTTTTCACCGAGACACTTTTGTGCGTACGGGCAGAGATCGATGCAAGGTTTTCGCCCTCCACCAACACACTACCGATTCTCTGATTTACTTCTGCCGCTGCTGCGCGATTAAACATAAAAGCAGCAATTTCGGAAAGCCGATATCCCTTTTGCGCCACCAAATAAGCAATTTTTGCCACGATCACTCTCGTTTTGCCAGAGCCAGCTCGAGCCGTAACTAATGTGTTACAGTGCGAGTCTACCACCGCGCGCGCTTGATCAAAATCGAGCGTATAAGGTCTCCCTTCCAAGGTTACCTGTTGCTCAAACCATTTTTGAACTGCGAGGATTTCACCTTTGTCATGTTCTGATATTTGATGGTCTTGGCTTGAAGTGGCCGACCCGTCCTGATTGTCTTTTTTCTTATGATTTCTAAAATTAATTTTATCTCCTTGATCTTTTAAGTTTTACTATTGTTATATGATTACTAGCCAGCTATTAATATCTATGAATTTTTCTACGTTGAACCACGGGATTCAATCCCCGAGGAAAAGTTCCAGACCATCTTCGATGTGCTAGTAACTGAAGACGAATGAGGTATGTTTCACCTGTCCGGGCGAGCATGAACATTCGTTTATGCTCTAGCAGAATACAAAGCATTTTGCACTAACTCCCGCGGAAATAAAACCTGGACAATGATTCAACTATTTTTTGTCAACTAAAAACATAGCGCAAAAAAATCAAAAACACAAATACTGAATCCCGTGTTTTCTAGCTAGTATAAAAACTAACAAAAGTCATCATTCAAAAAACATAGTTTTGAATGAAAAGAACTTACTTAACAAGGCAAAAAGTTTATTTTTAAATATTCTTTCATTTTACCCCTGTAAAATAACGCTGTTTTTTGTAATAATTCACCTCACTCAAGTATCCAGGAACTGTACTTTTATACTCAAAAAGTATACTCAGAATCACAAATAACAAATTTCACGTTTAACTGATGAGTGTTGGTGTGTTCAAAGTTGTATGTAGCTATTCCTCTCTTTCTAGCTGTCGACACTCTCTCAGATGCCGCTCAGCGTTACTGACCCTATTATACTTTATGCCATCTCAGTAGGCAAGACTTTTTATTGAGCCCCTTGTCTGGACACCTAAGTATCGAGGCAAAGTCCTAGCGAGCGCAAAGGTGAAGCAAGTAGTAAGAAGAGCCCTAGAAACGATAGCTCGATGGAAACATTAGGAACTGTTAGAGCTTAACATTCAAGACGATCATGTTCATATGATTCTGATCTTGCTTCCGAAGGATTCTCCGTCCTGCGCTATGCAAATAATCAAAGGTAGATCTCTTCTGCTTGGCTCAAGAAAAAGATTAAGTACAAGAGTGGTGCCTATGAAAGGCATAGCGTATGGGTGAGAGGATACTTCGTATCTGCAATCGGAATCGATGAATTGAACGTCAGAAGGTATGTAAAACACCAAGAAAAGCACAACCAAATCGAACAAGCTAATTTGTTTGATAAACTCTAAAATATTAACTAAGCCATCCTGCCAGCGTTGCCGGCGAGCCCAAAACCACCGGATTGAAATCCGGTGGTCGATTATTATTCTGAAAGAATACTAATATCCAGTTCGGTAATACACACCTTTTGCAAAAGAATAAGCCTATGTCGATAATTTTTGTCGCAGAATTTCGCCTACAGTGGCAGGGTTTGCTTTGCCGTGAGAAGCTTTCATGACCTGTCCTACTAGAAAACCGAGTACTTTTTCCTGCCCAGCGAGATAATCAGCCTGAGCCTTTTGTGTCTCTGGCTTTGCTAACACTTCGTCAACAATTTGAGCTAGAGACTCCACATCATTGTCTTGCATAACGCCAAGTTCCTTAGCGATCGTCAAGGACTCCTTATAGCGCATTTCTGGATCGAAGAATTTCAAAAATACTTGCTTCATAGCAGTACTGGAAAGTTCCTTGCGATCATTCATTTCGGCCAGATCGATCAACTGACGTGCGCTCGGTAGCGCGTCGTTCAAGAGACTAGTATTTTCTTCGGCTAGCAATACAGACGAAAACAGATTGGCGAGTTTTTTCAAGGTTGCATTGATCTTCTCAAGCATGTTTTGTTGCTCTAACAGAATGACGCTAACCTCACTTAGCTTTTCCATCAAACCCTGATAATCCAGGAGGATCTCGATAATATCGTTTGGCAAGACACCATCCAACCACGTACGATAGTCGGCCGGCATTTTCGGCATCTGCTTACGCTGCTCGTCGATCGTTTTGGCTTCCAGACGAATGGGCGGAAGATCAGGGTCTGGCATATAACGGTAATCCTGTGCGGTCTCCTTACTGCGTTGAGCGGTGGTTTCACCGACAGCATCGTTCCAGCCGCGCGTTTCTTGTTTCACTTTTTGACCTTTTTCTAGCAGTTTAGTTTGGCGCTTCACTTCATACTCGACCACTCGTTCAACCGCACGGAAAGAATTCAGATTTTTAATTTCGGTACGAGTGCCGAGTTTATCGCTATCCTCCGGTGCGATGCTAATATTGACATCGAAGCGCATATTGCCGTTATAGAGGTCGCCATAAGTCACACCGGCGTAGGTCATGAGGCGCCAAAGCTCCTTTGCGTATTCGCGAGCTTCCGCAGCGCTATGCATGTCAGCTTCCGAAACAATCTCGACCAGTGGCGTGCCAGCGCGGTTGAGATCGACCAAACTATAACCGTCTGCATGGCTCAGTTTACCAGCATCTTCTTCGAGATGAGCATGTTCAATTCGAATTCGCTTATGACTGGGAAGCTCGACATAACCGGATCCAATCAAAGGCTGAAAAAGTTGCGTAATTTGGTAACCTTTGGGTAAGTCTGGATAATAATAATGTTTACGGTCAAAACGTGAAAAAAGATTAATCTGAGCGTTGAGGGCTAAGCCGGCTCGGATCACATAAAGAATAGCTGCGCCGTTCAGTCTCGGCAGCATACCCGGCAATCCGTAATCGATCGGCGAAACACAGGAGTTGGGGTCCTTCAAACGCGCGTCATTATCTACTTCGGAAAATAATTTAGTTTTCGTCGCCAATTGAACGTGACATTCTATACCTATGGTTGGTAAATATTTCATCAGATAGCCCCCAAATCTTTCAAAGCCTGTTTGAAGGAGGCCAAGGCGCGGCTAGCCTGGCTGTAATCAGGCTCGAAACCGTGTTCATGCGCAATTTGGTTGCGCAACTTATGCGCCGCCCAAACCGCATTTAGACGAGTAAATTTGTCGCCTAGTCGCTTGAGGCGGTCGCCCATGGTCTTCCCTGCCACACCTATTTCAATCATAGCTTTGTCAAGTAGTTTATCGGCTTCCATGACCGAAATACCATAACTCCGAGGATCTGATTTGTTTAGGTTGTTCTCAATGCGCAACCAAGAAGTTTGGTACTCTTCGACATCAAAAGTGTGACTGCGTTTACCGTTCAAAGTAATGGCGATCAGCGCCAAAATCCCAACCGCGACAATTGCAATACCCAAAAAAACTACTGGCGACATTTACTTTTCCTCCCTTTTATTACTTTCTGTGATATTTTGTTCTCCGCATCCCAAATCGGCAACTTGTTCTGCGAAGCGTAGCAAGGTACGGTCGCTCCGCTGCGGGCCAATCAATTGTAAACCTACTGGCAGACCTGCTGCAGTTTTCCCGACCGGAATCGATAACGCGGGTAGGCCAGCCAGACTAACCGGGACGGTCATGATATCTTCCATATACATACTGACAGGATCGTGCGTTTTTGAGCCCAATTTGAAAGCTGGGTTTGGCGCCACGAGGCTTAAGATGAGGTCGCATTGTTTAAAAGCGCGCATATATTCTTGAATAATCAGAGTACGCGCTTTGGCAGCCTTCAAGTAATAGGCGTCGTAAAAACCGGCTGATAACACGAAATTACCAATCATAATACGACGTTTATTCTCCGGCATAAAACCTTGGTCGCGAGTTTGCTTATATAATTCATCCAAATCTCGCGCTTCTTCGCTGCGCCAGCCATAACGCACGCCGTCGTAGCGCGACAAGTTGCTAGAGATCTCGGCCGGAACAATAATATAATATGCAGGTAAAGCATATTTTAAAGCCGGCATCGATAGTTTGACCACTTCGTAGCCACTCTTCTGCAGCTGTTCGACTCGCTTTTGCATAATATTTAAGACTTCTGTATCAATATGCTCAGGATCAAAATCTTCAATAATACCGATTTTGCGCACTTCTTGCACCTTACTGTCCTGATAAAAATTCGGCAAGGTCGTCAAATCTCGAGAATCCTGTCCCGCACTAATCCTCATCAGTAAATCAAGATCACGCGCGTTTTGAGTGAAAAACCCGATACAATCAGTTGACGACGCCATAGCGACCACGCCATAGCGACTAATCGCGCCATAAGTTGGCTTAAATCCATAAACGCCGTTAAAAGATGCTGGTTGACGAATAGAGCCTCCGGTATCCGTGCCGGTAGCAAAGTCAACAATACCTAATGCTACTGCTACGGCTGAACCACCCGAACTCCCGCCGGCCACCCTCTCAAAATCACATGCATTTTTAGTTGTTCCAAAATACGAATTTTCGGTTGAACTGCCATGCGCGAAAGCATCAAGATTGGTACGTCCAATCATAATCGCGCCTTCTGCTTCTAGTTTTGCGACCGTGGTTGCGTCTATCGGACTCGAAAATTCAGTCAAAATCTTAGCCGAAGCAGTAGTACCGCCTTGCCGGCTCAGAAAATTATTTTTCAACGCATAAGGAACTCCTGCTAGACGGCCAATCTTTTCCCCCCGCGCAATCCGTGCATCAATCTCTTCTGCCCGTTTAATAGCATCGTCGTTAATCCAGTTGAATACATTATATCGTGACTGAAATTTATGGGCTTTTTCCAGAGCATGCTTAATAGTGGCGACCGCGCTATGTTCTTTGTCTGCTATTTTCATTTAGAGTACCCTCGGAACTTTGATTTGTTGTTTTTCGGTATCCTTCGTTAGCACCAGTAACTCTTCACTACTGACTTCTTGCGGCCGAATCTCGTCCACCCTCCAAACATTCTCTAGCCCGGTAACTTGGTAAGTCGGTTCGACGTCCGCTGTATCCAATTCGTCAAGCTGAGAAATATACTTAATAATTTCTTCAATATCGCCTTCGAATTTCTGCGCTTCGTCTTCCTCTAAAGCTAAGTCCGAAAGCGTCGCTAAATGCGAGACAGTCTCCTGATTAATTTCCATACTTTTTATTATACTACATTTTTGATCAACTTTAGATTTTTAGAGATTTTGTGCCATACTTCTCTATATGAAGCCTAGAATTGGAGTATTCGACTCGGGAGTTGGTGGAATTACTACCCTGCAGATCATTCAAAAATTATTGCCTAACGCGGAGTTGATATATTATCGAGATGACAAATATCGTGCGTATGGCGATTTGAGTGAAGAAGATCTAAATGCAACTGTTTGCCATAGCGTTAATCAGCTTAAGAAACAGGGTGCGAAAATTGTCGTGATTGCCTGTAACACCGCCACCACGAAATGCATCCGTTTATTGCGTCAAAAATATCCAGATCTTATTTTTGTCGGTACAGAGCCAGCCATCAAGCTCGCTGTCGATGACGGCGGACGCGAAATTCTTTTGATGGCGACACCAAATACTGTCACTTCCGAACAAGTAGCACGTCTGGCTCGCCAAAATATCACCAGCCAAAGCTTAACTATGCTAGCTTGCCCCGGTCTAGCCAATATGGTTGAGCAATGCGCCAAAGTTAAGGAAAATCATGCGAGTTTTTCTGCTAGTCCGCAGATCAATTGCAAAAATAAATGGTCTCTTTGCTAGTGTTGACAACATTAGCAAAATCGATACAGTGGTGCTAGGTTGCACGCATTATATCTTATTAGTGGAGATATTGTGAGATATTCTCCCCCATGGAACTTTTGTAGATGGTAATTTAGGCGTCGCAAAACGAATCAAACAGATATTCCTTGAATTAGAAAAGTTCACTTCCGCCTAAAATAATCTTCATATATTGCGGCCTACGGTTTTTCTGGAGATCGTATCAGGATGTTTTTGACACCGACAAGGAACCCTTCTATTGTAAAATGGAAGGGTTCCTTAATCTTGCTTTTCGTTGCCTAGACTTCAGCTAAATCTTCCGCCGTGGGCTGAAGATCTTCATTTTCGATCGCGTCGCTATTTTTCGATAAGTCAAGCGGCGTAATACCAGTACCGACCGGAATCTTGCGGCCGATGATCACGTTCTCCTTAAGACCGTTCAGGTGGTCAACTCGACCGTTAATCGCAGCGTTGATCAAAACACGAGTGGTGTCTTGGAACGAAGCGGCCGATAAGAAGGAATCCGAGCAAATCGAGACCTTGGTAATACCAAGCAGTAGATTTTCGTAAGTCGCGGGCTCCTTTCCTTCTGCCTCGAGACGCTTATTCTCGTCCAAGATAGCAGCCTTCGAAATGATATCACCTGAAACAAAGCTAGAATCTCCTGCATCATCGATCATTACGCGGCTAAACATCTGGCGCACGATGATCTCGAGGTGTTTCGCCGAAATTTCGTGGCCCTGAGCTGCGTAGACCGAAGTAACGTCGTTCATGATATACCGTGCGGTCTCTTCAGCACCTTTGTGTTTCAAAAGATCTTGCAGATTCAAGGAGCCGGTCGTCAAACGGTCACCCGCTTCCAGATGCTGTCCGCTCTGAACCAATACTTCTACATCACCAGGCATCTCGATCCTTGTGGTACCACCACCTTCTGCTACTAAAACAATTGCGCCTTCAGTCAGTTCTGCAATACCGTCAACTGCCGAAATCAAAGGTTCTTTGCCTTTACCACGATCAGCCAATACATCGCCTGCTTTTACGCTTGCACCATCTTTTACTCGCGGTGTCCTGCCGTCGAGTACCAGTCGGGTAGTAGCGCCAGACTCCGGAGTGATCTGAGCGATATATTTGTTGCCGTCCTCCCAAATTTCAACCGTACCAGCAACCGGAGTAACATAAGCTTGCCCTTTTGGCGCACGAGCCTCCAGCAGCTCTTCAACACGTGGAAGACCGCGGGCAATAGCACCGGATCCGGCCACGCCCGAACCGTGCTTCGTGTCCAACGTCAGCTGAGTACCCGGCTCGCCTAACGATTGGGCAGCAATGACGCCAACAGGTTGATGTGGTTTTACTAGCTCGCGCGTCGACATGTCGACTCCGTAAGCCTTGCGCGGTACTCCGTTGACGGCTGTTGTCGTCAAAACCGATTGAATTTTAATCGATTCGATATCATCGTCATCTGCAATCTGTTCCGCAATATCTTGACTAATTAGCTCGTCAGCTCCGATGTAACCTGGCACCGGTTCGGCAGTATAGCGTCCAGCGATCCGAGCAGCAAAGTCAATGCCAGTGTACTCGGACTCGGATTTAAAGACCTCAAAACCTGGATCTTTTGCTTCTTCGTCAGTAGTGAAGACGTCTTGAGCAACATCAACCAGACGCCTTGTCAAGTAACCAGAATCCGCTGTGCGCAAAGCAGTGGAGACCTGTCCCTGACGCGCTCCTCGCGTAGCAATAAAGGACTCCAGGGTATTAAGACCCTTCTTGTAACTCGATTTGACCGGAAGCTCAATCTCATTATTATTAATATCGACCATAATACCGATCTCAGCGGAAGCCAGCTTAATATTCGAAATACTACCTCGAGCTCCGGAATTCACCATAACCGCAATGTCAGTATCCATACTCGCTAGTTTGCTCTTCAGGAAATCCGAAATGCGTTTATCGATATCGCGCCAATTTGCCACAGTCAGACTATAGCGCTCAGCTTCGGTCACCAAACCTTGGTCGTATTGTTCTTGAATCAAAGCGGTTTTTGCATCGCCCTCCGCAATGAAGTCTTCAATTTCTGGATAGGTCGGATAGTCATCCTTGGCGGTGGAAACCGAAGCAATTGTTTCGTATTCAAAGGCCAGATTCTTCACATCATCCGCGACTTTTACCATCGTATCCGCACCATACTGATCAAAGATGTCGGCCATTACCTTCTTCAGATGCTTGCTAGTTTGCACGGAATCGTCATAAGCATACTCTTTCGGTAAAACCTCGTTGAAGATCACTCGACCAAGAGTCGTATTCCGAATTTCGCCCTTTGCAAAAACTCGAATTGGAGTCTGTAGTGCAATCAATCCTTGATCATAAGCCATTTCTGCCTCATAAACTGAGCTAAACGGCTTAACTTCCTTAGTTTCCGTTCCTGGCTTATCATAAGTTAAGTAATAAATACCTAACACCACATCCTGATAAATAGCAAGTACTGGCGCACCGTCAGCCGGTTTGAGCAAGTTCTTGCTGGCAGACATAAGCTCGCCCGCCTCTGCCTGAGCAGCGTCAGAAAGCGGAAGATGAACCGCCATCTGGTCACCATCATAGTCCGCATTAAACCCAGACGCCACGAGCGGATGCAACTGAATCGCCTTACCATCAATTAGCTTAGGCTGGAAGGCCTGAACCGAAAGTCGGTGCAACGACGGCGCACGGTTAAGTAATACCCATTTACCTTTAATGCTTTCATCAAGACCATCCCACACCACGGCTTCTCCAGCTTCAATCATGCGCGTTGCAGCACGGATATTAGCCGCGTAGTCATTCGCCATCAACCAGGAAATTACGAATGGCTTAAACAGCTCCAGCGCCATCTGCTTCGGCAAGCCACATTCGTTAAGCTTTAGTTCTGGACCTACCACAATCACCGAACGACCAGAGTAATCAACGCGCTTACCGAGCAAGTTCTGGCGAAAACGACCTTGCTTACCTTTCAAAAGATCAGAAATACTCTTCAGCTTTCGGCGCCCGTTTTGAGCGTTTGCACTTCGACTGCCGTGTACTGCCGAGTTATCGATCAAAGCGTCAGCTGCTTCTTGCAGCATACGCATTTCGTTGTGACAGATTACCGCCGGAGCATTCAGCTCAATCAACTTCTTTAAACGATTATTCCGATTGATCACGCGGCGATATAGATCATTGAGATCAGAAGTCGCAAAACGGCCGCCTGGCAGGGAAATCATCGGGCGTAGATCTGGGGGAATGACTGGGATTACAGTCAGAATCAGGTCGGTCGGCTTGATGCCGGCCGCTTCCATGCCCTCGAGCACTTTAAGCCTCTTCATGATCCGCTTTTGTTTCTGCCCCTTAGAATTAGCAACATCCTCCTGCAATTCAGCAATCATGGCTTTTAGGTCAATTTGCTCCAACAGCTTGCTAATCGCGGTGGCACCCATTTCGACCTCAATCAAGTCTTCGTATTCTTCCGGAAGATTGCGGTAAGCCGCTTCGCTAATGATCGCACCCTTTTGCATTCCTTCGAGCGTATTTTTGCGTGAAACATAGTCGGCTTCAAGTTCTTCAGTTTCCTTAGCTTGCTGCTCAGCCAGCGCCTGCACATTCGCATTAGCATCTTCAGCCATTTTTTCGTAGCGCACGCGAATCGCTTCTCGTGCTGCCTCGGTGCTAGCTTCCAAATCCTGCAATTTCCGTTCGATCTCGGCTTCTTTCGCGTCAATAATCAAGTACGCCGCAAAGTAAACTACTTTTTCGATGTTTTTGATCGTCAAATTCAGCAAGACGCTCAGTGCGCTGGGGGTGCCTCGCATGAACCAGATATGCGCAACTGGTGCCGCCAAGGTAATATGCCCCATACGTTCGCGTCGCGAAATCGATTTAGTGACCAGGTTTCCTTCCTTGTCGACCGCAGCTTCGCGCGAGCGCACTCCTTTTAATTTTGAATCGTGCGGGTTAATATCCTTAACCGGTCCGAAAATCCGCTCACAGAACAAACCATCGCGCTCCGGCTTCTGCGTCCGATAGTTAATTGTCTCTGGTTTGAGAACTTCGCCGTAGCTCCAATTTAAAATATCGTCCTTACTAGCAACCGACAAGCGAATCGAATCAAAATCGTTGGCGCTTATAAAATTATCCATCCAAGCCATATATTATAACTCCTCTCCAAGGTCAACTGTTTCAGTAGGGGCGTCCACGCTACCAGTCTCATCGACCTCAGTTATTTGTATTCCCTCATCATCCAATATCTGTGCCGCTTCCTCACTATCTAGATCTACGGCTTCTTCAAGTGAGGCCTCTTGTTTTTCGCGCTGATTATAAATCAAACTATCATCCTGTGATTTTTCGATTGCACGTGAGGTCTTTTCGATTACCTCGCTAGCATCAGTTGAATCACCATGATCAAGCAAGTCGACTTTTAAGCCCAGGCCCTGGAATTCTTTCACCAAGACGTTAAAGCCTTCTGGCAATTTCGGTCCCTCGATCGGCTCTTGTTTGATGATTGATTCGTAAGCCTTGGCGCGTCCGTAAACATCGTCCGACTTAATAGTTAACATCTCCTGAAGTGTGGTAGCCGCACCATAAGCCTCCAGAGCCCAAACCTCCATTTCTCCGAAACGCTGGCCGCCGTTCTGAGCCTTACCACCTAGCGGTTGCTGTGTAACCTTAGTATAAGGACCAATCGAGCGAGCGTGAATTTTATCTTCGACCATATGGTGAAGCTTGAGCATATGCATCACGCCGACTGACGTCCGTTCGTTAAACGGTTCTCCAGTTAAGCCATCATAGAGCTGCACGCGCCCGTCTCGTGGCAGACCAGCCTTCTCAAGCTGATCAGAAATTACTTCGTCCGGAATACCATTGAACGGCGGAGTGGCAACTTTGTAACCCAGAGCTCGCGCCGCCATACCGATGTGAATTTCAAACAGCTGACCGAGGTTCATACGACTCGGCACACCCATCGGCGAAAGCAATACGTCAATCGGAGTACCGTCCTCCATGAACGGCATATCCTCCACCGGCAGAATACGCGAAACCACGCCTTTATTACCATGACGGCCGGCAATTTTGTCGCCAACGCTAATTTTGCGCATCTCTGCGACATAAATCTTGATTTGCTTAATCACGCCAGCCTTCAACTCGTGGCCATCCTCGTGCGTATAAACGCGTACGCCAACCACTTTCCCAGTGGAAGAGCCGTTCATGCGCACTGAAGTGTCGCGCACATCCTTGGCTTTCTCGCCAAAGATCGCCCGGAGCAGCCTCTCTTCAGAGCTAAGTTCCTGCTCACCTTTTGGTGTAATCTTACCAACTAGAATATCGCCCGGCTGCACCTCTGAACCAACCACGACAATACCTTCTTCGTCAAGATGCCGCAAGCTACGTTCTGGCACATTCGGAATGTCGCGCGTCACTTGCTCGGGCCCAAGCTTGGTTTCTCGTACTTCGACGTCAAAGTCCTTAATATTGATCGATGTCAGTTTATCCTCTTCCACTAAACGCGAAGATATCACAATGGCGTCGTCCATGTTATATCCGCGCCAAGGCATAAATGCTACCAGTAAATCGCGTCCGAGCGCCAATTCGCCATCGCTCACCGAAGCTCCTTCGATCAGAATGTCGCCACGCTTTACCTTTTGGCCTCGAGTCACCTTCGTGCGCTGGTTATAGCAGCGGTCATCGTTAGTCTTCTCAAAGTGAACTAGCGAATATTCTTTCTCGCCCAACTTATCGTACTTCACTATTACCGAAACGCCATCAGCTCTCGTAACCACGCCGTCTTCTTCAGCTATAACGATCTGCGAAGTATTGCGCGCAACCTCAGCTTCAATGCCAGTACCAACGATCGGGGCATCATTCTTCAATAGCGGTACGGCTTGTTTCTGCATAGCGCAGGCCATGAGCGAACGGTCAACACGGTTTTTCTCAACAAACGGGATCAAACTAGCCGAAGTGCCCAAGATCTCCTTATGCGCGGCATCGATGTGGGTCACCAAATTTGAAGCAACTTGGCTCGGCCGACCTTTAACACGGGCCGAAACCCAATCTTCGACGAACTTACCATCCTTATCCAGCTTAACCGAGGCATCGGCGATAATCATCTCATCTTCGGTTGCAGCATCGACGTAAACCACCTCATCCGTCACTTTGCCGTCTTTAACTACGCGGTAAGGTGCTTCAATAAAACCGTATTCGTTAATACGCGCATAGGTGGCAAGGTTAAGTACCAGGCCGACGTTCCCACCTTCCGGAGTTTCCACAGTACAGATTCGGCCATAGTGCGTCGGGTGTGCATCGCGCACGTCAAAGCCAGCTCGTTCCCTGGTCAAACCGCCTGGCCCCATGCTAGAGAGACGACGTTTATGCGCTAGCTCGGAATAGCTATTGACTTCGTCCATCAACTGCGAAAGCTGCGAGCTGGAAAAGAATTCCTTCACTGCTGCCACTACTGGACGCGAATTAAGTAGTTGCGACGGCGTAACTTCTTCTGGTGATACCATCGACATCCTGTCCAAGATATTGCGTTGCAGACGAAGCATACCGAGCCGGAATTGCCTCTGCACCAACTCACCAACCAATTTTACGCGGCGATTCGAGAGCGAATCAATATCGTCAGCCGGCTCTTGAGTGTTATTCAAACGAATAATCTCGCTAATAATCGCGATCAAATCCTTCATCTGCAAGGTGCGATGAGCTTCATCATTCGGTGTATCGAAGCCAAGTCGCTGATTAAGCTTAAAACGCCCGACACGAGAACAATCATAACGGCGATAATCGAAGAATGCGCGTTCGATCATAGATTTTGCATTTTCCACGGTCGCTAAATCGCCTGGGCGCAAACGCCGATAAACTTCTAGCAACGCGGTCGATTGTCCAGTCGAGGTGTCTTTCTCTAAAGTGGCATTGATATAGCTAATCGGTCCATTGTCAATTTCGGCGAAGTTAGCGCGAATCTCGTCATCTTTCGCAATCCCTAGCGCTCGCAAGAAAGTGGTCACTGGGATTTTGCGTCGCCGGTCGATTTTGACGTTAATACAGCCACCGACGGTGGTTTCGAACTCAAGCCACGCACCGCGCCCTGGGATCACCTTAGCGCCATAATAGCGTCTACCGTTATTCTCATCTGCGGTAAAGAAAACCCCAGCCGAACGAATCAACTGCGAAACCACCACCCTCTCGGTGCCATTGATGATGAAGGTTGCGCGATCAGTCATCCAAGGATAATCACCAAAGTAGATATCCTGTTCCTTCACCTCGCCAGTTACCTTATTAGTCAACTCGATCTGCACATGTAGCGGTGCCGCATAAGTCGACAAGTTGTACTTGGTGGTTTTTTCGTCTTCAACCGGCTCTTTAAAATAGTAATCCTTGAAGCGAAGCGACAGCTTCTGCCCGGTATAGTCGTCGATCGGGTTCAGCTCATTAAATACCTCGCGTAGTCCGGATCGTACGAAATCCTCCCAGCTATCCTTCTGATGAGTAATCAGATCCGGAATTGGCAATGCTTGGTCGCCCTCGGTAAAAAAGGTGCGACTATTCTTAGTTGATTGGTCCACTTTTTCCTCTCTCTTAGTGTTGATAATCTTTCTCGCCAAGCGAGAAAAACCTGCGTCGCTTCGGAAAAATAAGCAAACTTATTTCTCGCTCAGCTCCTTGGTTTTTAGCGCCGAAGATTAACTGCGATGTTCACCTTGCTAGAGTCGCCAATTCCCAGCTTGACCAAAAAACACCGCTCACTACTTCTTCTGAACCATTATACAGATTTTTTCGTGAATTACAAGACTCTGTGATGAATTTTTACGAAAAATCCTAAATTCCAGTTCAAACTGGCCAAAATCCACGAATCTTGATCGATATTGCGCAGACGAAAAACCCGCGTTAGGACTAAATTTTCACCAAAAATGTTCGGTTTTTTGGCAATTTTCTCCCTTTTTCGACAAAAAAGCGTTATTTCTATTGACTTTTTGCATAAGGTGTGCTATAATGGAAGTATAAGGGTTATGTTGAACCCTTGGAACCAGAAAAGACATAACGAAAAAAAAGGGGAAATCTGTATGTCTAAATTTGTCACGGAAATTGGACTCGAAGTCCAGAATGGGTTGATCGTACGCGGTTATAGCAACCGCCCTGGTCTCGACTCGATCGAATCCTGCATTAAGGCTGGCGGCGAAATTTTCGACGACGACAGCTGTTGGAGGGTCGTCACTATGGCCTCGATCGAACAAGAGTACGGCTTCATCGATGCCCGAATCGTGGTCTCAGCTTGCTCGAGTGCAGGACACAAATATTGTCGTCGCATCAAACAAAGCCACGGCTGGCTCTTGCTCTGGAATCGGGGCGGCAAAAGTAGCGCGAAGTTCATCCCCAGTGAAATGGAGAGAGGACTTTATGGCGCCACTTTTATGCGCTGCGACACGCCGGATGGACTGTATAGCTTCGCCTTCAACTTGGCGGACGACGACTATACTGTTCTGGTCAGTGATGGTGAAGTCGATGCTCACGCTTGCGGCGATGAGGGTCAAGGCGTTAATCTTATTCGCTACGACGTGACCGACGCGACTTGGGTAGCCTACTGCACCTCGCGCGGCGAATCTGGTGCGCGAAAATGCACGATCGTGACTGAGCTCGACGCATTCGAAGCTAAACAAGCGATCGATGTCTTCCTGGAGGAGCACGGCCTGTGCGATCTCATGGATCTGATCGACGCTTGGTCGGAGTTAATCGACTTCGATGAGCCATTCTCGTGTTAAAACGCCTAATTAGGCGTTAGTCCTGCCTAGCTAGGCAGGACATTTTTTATCTTAGCTGGTTCCTCTACCTAGAATAGTTAAATCTGTGTATTAAAAAGACGCCCTCTCATACCACCACCTTTTTCTATACTATGTACCTAAAACCAAAAAATCGCCCCTTAGCACTGATGGCGACTTTTTGAACATATAAGCTCTCAACTTATTGTTGGCTCGCAGTTAGCCTAAATGTTCTTCCGAACTACTCTTATTGTATCGCACTTTTGGACTTTTTACAAGACTTTTTTCTATTTTATTTTTATTGTATTTTTTACAACATTAGCATCTTTATCTCTGGATTTATAAAAATTGAACCATTGTATTTTTTACAACATATAGACTATCGAGCGTAAGCTCAAAAATTCCACTTTTAGTAGCCATGTTAATAACGCCTCTCGCCGGTCACATTACCAAACTTTCGCAGCGGGCATGTTAGCAAAAGCGCTGGACGCTATAGGCTCTTGGGGCAGCACGGGGTAATTTGGTCAAAAAATCCAGATCTCGAGAGCAACTTTGTTTTTCACTTATCTTTCGGCAAGGATGATGCCGACTCCGCCTATAGAGATGGTGCTCGCTATAACGGTTTCCCCCTCCGCTGCCTGGCTAGACAGTAATAATAACTGTAAGCATCATTAGCGAAAATAGCCTTATACGTAAAAATTTATGATAACGTTTGAGGCTAATTACGAAGTACTTTTGGAACTTATGCTTCTTTGTTTTTGGTTTAGATTTAGAAAAAGTTGTAGGGGGTTAAGGCTAAGGTATTTTGGGGCTATGAAGCTTGACTTCTTGGCTGGATATTACGGAATCTTTAGATGACGTAATATCCACCATCAAGCCCCAAAAAGCTTAGCCTTAGCTCCGCATATTTTTAAAATTAAAGCAAAAGTAATTCGTAATTAGACCAACGCGAGAGATCATAATTATTCACTATGCTTATGCCTGAATATATATTATATACTGTCTAGCCAGGCAGCGGAGGGGGAAAGCGTTTGCGCGATAATCGCTACCATTACTAGATGGATAAACACTGGATGCATTAAAGTCAAGGTTATATGCTCGATGAATGCTAGAAGCATTGGACAGTGACGACCAGCCGAAACCGCCAATCTTGGCGTACTTCAAATATCCATTACTAATTTGGACGTTCCCGCTGCGAACGCGCAAGGAAGCGAGAGAATAGAAAACTTGTTTTCTATTTTGAGCTGACGCAGTGCGTAATGCTAAGCATAAAAGGCTAGGAGGTGAGGAAAAGAAAAATTATTTTCTTTTTTGAACCGACGATGTAGCTGGTAGCGATTCTTTTCAAAAAGAATCGCGTTAATGAACGCTGTAGAAATCCGAATCATAAAAAATAAACATAATTTATTTTTTATATGAGGTGACGCCCAGCGCCTAGGACAAAGTCCGACGACGGCCTTTCTGGATTTTTCTTTCAGAAAAATCCAGAACCAAGCATTTCCTTTATGCTTGTCAATACTTTTGTTATAAAAATTACAACAACTTCCGCAAAAACCGCCAAAATTGAACAAATTTGGTGTTCAAAACCTTGATTTCTGAAGAAAAGTGTGCTATAATGAAGAAACAGGGATGCGTTCGCGCACTAGAACCTTAACTGTGCCAATATCGAGCGATAGGTGATAGGGTGCGTGCATTCACCTTGGCGTGAGGAAGACCTCTTAATTTATCTGGCGCCAGGGACAGGAGGGAAAATGATTAAAATTTTTGAGATGCAGGGAGAGGCCGGTTTTCTCGGAGAATGCCAGTCGTTTTTCGGCGAAGAGTGGCTAAGGAGCGAGGCAAAATTCCAAGATTTCGTTCCGCATTTTCAAACGGTGGGAAGCAATCACTGCTATACCATCCGTGAAGACGTCAGGCCATGCTGCCTGAGGACAGAGGAGTCGGATACAACACATTGTATTACAATCTCCCAACAGGGTGAAGTGGATGAAAAAATATTGTTGGTCGCGACCTACCAAGAAGAGTTGACTGATGTGATCTTTTGTGGGGTGGACCCAAAATTCACAATAGGCATATATTCGCCATGTTTTCGGGCCAATACCGTCCTACTCCAAGAAACCAGTAAATCGGGCTTTTTGGCGCTCCCGCTGAAACCTAAGTCCTTAGCGACGCTGCGTCGGAGTGGCGAAGTCGACAAGTCGGTAGTTAATTTCCTGACGATCGAAGATGCCGATAAGTGTGGTGCCGTGCGCGAAGCCGAACAGTTTCTCTTTTTCTCCTGGGATAACAATGTCGAGTTAGTATCTGCAGCTGATTATTCCAAAAAGGTGCAGAAATTTCGTCACGAAGCGATAATGTCAAAATTTAAGGCGGCGATGGCGCCGTATCAGATCGCACGTGATTCCTCTTGGATCAAGATGATAGGAGATCTGCTTTCGGTGCGCTATTATTTGCCAGGCGAAGATAAGCCGAGGCGGGATCGTTTCCAGATTGACGAAGCCGGGCTAAGCCTTTTTTCGGCTCGGTTGCCCCGATACGAAGAGCTTTATTTGGCCTATCATGGCTTACAGTAGCACTTTTTCATGCAAAAACTCCCCAAAATGGGGAGTTTTTCTACTTAACGACCTAGGCGCTTAAGACCACCATCTTAAATGTCCAGGTCATCTAAATCAGCTAGTTCGGCACGAGTCTTCTCAGCTAAGCCATCGTCGGCTTGCTCACCGCCGTCGGCCTCGTTTACATCCTCGGCGGCAGCCTCTGCGTCCACCTCTTCTATGGTTTCGACTGGTTCACTACGCAGCTGGATATTACCGTCTTCGTCGGTATTAACGACCTTCAGATTGTAGCGTGCGCCGTTTTTAGTTCCCAAGACACGCAGAAGCGTACGGATGCTCTGGGCGGTCGCGCCGCGTTTACCAATCACCCGTCCGACATCTTCCGGATCAACACTCAGCGACAAAAGCACGCCGCGTTCATCAATTTCACGCTCAACTGTAACCTTTTCTGGATTGTTGACGAGGGTTTTTACGATATATTCCACGAATTGTTGGTCGATGGTTGCCATTATATTCTCCTGTTAGTTATTGTGCTACTGTTTAATTATAGCACGGATATTTCCAAAAACTCCGAATTTCCGTCACGTTTTTAAACCTTTTCCATTGTATCGCATTTCTCTAATTCTATCAATATTTAATCTACTTTTTCGGAAAAAGTCGACAGTTTTATCATATTCCTAACGATAAGCCATGTTTTACGCCCCCAACGCCAGCTCTAAATCGGAGCGTTTCTTGGGAATTTATTGCGCACCGAGGCCAAATCCTCTCCGTTCTAGTTAAACGCTTTTTATGAAAACGGCACCCACTAAGGGGCGCCTCTAGATGCATTACGCGCTCATTGCTTTCACTCGGCGATAGAGCATATCGTTGCAGTATACTTGTTGAATTACTTCGCCAGTTCTCCTCTTTCTCATTGTAGCAAAATGCGCAATTTCATAGTCCTGCCTACATGCCTGAGGAAGCTGATTATATTCTTCCGCAGTTAGCTCCACCTCGGTTTTGCGATGGATCGCGATGAAGTCCGGCCACTCAGCAATATCTTCGATGTCCAGCATGTTCCCCGCCACATCGGTCAGCATGTACCCCTCGCCGGGAAACTGTGTCTCGACCCATGTCACATCAGGTGTAATTTCTGGCAGCAATTCCACTTCTCTCATTTTATTTTCCTCCTTTTTGAGAAAATAGCACCACAAGTTCGCAAAATGCTTAAGGTTCTGTAGCTTTACCATGCTAGCTTTCATTCCACTGACATTTCGCTTTTGACAAAATCAGGGTATCCCTACCTTAAGCTAAACCCATGGTGCAAGCAATAGTTACTACCTTACCCTTCCATTATAGCATGCATTGACTAAGAAATCAAAATCACCCCATAAGCCGGGGTGATCTCTCTATCTTGGCACACTTCTACTCAGCAATCTCTTCGCTACCACTTTCTTCGGTAGTTGGTTCTTCTTTTGGCTGATTTTTGCGCAACTTATCTGGGTTTTTGACTTGCGCTTTCTTCTGTTCTCTTTCCTTATACCACTTCGGCATTTCCACGCCTTCTTTCTTCAAGACGTAGGCCACACGCGAAGACGGCTGAGCACCGTGCCCAAGATAATACCCAACCTTTTCACGGTCTAGTACTACTTTCTTGGTATGCGGGTTATAATTGCCGACCTCAGCCACAACCCGACCCGAAAGTGGGTGACGCTGCGCTTCTTGGACGACTATCCGGTACACAGGTAAATGCGCCCGGCCCTTACGTTGCATGCGAATCGCTAGCATTTTTGCTCCTAAATTAACTTATTTTTGTCATTTTACCACACTTCTTTTAAAAAAGGAAGGCCCTATCAGATCATTTCTAAAAACACCCTATCCTTCCATTATAGCACACTTTTCATTTTTTGTCCAGACTTTGAACACTAAACTTGTTCAGTTTTGGTGGTTTTTGTTGAAAATATTGTCGTACACTGCGTGTCCTAGGCGCCAGTCGTCGCCTCGGTAGAACTTAAAAATTGTTTAAGTTCTGCACTCGAACTCCTCCGGCGATTAAAAATACAACAAAGATCTTGACAGATACATAGCGTTTCGCAGCGGGTGGGTTGCCGGCAACCCCGGCAAACTATTATGGGTTGGCATTGATAGCCGCAATTGGTCATTGTTGTCCGGTTCTAACATTGATTCTGCCTACGGTCTCGTATTCGGTAGATCCAGTGTCACCTCATCCAATAGTGTTAACCGCTGGGGCGGCTTCTCCCTCCGCTGCCTAGCTAGACAGTAATAGTAAGCAAATGCAGAATCTAAAACGGAAGATACATTACCGTTTTTTCTTCGAACCAAAATAAGTCTGATAGAAAGTTCCTTAGGTTCTCGTATGGCTCAAATATTATCCTTTAGCTCTTTTCTTTTTGGCTATTATACAGAAGAGTAGTACGTTGCGGTAAGAATTTTTTATTAACATCCAACTATCATACTTCGAATTGGTCGAGTTTTTCTTGATTGCTCCTGTCTGGCCGAAGCTTCTTCAGGCAACAATACTCCTGGAGGACGATCTGCAACTCTCTCGATTATGCTTCTGTAAATACTTCCATAATGGCATATATTTACTCATTTCCTTACCTCTTCAGCTGTTATTTTATGTCTTTGTTATACCATTTCCAGTAAAGTCAGACAGACTGGTTTTGGGTAAGAAAATGGCTCGCACTAAAAGTGCGAGCCAGTCATAATCAGTTTACATCGCAACCGCCACTTTCTCATCCTGAGGATTCTGCGCCTGCACAACATACTCCTGTGCGTACTGCAACAACGTCAACATATCGTCATTATTGCGCACTCGCACGAAGCATGAACTACTGGGTACTTGTTCGACCTCTGGCGGACTAATCAACCCAAGGTCGACCAGCATAGCCTGACGCCTCTGATCGCGCGCAATTTGCTGCGTCAGGCGCTCGATACCAAACCGATCACAAAAGAAAATTTGTTCGCTATCGGCTGACGATAAACTGGCAGTCAGATAAGCGACTTTGCTCGGCGAGAGAATCACCAAAGCGTCAAGTTGCGCTAGTGTATGCTGCAGACTAAACAATTGCCACATGGCACATTCGCGCTCACACTCCAGCCGGCGCTTTTCTTCTGCTAGATACCGCGAATTGCTGAGCAAACCTCGACGTACCCGATCGCTATAGTTGGCGTATTCGAGCTCGCGTTGATGCTCTTCGTCATCACGATCTCGTTTCGCCTCCATAATTTCAATCGTGACTAGCAGCTTCAAGAGGCCGGGACGGCTAAAACCATAATATCGTACGGTCTCCTGATGGTCCACGGTCTCACGATAGCCAACTTCTCCCGCGGAGCCAAAAACGAAAAAATCTTTGAACTCCTGCGCTTTTTCGATCAAGTGTCCTTGCCACGCCAGCAGCGCAGCCTTTCTCCCCCTATTACTCATTTAACTTTCCCTCCTTTTTGTTATGAGCAAAATCCAACTAATTCGTTCAAATTAGCACGATTTTGCCCATAAACCTAACGGGGAGTTTTTCTTTCAGGGGCATTGCAGATGAATTAAGCTGATTATGCTAAAGAACTTTAGAGAACCCAAAAACGACCCCCATCTTTCCATTATAGCACACATCATCAAAAAAGTCAATGTTTTTTCTTGATCTTGTCCTAAATTACCATAATGTTATGTAACTGGCATGGATAATATATTAAAACCCTGCCTCCAGCGTCAATTTTATGCCTTTAACTCAACCCCAAGCGCCCCTAGCCACTTACTCTGCAAATGTTTTTAGCCGCTTCCTGTAACTTTAGATAGCCCTTAACCGCTTCAGCCGCAGCATTACCTTCGGCAACCTGTTTAGAATGACCTTTGCCACGACCTTTTAACTGGCGCCCAACGTAAGCGCCAACCGTAAAGATTTTATCATGATCCGGACCCTCTTCCTCCAGCACCCGATAAGTCGGCGTGGCGCCGTCATAATGTTGCGCCAATTCCTGCAGATAAGACTTCGGATCACGCCAGCTACCATCACGCAGAATTTGATCGATCTTTACTAAAATATGTTTAGCGATAAAATCACGCGCGGCGTCGTACCCCTGATCGAGATAAATCGCGCCAATCACTGCCTCGAAGCAATCCGCCAGAATCACGGCGTGCGCCCGTTCCGAACCGTGTTTTTCTCCCTTTGAGAGCCGTACTAGCGGGCCATAGCCCAGCTCTTCGCCGGCCGCACCAATACTCTCCGTGCGCACCAAGGCCGAGCGCCAAGCCGTCATGATGCCTTCGGGCTCATTGTAGTTACGATACAAAAAATCCGAAGAAACCAATTCTAACACCGCGTCACCGAGAAATTCCAGGCGTTCATTGTGCTCCTTGGCGCTCTGACGATGTTCGTTGACATAGCTGCGGTGTGTTAAGGCCGTGACCAAGAGGTTTATGTCATTGAACTCAAACCCTAGCTTATCACGAGCAAAATCTTGATATTCTTTTAGTTTATTTTTATCCATCTTTCTCCTTCTGGACGCTTAAAGCATCCTGATCAAGGCTTTTATTTTTACTACAACACCACCTCAGCCATACCGCTTGTAGTGCTTTCATTATAGCGCACTTTTAGGCAAAATCCTAGCGCCAAGGGTACTTTTACGGTCTTATTGCGCAATCCGCAACCTCACCTTTAGCGAACATCTAGGAAAAGTTTTTACAGCACTTTTTCTCGAAAACCGAATTGTGCAACAATATCATACTTTCGCTAGAGACCTTGGCGAATTTTATTTTTCGCCACCAACATGAGTTTCTCAATATCCTCATACTCAATCGCATCCAAAGCCTCGTTGAAGCGGAACCACTTCACACCCTTCATCCACTGTTCCTTAGTCGGAATTTCGGCGTTATCCATGGCACGCACCAGATAGATTTGGGTAGTCATGAGCACTAACTTATCGATACGACGATATTGAAAATGAATTTTACCCAGCCAGCTCAGAACCTGGATATGAAATAACCCTGCTTCCTCGCCAATCTCCCTGATCGCGGTCTGGCGTGCAGTCTCACCAGGCTCAATATGCCCCTTCGGAATAGTCCAACGCCCTTTTGAATCCTGAATCAATAGAATGTCGATGTCGCGTTGATCTGGGGTGAGCCGGAAAACGATACCGCCAGCGGTCGGCTCGCGCACAATTTCTTGGATGGCTGGTTTACGAAAAACTCGACCGGTGAAGCGCGCCAGCGGGTTAGTCTTGGCTTTCTCCGAATTGAGCGGCAAAGCCTCCGGTACTTTACGATTGTCCGGGATCGCAACTGGTTTCACATGTGCATCACTACTCGTTGTAGGACGCGACCTCTGCGCTGGCTCTGTCGTTGCCGATGAGTTAGGCGGCGCTGCTTGCTCCCGATTGGTCAGCTGCTGCACTGGAGGCGTCGTCGCCACTTTGCTGGGCGGCTGCTGCGTCTTTTCCAGCATGCGTTGTCTCCGGCTGAGTTTCTTTTTGGTCATCTTGCTCCTTCTTGTCGTATATCTGCCGATAAGCCGTCCCGAGCACTCCGTTCACGAAGCGCGACGAACTATCAGAACCGAAGGCTTTAGCTAGCTCCACCGCCTCGTTGATGGCAACCTTGGGCGGAACTTGATCAGCCGAAAACTCGAGCTCAAAAAGCCCCATGCGCAGAATGTTGCGGTCGATCGCCGCAATAGTCGAAAGCGGCCATTCGGAAGCCAAGGGCTGCAATTCGGCATCCAGCTCTCCAAATTTACCAGAAATGTTACGCGCTAAATTATAGACAAATTCAGTGTCACCGAGAGCTTTCGAGTATGGCTCAATATTTTTAGCCACGATCGTATCAATATCTGCAGTGGCATCACCAGCCTTAGTGCGAAATTCATATTCGTACAAGCTTTGCAAAACAATAATTCTACCTAAGTGCCGGTTACTAGCCATATACCTTCCCTTTTATTTAGTTTTTTTAGTGATTTTAGTAGTCGTAGCGCTCTTGCGAGTCGCGCTATCCTTCTTTTCCTGTTTAGCTTGCTTGACGCTCTTTTCGCGAGCTGGTTTCGCGGTCTTGACCTTCAAATTCGGGGTTTTTTTAGCAGTTTCGAACGCCATGACTGGCGAAGTACGGTTGACCGAGCGAGCCAGCTTCAAACGAAGATGACTACGGCGCAAACCCGTCTTGCGTGGGCTAGTCTGTTTTTTAGGTTCAGGCATAATGCTCCTTCTTAATATAACATCTAAATTCTTTGTCCATTTTATCACATTTTTCTACTAGCGACAAGGGAAATTTTTGATTTTTTGAATATTTCGCAAAATTCGGTGAAATAAGCATCGTTTCGACCTCGAAAAAGCTTAATTTCGCTAAAATCGCCACCAAAATCCACGAGCAATGTTATAGTTCTTGGAGAATCTCCATGTTTTTTGGATTTTAGGCTAATTTTTGGCATTTTTGGCGAAATAGCGTAAAAAGTATTGAGCCTCCTAGGAGCCGAGAGAAAAGAATGTTTACTTTCTTTTCAGAGGCGACGCTGGAGGCAAGGGTTTTATATAAAAAGCATATGAAATATCTCTGCTAGAGTATAAAATCTTATTGTAATTTTGGTCAAAATCAAGAAAACCCTTGTAACTCTGAGGATAGCGAATAAAGATGCGCTTGCGCAATCTTTTGAGCGACGCAGGAGGCAATACCGCAGCGTACGGTTTGATTGTTTTTCGCTTGTAAAATCCGTTAAAAAAATGGCTTTTCCACAATTTAGCGTAAAAGGTATTGACTTTTTAAGCAAGGTGTGCTATAATGGAATCATGAGGGTGCGTTTGCGCCCAAAATCGCACTTTAGGAGACTACTAGAACGAGAAGATCTAGTTTACTTGGTGCGAAGAAACTAAAAAATTTTCATCAAAAAATTTAGAAAAGGGGGAAAATATGATGAAAATTAGAAGAATGTTTTTGTTGACACTTATGGTATGTTTGCTGGGTTGTTGGGGTCGCGCAATAGATGTGATTGCTGAGCCAAACACTAGGCAGTTTACACCGGAAGCACCGCCCGACACGGTTCCTCCGATCAGCGAGCCTACTCCTACGAATGAGAAGGGTTACGCGTGGATCGGGGACTATAAGACTCCGGTCGGTTACGATCAGGTGCCAGTAATGCTAGATTCTTACGGAATTTGGCGTGATGCTTTTGGCAAAAAAGTTACCAGGAAGCAGGTGCGCGAATTTTTCAAAGATTTGCCGGACTACGGCTACGCCGTCATGCGGTTCAACGAAGATCTGACCGAGCTGATGACCGATGAGCGAACCAGGGTGTTGACAAAGTTTCAGGGATACGTCGCGCCTGCGAAAGAGCCGGTCGACCAGTATTTTATGAACGTGATAGAGGAAGGCTGGGAGCGCCTCAAGGAGAGCAAAGAATTGCTCGAGCTCATTAGCCCAAAAGCTAATGGCGCTTATGAGCTTTATAATGAGATCCTGAAGCTCAAGCCCGAGTCAGTGCCGCTCTATCAAAAGGATGGAGATTGGTACGATCAGGACGCTCAGAAAATGAACCAAAAGGAGGCGAGAGCTTGGTTTGAAAAGCACCCCGAATGCGCTTTAGTAACCCAAGCGATCAACGACGCATTTGCAACAATCGAGGAGATGCCGATATTACCAGATACCCTGAGAGCTAAACTTCGCCGATCGTTTCGGGAGGCTTATGTTGAAGCCTGTCGCGACGCAAACGCTACGAAGTCTGACGTGAGAGCATTTCTCCGACAAGACCATTATAAATGGTGGAAAATGGAGCTGCTGCAGCGTTGGGTCTATGATGGTTACTTCGATTTGGCAAAATACGATCATGACCTGATCAATTCGATGATTACGCCCGAAAAGGGCAAAGAATAAAAATCTGAGATTTAGAGGATTGCGCCTGTTTCTCCGTCTCTAAACCCTTAAAGCGGTTTCCTTGGCCACTCCGTACGGAGTGGCCAATTTCATGCTTGATATTTTTATACTACGATATTGACCAAATGCACTTTTTTCGGCATAATCACTTTTTTGATTTCTCGATCGCCGATAAATTTTTGCACATTCGCATCCGCCAGCGCCAGCTCTTTCAGTTTTTCTTCATTACCTACTAAATCTGCATTCACCATAATCCGACCACGCAACTTACCATTCACCTGCACTACCACTTCGATTTCTTCCGCCACCAAATATTTTTCGTCCCAAGTCGGCCAAATCTCGTTCGCACCCAGCTTTTCTAGCATTTCGGAGGCCAGATGCGGCGCAAAAGGCTTCAGAAGTTTTGCCAAAATGGCTACGTCTTCTTTGCTCGCGCCCAGCTTATATAGCTCATTCACGAATTCCATAAGTGCAGCCACCGCGGTATTGAAGCTATAGCGATTGATGTCGGTCGTAACCTTCTTGATGGTTTTGTGACGCAATGTTGGATTCTGACTAGAATCACATTCTGCTGCCTCATCGCCAAAACACAGCGTCCAGCAGCGATTCAAAAAACGATAAACTCCGCCGATCGCCTCCGTATTCCAAGCCGCGTCTTGGTCGTAAGGACCAATAAACATCTCATAAGTTCGCAAAGTATCGGCGCCATATCCACTCTCGATCACCTCGAGCGGATCGATCACATTCCCTTTGCTCTTGCTCATCTTCTTGCCGTCGGGCGCGTTGATATAACCGTTATAAAGCAGGCGTTTCACGGGTTCACGGAAAGGCAGATAACCCTGGTCGGCGAAAAATTTGCACCAAAAACGAACATATAATAGATGCGCTACGGCATGATCACCACCACAATAGATGTCCGTCGGCGCCCAATATTTAATCGCTTCTGGGTCCCAAGCGGCTTCTGCGTCGTGTGGACTGGTATAACGCCATAAATACCAACTCGAACAAGCATAACCGTCCAGTGTATCAGTCTCACGGGTGCATTCAATATCATCACCATTTTCGTCTTTCAAGGTAACTTTTAGCCAGTCCTCCGCCTTAGCCAGCGCACTGCGCCCAGAATCATCCGGTTGATAATCCTCAACTTCCGGAATCAGCACTGGCAGTTGATCTTCTGGAATTGGATGCGGATTGCCATCCTTGTCATAAGCAATCGGAATCGGACAACCCCAATAACGCTGACGCGAAATCAACCAATCACGCATGCGGTAAGTAATTTTTTGCTTTCCTAGGCTCATTTCTTCAAGCCACGCCACGACCTGCTCGCGCGCCTCCTCACTACGCATGCCGTCAAAAGAGCCAGAATTGACCAGTTCCCCTTCGCCATGGTAGCAGCGCTCGTCATCAGAACTATTCTCAGGTTTTTCTACTACCTTCTTAATCGGTAAATCAAATTTCTCCGCGAACTCAAAATCGCGCTCGTCGTGCGCCGGCACCGCCATAATCGCGCCCGTGCCATAACCCATTAAGACATAATCAGCGATCCAGATCGGCATTTTTTCGCCCGTCGCCGGGTTAATCGCGTAACTACCCGTGAAAACGCCAGTTTTTTCTTTATTTTCCTGCCGCTCGATCTCGGATTTTTTCAGTGCCTCAGCGCAATATTTTTCGATTTCCGCCTTCGTCTCGGTATTCAGCAGATACTTAATCATGGGGTGTTCGGGCGCCAAAACTAAGAAAGTTGCACCGAAAATAGTATCTGGGCGAGTGGTGAAGACGGTGAGATCATCGGCTGAGATAGTAACCAGTTTTTCGTCTCCATCATTGATGATCTGATTAACTCTCTGAAACCCAAGCTGCGTCTCTTGCTTCGCCGTCAAAAATTCGTGGTTCAAGATTTCCTCACGCGAAAGCCAAATCGGCGTCTGAATCTGCTTTTCCGCCTCCGTCATTTCCTCTTGCTCGTCATTCTCCAGTTCGAAATAGAGCTGAGCTATCACGATATCCCGGTTCACGCCCTTATGCGCGGCATAAAACTCCGCGCGACACTGCCCCAACACCGCCTTGAGCTGTAAATTTTTATAACCAGTTTCCTCAAGCACTTCTCTCCGCGCTGCTGTTTCGAGATCTTCTCCCCCTTCGATCCCGCCCTGCACCATCGAGACCCAAGGCTGGGTTTTGTACTCCACTGCTAAATATTTATCAGTTTTCTGGTCATGGACGTAAACTTGTACAACTTTGCGCTTCGTGTTTTTCTTGTCTGCGCGCGGAGGATCTTCCTCGTCGATAAAATGTGGACCCCCCTCAATTTGGAACTTAACCTCCGCGCCTTCCGAGCGCCCAATCCAGTTTTTCTGCATAGTCTTAATCTTATCCGGCCATTCTAGCGCGTCGATTCCCTCCAGCAGCTCGTCCGCGTAATCCGTGATCTTAAAGAACCACTGTTTCATCTTTTTCTTTTCGACTTCGTGGCCACAGCGCCAGCATTTGCCATTCTCGACCTGCTCATTCGCCAGCACAGTCTTATCGACTGGACACCACCATTGATACGATTCCTTCTGATAAGCTAAACCGGCCTTATAAAGTTGCAAAAAACACCACTGGGTCCATTTATAATACTCAGGGCTACTAGTGTTGATTTCTCGGCCCCAATCGATCGCGTAGCCAAGCTTTTGCGCCTGCTTGCGAAAGTTGTTGATATTAGCCTCGGTTGCAGACTGTGGCGAAATCCCGGTTTTGATCGCATAATTCTCCGCCGGCAAACCAAAAGTGTCATAACCAAAGGGCCGCAAGACGTTCATTTCCTGCTGCGTGTAGAACCGCGTCAAGACGTCCACGATCGTGAAATTGCGCACATGACCAACGTGCAACCCTGCTCCCGAAGGGTACGGGAACATTTCGGCAAGATACATCTTCGGTTTCGATTCGTCGAGCGGACCAGCCTTGAAAGCCTCGGTCTCTGCCCAGATTTTTTGCCATTTTTGCTCAATTTTCAGCGGGTCGTATCTATCCATATAGGGTAATTATAGCACATTTTTCTCAACTCCTTCGAAATAGGCTTTTTGTTTTTTGGCGGAGCTAGATTTGACTTTCATCGCTATTAACTTTTCTTGTTTATTATTTATAATTGTACTGTTACTTTTCGAGATCGAGAAAAGAGTACCTTATGTTAGCAGAAATCATCGTAGGTGGAATTTTCCTTAGCCAAATCGCGCCAATCGCTCTTCCCGAAGAAACCGCTTTAGTCAAAGAGGCGGCTCGGCTCACGCGCAAGCAAATGACCATGACCGCGAGAACATCCACAAATCGGAGAGTCAAAGCATATTTCAAACAAGATCTCGCCAGGCGCAATCGCGTCGACCTGCAAATTGGCGAAACAATTTACTTTCCGAACGGAATGCAGATTGCGGTCGAGGAAGGACTCAAAGACGTACAGGTCGATGGCTGGTGGTATGCCTGGAGCGCGGTTAGCCCGAACGAAAAATCATTACCAATACTAGAAGCTAAAGAATAGCTAAAAGTTAAACTGTTTGGTTTCGCACTTTCATTATAGCACGTTTTTCACACCGATTAGTTTTTTGCCAAAGAATCAAAAATAGCTTACGCATGTCGACACGTAACCGAAGTTGGTCCATCCTACAAATCGATTCGCCACTTCGGGAATAGATCTTCATCCAAGAGAGTATGGTAATGATGACAAAAGTTTTGAGACGCAAATATTATCATGATAGCAGCATAAAGCAAGATGATTATGTTTTACATGTGTTATTACTGTCTATGCTCGAGCAGCGGAGGGGGAAGCCGTTCCAGCGACTGTTGCTGTTGGACAGGTTGACGCCAGATGGGTCAAAGGATAGATGATAAGTAAATCGGGTGTCGCTACTAGCCCTCGACGACCATGTGTAACTATTGATGCCAGACCATTTCAAAGACGCATTTACTTCGGTATCGAGGCGCCCGCTGCGAACTTATTCTCCTTTTCGATAATTCTCGATTGCTTTCGCCAAGGCTTCATATCCAAGGACCGAACAATGGAACTTATGCTTTGGTAATCCGCCAAGGTACTCCGTAATCTCCTCCGGTCCAATTTCGAGCGCCTGATCCAGCGTTTTGCTCTTCGCCAGCTCGGACAGGGCCGAAGTCGAAGCGATCGCGCTGGCACAACCATAGGTTTTCCATTTCACGTCAACGATTTTATCATCCCGAATTTGTAAAAACATACGCATTTGGTCGCCACAAATCGGATTTCCAACCGTGCCCTCGGCATCGTATTGATATTTTGCCTCATCACCCATAAGAAAGTTGCGCGGATTCAAAAAATGTTCTTTCACTAGATCGGAATAGACCCAACTCCCTGGGCTAGCCGACGCATCATTCGATGAAATGCTACTATTCGAAGGCGAAAAATCGCAACTTTCGGCACGAGTAATTTCTGGCGTAGCTTCATTTATCGAAGCCCCTGCCTGAGACTCGTGCCTCCCCTTACCGTTTCCATCATCAAAATCTACACCATTTTGGCCTAATTTCGGGCTATTTTGGAGACTTTTAAGCTGTTTTTTGGACTTTCCTGCGCTTTTTAGGCTTTTTCTATTGACTTTTTTGCCAATGTGTGCTACAATGAAACCATGAGGGTCTGGAGGGGCCGTTTCGGAAGATTTTTGTGGTGCTGCCTTAGGGCTGGTTTTTTTTCTGCTTTTTGTCATTGATGACTCCTAATTTTAACCGTACTGATACCCTGCAACCGCTTGACGATATCAGGAAGGACTTGCATGACTTGATCGATCTCGGCCTCCGCAGTGTCGAGGCCGAGCGAAAAACGGATGCTGCTATGGGCAACTTCAGGATCGCCCTGAGTAGCCATAAGTACGTGGCTGGGCTTAGTATCGCCAGCCGCACAGGCCGAGCCGGTAGAGACCACAACCCCGGCAGCATCGAGATAAAGCTGAATCGATTCGCCCTCCGCGGCCTCAAAACTCACATTCAAGATATTGGGTAAACAGTGCTCGCGCGGGCTATTAATACTGCTGTGCGTAACCTCCGCCTGGATTCGGCGCGCAAGTAAATCACGCAATTTGGCCACTTCGGCCCATCTCCGACAACTCCAGTTTTTCCAACACCACTGCGCCGCCGCGCCGAATCCAGCAATCGCGCAGGCGTTGACGGTGCCGGCGCGCCGTTTCAACTCTTGATGCCCGCCCAAAATTAGTGACTGAAACGGCGCGCCGTTTCGCGCATACAGCGCCCCTACTCCAACCGGCCCGCCGATTTTGTGCGCACTAATGGTTAGATAGTCAACGCCGAGCGTATCCACCTTCACCGGAATTTTACCGAAAGCCTGCGTAGCATCGGTGTGAATCCGAATGTGCGGATTTTGCTGCCGTAGCCGCTGTGTTATTTCCGCGATCGGTTCAATATTACCGAGTTCATTATTGGCCAGCATAATCGACACTAGGTCTACATCGCTCGGGATTTTCTCAACCTGCACCAAACCCTCCCGATCAACTGGAATTATGCGCAACTCACCCGCTCGAGCGCGCGCCGCTTCCAACACGGAAGGATGCTCGACACTACTAACCGCGATCTTTTGACCGGCGAAAATCTGCATGACGGTATTATTGGATTCGGAACCGCCAGAGGTGAAGATAATTTCTGTCGGATCTGCTGCGAGCAGGCGCGCAATCTCCAACCGCGCAGCCTCCACATATTGCTGCGCGAAGTGGCCCGGAGTATGCAAGGCCGCTGGATTTCCTAGCTGGGCGTCGAGCACTTCCAGCATTTTTGCTCGCGCGGTCGGCAAAATCGGGGCCGTGGCAGCATAGTCAAGATAAATGCGGTTTTTCATTGTCGCCCGATCCATTCCTCAAGTTGCGCAATCATAGCGGATTCCGAGAGTTTTTTATCTTCGGCCTGGCTGGGTGCTGATGATTCTTTAGCTTTCATGTGGCGCCTTTCTGATATATTCCACTATGCTATACTTAACGTCTTCCGCTTCGCCGCTTTCCAGAGTGCGCGCCCTAAAATCGGCCGAGTTGAATTTCGGAAAGAAAACGTCGGCTGGGCGCACGCCGTCCACTTCGGTTAGGACGAGCCGGTTAGCTCGTGGCAAGAAAGTCTCGTACAAGCTAGCACCACCGATTATGAAAACTTCATCGGCGAGCTTTTCCAAATAATCTTCGAGCTGATTTAGGCTATGCAAGCATTTCACATTTGGATCATCAATCTCGCTGCGCGATAAGACAATGTTCTGACGCTCTGGCAAAGCCTTACCAATGCTGCGATAGGTTGCACCGCCCATGACCACAGGATGGCCAAGCGTAGTTTGGCGAAAAAACTGCATGTCTTTCGGGATTCGCCAAAGCAGCTCACCTTTGTTCCCTAAGCCCAGGTCGCGGCTCACACAAGCGATCATACTGATATTCTTCATTTTTGCTCCTTTCGTACTGCGGCTTCATTTCGGATAGATTCCAAATTTGCGCGCAATAATTCGGTTAAATCTTCCGGCTTATTCTGCTCCGGATGCCGCAAAACATAGCTCGGTGTCTGATCCAGTGCGAGGCCGGCCGCTTTATCCTTCAGCCAAACTTCTTTGCCGCGCCGCGTGTGATTGATTCGCATAATATCCTGGCCATTGAGCGCTAAATCCTTAATTCGATAAGGATGAGTGGCGCCGATCTCTTGGTAAATCTCGCCAACCTGCCGCAGAACACTCATGCGACCCTGAACTCTGGCCGGATTCTGAGCGGCGTTATCGACAAGTTTGAGCGCGACCGGCTCGGGCGGAGTATCATTCGCTTCGTCTGCGTCATAATTGCATGACATTTTTTCCATAGTAATTCCTTACATTAATTATTCGGTCCGCAAAATCTTTCCCGTGCCCGGTTCGAGATGCAACAGGCGCTGATTCCTTGAGCCCCGGAATTTCAAGGTTAGATCCCTTTCTGCCAGAATAAAAGGACCATCGATCAGAGCGTCCAGACTCTTGAGGAATTCCCATTTCGCGCCACCTTCGGCTTTCAAATCTTCGTAAACATAACCGCTAAAGCTCCAGACATTCCAGTTCAATTCTTCCCGGCACCAGCGACTGATTTCTAAGCATGCTTCCGGCTGCTCAAACGGCTCCCCACCACAAAAAGTAATTCCCGCTTGACCTTTGAAAGCCCTCAATCGCTCCTTCACTTCCCCAACCTCTACCAACATACCAGCACGAAAATCCCAGGTTTCAGGATTTTGGCAACCGGGGCAACGCCGGTAGCAACCTTGGGTCCAGAGCACCGCCCGCAAACCGTAGCCATTCACGATGCTATCATGCTCCAGTGGACCCGACAGCCTAATTCGCATGTGCTACTTCTTTCCCTTCATAGCCTTACGCTGCTGTTTGGCAGCCTCGCGCTCCGACTTTTCTTCGGTGCTATAGACGCCATTGACATTACAAGCCACATCGTGCTTAACGCGATCATGCTCTTCGGCCTTTTTACCATCATTCCAGCGTTCCAAACTACCGACTAAATAACCTGTGATTCTACGCAGTCTTTCAAATGGCACGTCGCCTTCGCCCTCTTTGCGCCCGCAACTTGGACAGCGGTTACCCTCAATAATGCCAGAATAGCCACAGACCGGATCGCGATCGACTGGATGATTAACTGAGCCATAACCTATGCCCGACTCCTTCATTTTACGAATCACCGCCTCGAAAGCCTCGATATTGTCACTCGGATCGCCGTCAAGCTCAACATAAGTGATATGCCCAGCATTACAGAGTGCATGGTATGGCGCTTCTATTTCAATTTTATCAAAAGCGCCAATTGGATAATACACTGGCACATGGAAACTATTGGTATAATAGTCACGGTCGTTGATGCCCTTAATCTCGCCATATTCTCGACGATCAATTTTAGTGAAGCGCCCGGCGAGGCCTTCAGCGGGCGTCGCCAAGAGTGAAAAGTTAAGACGATATTTTTTGGAATACTCATCGCATTTTTCGCGCATATGTTCGACGATATCAAGTCCTAATTCACGCGCTTCTTCGTCTTCACCGTGATGCTTTCCCGTCATGGCGACTAGGCACTCTGCAAGGCCAATAAAACCTGGGCTTAGGGTGCCGTGTTTAATCACATCACGCAAGGTATCGTTCGGACTGAGTTTTTCGCTACCAAACCAGTTACCCTCGCCCATGAGGAACGGGAAGTTGCGGACGTGTTGATTTGCCTGGAATTCAAAGCGTTCTAGTAGTTCGCCGGCAACTAAATCCATTTTTTCGTCGAGCTCTTTATAGAACCCAGACCAATCCGCCTCCTTGCGTTCGTCAAGAGCAATACCGTGTTTAATGCCAAGTCGCACTAGGTTGATGGTAGTAAAGCTTAAGTTGCCGCGCCCTGTTGCGATACCGTCGCTTTCCGGGAAAACGCTACCAAAGACACGCGTACGGCAGCCCATAGTTGCAATTTCAGTGCGATAATCTCCGGGTTTGTAATGTTCAAGATTAAACGGAGCGTCAATAAAGACAAAATTCGGAAAAAGCCGCTTAGCCGAAACTTCCATACTGCGTTTGAAAAGATCATAATTAGGATCCTCGGGGTTATAATTTACGCCCTCCTTAACCTTAAAAATTGAAATTGGGAAAATTGGCGTTTCGCCGTGCCCTAGACCAGCCTCAGTAGCATCCAGCAAACAGCGTATAACCAATCGCCCTGCCGGTGTTGTGTCGGTACCAAAATTAATGCTGGTAAATGGCACCTGTGCGCCAGCACGGCTATGCATGGTATTGAGGTTATGCACGAAGCCTTCCATAGCCTGGAAAGTTTGACGCTTGACATCTTCGTTTGCGCTTTCGATTACTTCAGTCGGAATTTTTAGTTTTTTCAGGGCCTTCTCGTCGCCATACGCTAAATCTTCCGGGATTTTCACCTTCAAGTCTTTGCTAGTGAACTTCTCATACTGTGCCACACTGCGTTTCAAAGCCTTGCGAAAACTTTTATCAACTCCTGGCGCCATAGCATAATCAAAATTTGGAATCGACTGACCGCCATGCTGCTCGTTCTGATTTGCCTGCAAAATAATCGCCGCCAGTGCACCATAACTGCCAATCGAATTCGGCGTGCGCAAATGCCCGTGTCCAGTGTTGAAACCACCATCTTCAAACAACCGCAATGGGTCAGTCTGACAGCAGGTTAAGGTGCCAGTTGCGTAAAAATCTAGGTCGTGAACATGAATCTCACCGTTATCATGTGCCGCTGCGTATTCTGGTCTCATCAAAATCGTCTTTGCAAAAGCCTTTGATCCTTCTGCGCCAAATTGCAACATCTTGCCCATGGCGGAATTGCCGTCAACATTCGCGTTACTGCGCTTAACATCCGAATCCTCAGAGGCGTCAGCGATCGCGATTGTCCGATAGACGCTCATGAGGTTACCCTTTGCCTCGCGAGTACGGTTGCGTTCTTGACGATAAGTAATATACTCTTTCGCGGTCTTTTTGAAGGCCGATTCCATCAAAACCTCTTCAACGATATCTTGAATCTGCTCAACTTTCGGCGTGCGCTGTTTAATTTTTTCATTCGCCCGCTTCAAAACTTTTTCCGAAATTTGCTTCGCACGGTCACGCTTAAATTCTTCGGTTACCAAGGCTGCCTTAGCGATCGCCTCGGTAATTTTTTCAGGATCAAAATCAACTACTTTGCCATCCCTTTTGACGATTTTTTTGAACATAAAAAATCTACCTCCTCTTTTTTATGTAATTGATGATTAATATGATATTTTTATTTTGGTTGCAATGTAGTTTCTGAGTTCTAATCACAGTGCGGCCTCAAAACCTACATCGGCAATTCGCGTATAATTCTCCAAGATTGGATTTATACTTTAACACTTTTATACTTTAACACTTTATGAGGGTTACCCCCACATTTAGTGTATATATTCATTTTAAGACACTATATATAGCGCGTCAAGACAAAAAAGCATTGTAATTATTACAACGTTTATGGCTAATCTATTAGCGCCCTAAATCGCGCAAAATAGCAGATTTTTAGCAAGTTTTGCGCGACTCTTTGCTAGCAATTTCAGACAGATAACTCATACCCCATTTCTCCATTATAGCACACTTTTCATTTTTTGTCCAGACTTTGTACACTAAATTTGTTCAGTTTTGGTGGTTTTTGTTGGGAATATTGTATTTTTAACAACAAAAGTATTGACAAGTCGTAATCATCAGGCCATATGAAACGCCTTCGCAGCGGGTGGGTTGATACTGAAGTAAATACATTATTCTTAAAATTCTAGCTGATAAACCTGGCCTTGGACGAAGCGAAAATTCTGAAATTCTGGACTAGTCCAATCTATAAAATGAGCCAGCAATGATTTCAGAGTGCCAGCATGACTAATTATTAGCAGCGTAGCATCTTGACCATGCTTTGCGCCAATTTCACGCAAAAATTCGCCAGTGCGAGTGTCGACTGTACAAATCGGCTCAATGCCGCGCACGCTGGTATTAATATTGCGATCAAAGATATTGGGCTTGATCAACTCCCACTTTGGTAAATACATGCCCTCGAATTTCCCAAAACCACGTTCGCGCAGACGTGAATCATAAATAATCTCCGTACGCCCATCCACCACGGTCATGGCAGTTTGGGCAGCGCGCAACATGGGCGAAGAATAGCAAAGGTCGAATTGCAGCTCGGCGGTTTGGCGGCGTAAATCTTGGGCTTGTGCCACGCCCATACGATTTAGAGGAGTATTCGTCACGCCTTGCACCGTATGACGGCGATTCCAGTCGGTCTGGCCATGCCGAATCAAAATCAGTTTAGTCATCGCCCCTCAGGAGATTAGCCTCTTCACCATCAACCACATGAACGTCTGCATCTCGTAGCAAAATCGCCTCGCCGCCAATCTGAGTAATCTGCTGCTCGTAATGATCAACCGCTTCGGCACACTCAGCCACATCGTAATGCGGAACGATATATTTGTCGATCAGACCAAACCCATCGAAAACCGGTGGGGTATCATAAACTTCTCTAACGATATTAGCAGAGTTATCCGGTAGAGTATCGCAATTATAAACCTGCAAATTCGGTGCAGTCACCATTGCGCCAGCGCTACCACCAGCATAGATCAGCTGATCTCGGCGCAGATAATCTCGCAAGAGTCTGTCCATACCGCTCAGCCGTATGGCAGTAGCTAATAAGAAGACATTCCCGCCCAAAGTATAAATTATTCCTGCTTGCGATTCATCGACCATAGTTTTTAATTTTTCTGATCTGTGAAAGAATTTACGCAGATCCAGCGCTTCCGCCTCAAACCCAGCCTCTTCAAATAGTTTTCGCTTACGCTCAATCAATTCCTCAATATAGGACTGAGGGCGATAATCGCGTGCATTCGTAATCATTAGAACCTTTTGATTTTTACCAGCTAGTTTATGCAAAACATCAGCAAACTTTCCAAAATCTCGACTAGCCAAAAATAATCTCATTTTTAGTTTCCCTGTATTTTATTATGCTTTCCCTGCAAATATGCCAACTTTTGAGCAAAGGCTTCCCCATGCTCCTCAATACGCGCCAGTCGCGCCGCCACCGACACGTGCGCAAGTTCAATCGCGCGTGCTAGCATAGGATTCTCCGCTTCCTGATCGAAGAAACCGAAAAACTTGTCTGCTTCCGCCGCATCCAGAATCACGCTCGCACCGTAACGCAGATAATCCTCCAGTGTTTTCTGACCGGTAATTCGCTCGACATAAGCCCAATTACGCGTCAACCAATCAAGCGTCGCAGCTTTAGTTTTATAATTACGCAAAAGATAAGCAAAGAGAAAAATGTGATCTTGGGCTCGCACGATTTTTGGTTCCTTGAGTAAAGCCAAAAGTCGTTGCTGGTGCTTAATTTTTTCCGCCCGCGACAAGGCGTAAAGCAAATCGGATTTCAAATCTGGATCCTCTGTTTTTTGATATTTAAGTAAAAACTCGTCGAATACAGCCGCTTCATCGCGACGCATCTTAGCCGCTAACACAAAGATGCGGAGCTCGGGCTCAATTTTCGTCAAATCACCTTGGTAAAGGCGGTTTAACCGCTCCAGCGTGCCCCGATCCGCGGCATAGAGCGCAAGACTAATGACGGTATTGCGAAGATCCAATTGCTCCGAGCTCAATGTTTGATTATCCGCATTTTCCCGCATTTTCTTAAGTTGCAGCCCCAACAAACCCCGTAGATATTGTTGAAAATTCTGATAAGTGGTCGACTGTGGCGGGCAGAAAATCTTCAAATCTGCGATAATGCTGGCCAAAATCCGCCAAATTCCCGCATTTTGCTCCGCGCGGAATTTCGGTAGCAAATCAAGCAGTGGCACGATAGGCGCCACTCCGGATTTTGCTAGCAACATGCGATCAATCAAAATCCGCAATTTTTGCTCCAGCCCCAAATTCGAAAAACTCACCAGCTTATTTTCAAATTCCGCCTCGCTCAAATCAAGCACATAATGACCCGACATATCATCTTCCACCGCCGGCAAAGGCCATTTCGAATCGTCGGTGCTACCATCAATCAAAAGCCGCTGCTGCTCCCACCATACTTTTTCGCCGTTATGACAATGGTGCAAGGCCGGATATCCCGGTTGCGAAATCCAGGTCTGCATAAACCCCCGCACATCAAATTTCACATAGGGTTCAAGGCTAGCCCAGAGGTCATCGCCAATCGTATTCGCGTATTGATGCTTCTTAAAATAATCGTGCAGCGCGCGATTAAAGTTCTCTTCGCCGCTCAGGCGCATCAACATTAAAATCAGGCGCGCACCCTTCGCATAAACAATTGCGCTATCAAAAAGCGTTTCAATCTCGTCGGGATGGCGTACCGGCTGATAAACCGCCTGCACTCCCGGCAAAGCATCGCGTTCCAAAGCCGCCACTGAGTCGTCAGTAAAGAAATTGGTCCAAATTTTAAATTCAGGATAAAGCGCATCGGTCGCCGCATATTCCATAATCGTCGCGAACGACTCATTCAACCACAAACCATCCCACCACTGCATGGTTACCAAATCGCCAAACCATTGGTGCGCAATTTCGTGCGTGACGGTCACCGCCACGGATTTTTTACTATCAAGCGGCGCGTCACGATCCGCCAACATACAACTTTCCCGAAAGGTAATCAGCCCCCAATTTTCCATGGCACCCGCTTCGAAATCTGGCAAGGCAACTTGATCCAATTTCGGCAGAGGATACGGAATTCGGAAGCGCTTCTGATAGTATTCTAGAGCGCGCTCGGCAGTCTGGTTGGCAAAAAGCAGCGATTCTAGGGGTTGATTTAACGCTCCGTAGGAAGTCACTTTAATTCCGCTCGGGTTCACCGAAGAGACTCTACGAAACGGCCCGACCACCCAGGCCAAAAGATAAGTCGACATCGGCGGCGTCGGCTCAAATTCGAACTTATTCCCCTGCTGGGTTCGGAGTGGCATATTAGAGATCACGGTATCGACGGCTTGATAATCCGGCACCTCGAGAGTCAGCCGAAAGACCGCTTTTGCTGCTGGCTCGTCGATGCACGGAAATGCCTGGCGCGCGCAGCATGCCTCGAACTGCGTCGCCGCAATCCGATAGTCCTTACCCTGCCATTGATACGACGAAAGATAACAACCTTGCATGTTATGGTTAAGCCGGCCAGAAAACTCAATCTCAAATTGCAAATCATCTTGATATTCTTCCTCTGACAGCAGGATTTCCAAAACTCCATCTTGATGCCGAAAATCACAGGTCACAGCCGGCTCTCCTTGCTCTGCTAAGGCCATTTTCACGCTTTTAATCTCCAGCTTCTCGGCATGCAATTTTATGATTTTAATTTTTGGGCTGGCTAAGCGTCCGTCAATTTTAGCTCGCCCGTACAAAGATTCATCCTCGCGAGACAGTTTTAGGCTCAAGTCATAAGTATCCGGGTGAAAATATTCAGCAAAGCATTCCATAACTTTTATTTTATCACACGCGCCAGCCATGCTTTATAAAATGGCTTCCGCAGTCTACGGTTCGCAGCGGGCTTATCGATATAGAATCCGATAAGTCTATAAAGTGGTTAGGCTTCCACGGCTTCGAATGGTCATCACGAACTTTTCGCTCCGACTCCAGTCACGCATACGTTCTAGATTTCAGTATGTCTAGTGTAGCTCCATCTAGCGGCAGTAGTCGCTGGTACGCCTTCTCCCTCCGCTGCCTAGCTAGACAGTAATAATAGGTATAAACGTTTCAGATATCTGCATTGCCCTCTATCAACTTTTCAAACAAATAGACTAATTCCCGAACTGAGTTTTTCTGACAGAACCGCTCCCCAGCCTAGCTTCTAGGTGGGTCGATCTGGACGCGGTAGCTCGCCGCATCCTTTTATTCTGGAAGAATACTCGGTCCGGGAATATATATCTTTTGTCTAAAAATTAACATTTCGTTTTACATATCGCGACACAAACACAAACATTATTTACTAATAGGCCTAAGCAAGAGACTATAATCCTTATTATATTTATGTCTGAATAGTTAAAGTTTTACTTCGATCGCCAAAAAAGCATGCTTTCGTATTAAAGAAGTTTGCTCTCGCTTTAGAAAAGTATACTTTTGTAATGAAAAAGTATACTAAAATATATTTTCGTAATTCACCTCTGGGAAAACCAGCCAAAATCACTAGAAAATAAGTTTACTCAAGACTAGAGCAAGTATACTCAAACTATTACAAAGTTTACTCACGGAGATTAAAAATATTCGCGGAACACTACACTATCGTTTTGCGCGGGGATTAGGCAGCTTTTTATAAACTTCAACCACGATCAGCGGGATCAAAAAGGCGGCGATCGATGTAATTGCCAGAGCAAGCGGCGGCACCGGTACCACGCCGATCGCACGCTGCAGCGGCCCGAACAATGCCGCAATCTGCAACACAATGCCTGTCAAAAGCGCTAGATAGAAACCGCGGTTTTTAACTTTCAAGCGTTCGAAGACCGACTCGTAAATACCACGGGCGGTCAAGGCGCTGCTCCACTGCATGGTCACGAGTGCACTGAAAGCAAGAGTATTGGCTTGTTCCGGAGAATGCAAAACGTTATTCGCAATCAAGTAGGTCACGAGTGTGATACTCGACATTAGAAGTGCAATCAGTCCCATACGCAAAATTATGCGAGTAGACAAAATCGGGGCATTCTTCGGCTCGAGCTTCTGACGCAGAACTTTCTGCTCCGGCGGTTCAAGACCAATCGGAATCACCATGAGCGAATCGGTCACCAAATTAATCCACAAAATCTGAATCGGGGTTAACAGTTGGGCGCCAAAGCACACCAGCGCGCCGACCATGGTGAGGGCCTCGCCGGCGTTAGTGGCCAGCAAATAGCCAAGCATGCGCCGAATATTGGCCAGGACAGTGCGACTCTCCTTAATTGCCTCGGCTATATTCTTAAAATTATTATCCAGCAAAACGATGTCGCCGGCATCTTGCACGATTGATGGACTGTCACCCATCGCAACGCCGACGTGCGCACCAACCAGAGCCGGAACGTCATTTACGCCGTCACCAGTCATAGCGCAAAGTTCGGTGCGTTTGATCGCTTGCAAAATTCGAAACTTACCCTCGGGCGTGACGCGCGCAAAAATGGCAGCGTCGTTCACTAAATTCGCTAGATCATCATCGCTAACATTACCCAGGCGCGAGCAATCTAAAACTTGAGTAAAGTTCTTGGCTAAGCCAAGCTCGCGCCCGATCGCATAAGCTGTACCGGCATGGTCGCCAGTTACCATTTTGATTTTCACACCCATGCGATTAGTCTGACGGATTGCCGCTGTCGCTTCTGGTCGCAGCGCATCAGCAATCGCAATAAAGCCCTTGAATTCCAGTTGATCTTTTCTCGACAAGCGCTGCAGCTCATTGACCGTACGGTCAATTTCGCCGCTGGCGATCGCTACGATTTTGTAACCATGGCCAGCCAAATCAGCCAATTTCGCTTCGAATTTTACCATGGTCTTTGCATCTAATTTCGAACGATGCAAAATCGTTTCTGGAGCACCTTTCAGCGTGAGCCGTAATTTGCCTTTTTTATCTTCGTAAAGGTTACCGGACATTTTGATACTCTGATCAAAGGCGTAGGATTTCAACGGTAAAAGTCTTTCTACGGGATATTTCTGCTCATCCAGATAGCTCAAAATACAGGTATCAAGCGGATCGATGAAGCTAGGGTTTGAATCGTTATCGGCGTCGATTTGGCTAGACTCTAACAAAGTCGCCTCGGCTAGACTAGTTAAAAAATCGGCCTTGCGCCCTGGCGTCCATATTTCCTTCAGCTCGAGGCGATTTTCGGTCAGAGTACCGGTCTTGTCGCTGGCGATTGTGGTCACGACGCCAATCGATTCAATCGCTTTCAGTTCTCGAATCAGGGCTTGCTTGCGCGCCATGCGCTTTGCACATAGCGCCAAAATAATCGATATAGCAATTGATAAACCTTCCGGCACTGCCGAGACAATCATAGCGAGCGTGAATTTGAGCGCGTCGAGTAGTGGAATCTGCTCGATCAGTTGTACAACCAAGACCAAAACCGCCAGCGCCACCACCACACCAGCAATTTTAACCACCAGCTTGTTGATTTTTTCGGAAATCGGGCTGCTATTGTCAGCCGAAGAGGCTAGCGAAGCAATGCGGCCATATTCAGTATCATTCCCCGTAGCTGTCACCACAAATTTACCCGAACCGGTAAAAACAAACGAGCCTGAAAAAACCATATTGCGCTGCTCATAGACCTTTTTCACTCCCGAAATCGCGCGCGCATCCTTTGCAATCGGTTCTGACTCACCAGTCAGCATAGCTTCGTCGGTTAGCAACCCAGATTCTTGTACAATCCGACCATCGGCCGGAATTTTATCCCCCTCGTGCAGTACTACAATATCTCCCGGCACCAGCTCTACTGCGTCAATCCGGCGCTCGGAACCGTCGCGAATCACCGCCACGTCATGCAATGTGGTCTGCTGCAAGGAATGCAAAATACGATCGGTCGAAAAACGCTGAATATAATAAATCACCGCGTCAGCCATAATGATCACGGAAATCGCCACCGCCTCAATCGCATCGCCTTGCACGACTGACAAGATCAGGGCTACGATCAAGATCAACATAAAAATATCTAGAAAAGGCTCGAGCAGCTTCCGCCAAAGTGGCACTCCTACAACTTGGAATGCATTGCGACCATAGTGCGCTTGGCGCTTTTTCACTTCGTTTGCAGACAACCCTCGAGCCACATCCACCGAGAACTGCTCAGTCACCTCCTTTACGGTTTGGCTATAAAAATCCGCCATGTGTTAAGTATAAAGGTCGTATTATCTTTTGTCTAGGCGCATTTTGACAAATTGACCTCTACCTAAACAGCTCAGCGTTTTACATTGTCATTTTCTGCGTGATGAGATGATTTCCAACCTAAGTTTTTCCATGTACGGGGCAATAATGGGAAGTAGTGACTAAAAGAAACTAGTATAGCCAAATGCTCATATATATTACTGTCTAGCTAGGCAGCGGAGGGGGAAGCCGTTCCAGCGAAGACCGTTGTTGGACGGGCCGACGCCAGACGCATTGAAGGCGAGGTAGAATGCATAACGAGGATCAGAAGAATTAGCCCGCGTAGACCATCCGTAGCCGTAGAGGCCAGAGAACCTCAAACGACCGCTACCGATATCGACGTTCCCGCTGCGAAGTATTTTTAGAAGCATTTTAGCCTACATTTAGAGTACTTTGCCCCAGCTCTTAGCCGGGGCATTTTATGAATCTATAGTTGACTTATTCAGGCAATTCCCAGCCCAATAGCTTGTTCAAGTGGAGCCTTTTGGTCTGATCTTGATACTCCCACTCTCTTTCTATCAAGTTTAAATGCAATGCCCGAAGAGCCACCACGTTTTTAACCTCACAATGTAGTCGTTGCAGACTATCCAAAAAACACCATAAGCTTTCTGAGTCATACGAATAGCAAATCTGCGCCCCGCGAAAACTAAATTCCGCAGCCTTATGGCGCAAGCGTAGTCGTGCCGTAGCGGTCCAGTCCGAACCTTCCATCACCTTCAACACCAATCCAAAATACGCTGTAAAGAACCGCCAAAAAGCACACATATAGTTGAGTCGACGGTCGAGCCGCATAGCCTCTGTCGGTGTGTTTGAACCGGCGATCATTCCACCCATGCAGTCGAGCAGTATAGCTCCCGGTAGACTCGAACTAGCAATCATCTCGCTTATGTGGTCGAGTTGCATAGTCTCTGTTGGCATACCCGAACTAACAATCGCTTCACTCACGCAGTCGAGCGTATCACTCAATACCTGCGCCAGCCGTGGTTCGGTCCAGCCCAGCCGCGACCTACCCGAGAGCAGATCACCCAACTTCACATGCCTCACTTGTTGATAAGAGCTACTTTCATTGTCCCATTCGCAAAGTACCGACTCCGCAACTATTGCCTGAATTGTCGGATCCAGAGCCTGCAACTCGCTGAACCTAGTTATCACCTCCTGCTTCTCAGCCACAACCTTTTTTAGCATCGAATTCAATAGCGCCTTATCTTGATTTCCCTGACGATCCCAACCTCTTCCTTTTGACATAACAAATCCCCCTTTCGGTCGTTTTGACAAACTAAAGTCAATTATGCTTCATTTTTAAAACTTCTGGTGCAAGAATACACCCTATCTCTTCATTATATCACACTCTTGCCAAAAAGTCTATATCTTAAACATAAAATCTACTCCATTTGAGCTGATCTCGTCAAAAACGTTGTAAAAATTACAACAGAAGTCTTGACAAGCCTGAATCTAGATGTCTAGTTTTCGGATGCATGGCGCTCTTGGTGAAAGGCGTCGTTCCGGGGAAGTAAACCCTCTTTTTTGGCGCCGGATTCCTACAATAGCTAAGCCATATGGTAGAGATGTTGCTTGATGAGGGCTAAGTATGTATGGGTTGCGCGGCGAAAATTCTCTAGTTCTCCGCCTTCTAGTCGTAGATATTGTCCGGCAGACATCTTTTTGTACACGCCAGAAGGACGTACTTCATAGCGCACGGTTTGCTCGCAAGCCTGTCCGCGCTCGTCTCGCCAGCCTTCGTACCAAATCCATACATTATTGCGGTCGTGAAAAAATTCGCGCTGATGACCTTCGGGGATCGGGCCGAAGACAAGACTACCAAGACGCGACTCAGCATTGATGATTTCGTCGTGACTTGGGCGAGACGAGCGCGGCACTGGCGACGAAGATTGCTGTGGGGTCGGCACCTCTTCCACGATATCTTCCGCCACTGGCTCTATCACTTGCTGATCTGGTTCTGCCATAGCTACAGGAGCTTTGACTTGTGAAGCAGTGAAGGACTCCGCCGCTTGCTGGTTTAACCTAGCCATTGCCCGTTGCAAATATGGCACCAAATCCCCCTCGGGTACTTCTGTCGAAAGCGCCAACCCGGCTCGTGGCGAAGCCACTCGCATCCGCAAATCCACTCTATCGCCATCTTCGAGCGGCTGCGGTTCGGAACCAGCTTCTTGGTTTGCACCGTTCTCTGAAAAACTAACTAAAATCGCACCATCAGCCAAGACACCGATTGTGGTTGGCGAAGCGTTTCGTATTTGTTTCTTTCTAGATTTACGCGCTGCCAGCAACGAGCGCCGCTTAGTTAAACGGACGCACGGCATCGTTCAACCTCTCGCGCAATCGCAGTTAGTTCTTGATATAATTCGGTGGTTCTCCGCTGGTTGTTATTCGAGGAAAAATCATACCTCGACGCCCGCGCGAAAGAAGGGGCTTCATATCCTGAAAAGTTTTCTTGCATTTTCTGTCGTCTCCTCCGCAATCTTATTTTCCGGCACAGTCAATTTCTGCGCCAAGTAAACCATAACCGCCTTGACATAGGCCGGCTGATTTGTCTTAATTTTACCACGGTAGGGGACCGGAGTCAAGAACGGAGCGTCAGTTTCGAGAACGATTTTTTCCAGAGGTGGCAAAGCAATAGTATTATAAGTCACTAGACCGTTTACGCCAATATAAAAATCACGTTCTAGCGCTTTTTTCAAATCACGCTTTGAACCGGTAAAACTGTGGATCACGCCACGCACTCCAGGAAAGTTGCCCAAAATCGAAAAAGCATCGGCAAAGGCCGCTCGGAGGTGCAATGACACCGGCAGATCATAATTCTGCGCTAGTTGCAAGGTTTCCTCAAACAGCCGAACTTGCGCCACGCGGTCGTACCCCTCGTAGTGATAGTCGAGGCCAATTTCGCCAATCGCCACCAATTTTCGAGCATCTGCATGTACCCCCGCCTCGAGATTTTCCTGAAACCACGCGCGCGCCAGCTCAATTTGCGCTCTCCCCTGCTCGGCGAACTCCGGATGAATACCATAAGTCCAATAGACGCCAGGGTGCCCCTGTGCAAACTGCTGCGCCGCTAGAGAGTCAGCGTGATTCGTACCGATACAAATCAGCTCCTCGACGCCCTCTGCACGAGCATTTTCCAAAAACTCCGTTCGTTGCGCCTCCGAAAACCACTCCGGATCATGCAAGTGACAATGTGTATCAATCAACATAATTCATATTATAACACGTATTATATTATGAAAAATCCCCTGCCTTAAGCAGAGGATTCCGTAGCCGATGTGCATGCGATCGTCCGTTCTATTTGCCGATAAAGAGAGTCTAAACGACGTAATGTGCGTCGTTTAGGAGTCCTACGCGAAGGTCTCGCCATCATCTCATTAACAATGCGTTGCGAATATTTCCAGCCCAATTCAGGCGGGGATAGCATGTAATACGGCGGATCGAACAATTCAATCTCTGAGGGATCAAGCTCTTTAAACCTGAGCGACTCGTCACTATCGTACGGTGTATAGCGATGAAAAAGCTCCCAGAAGATGAGCGAAGTGGCCGGCTGCCGCAAACGCTGTTGAAATTTCTCGGCAAAGGGATCGCGCCAAAATTCCTCATAAGTATAAATCACCCGAATCTCTGGTTTTGTTACTTTGTAATACAATTTCTGCGGCATGGAAATGTCATATTGGTTAGCCAAATCGATCACCCACCATCGTCCGCAAATCCGAATCTCGACCCAAGAATGATTCGACTGATAATCCGGCTGATCAATGTAGCCTCGTACCACGCGCGTATGCTTAAATTTGCGTAGCGCCAACATGATGACCGCCGAATAAGTGTAGCAAAAGCCTTCTTTGTTAAAATCTGAGAAGCGACCAAAAAAATTCGTTTTAATCATGTCGGCTAAATTATGGCCACAAAAGTAGTGCTGGCTGATTTCCAGCTCCATTTCATCACAAATCCGCTGACTTCTCTTACACAATAGCATAGACGTCACCGTCCATAAGAGAATCCCAAGCACTGCGACCAATACATACCGCAACCATACGTGCGCTGTCGAAAAGTTTAACAATACATCCACCATCCTTTCAAGGTACTTTGTTTTTCACAACATCAACCGGCCTATCGCGAAATAGGCCTATACCTCTGTTATAGCACACCTTGCCCTAAAAGTCAATAGTTTAGGCACAAAATTTGCGTTTTTTTCGGGCTTTTCCTGCTAATCTGTGATTTTTTAAGCTTTTATTAAGCTTAAGCACGGTTTTTGACAAGTATTACAAAATACATTATACTCTTTTACTATTATTTTCTGCATTATGTGTCATAATGGTAGATAGAAACTGATGATTGGTATAGTTTAGCTTTTTAGGAGGATAAATTATGAGGAAAAATTTACTGGAGAAATTGCAGAGACGTTCCGCGCAGATAATCAAGACTAAGGGATTTGACCCCCGGAAAATTGTCTTGACGACTTATGACGAGCAGATTTGCGGCATTTTCAGGGTGTTACTGCCGGAAGAATTTGAGCTGTACGATCTGAGGGATGTGAACTTCTGCGGAGCTTTGCCGAAGAATCGGGGATCTCTGGTAGATGAAGCGATCGAGCGCGCGAGAGAAGTGCATAAGTTTATGCGCGATCGGGGAGAGACTTGCACGGTGGTAGGCGAAGCAACCGCGCTCAAAATCGACCGTGATGGAGAAAAACAGCCCACCGTTTATCGGCGGCCAGAAAACACCGAGGGAAATATCCTAGCCAACCTGGGCGACGACCCTGAGCATAAGGCAATTTTGTCTTGCGTACTAGCTGTCATACCGGCCGGAGAGAGCGGGGGCGCGGTTTGGACTTGCGCCGGGGCAGCTCACGGCAAGATCACAGATCAATGGGGCGGAATGAGACTATGGGGTCAAGCTAGATACTCTATACTCGAAGGTCATTTCGCGGTCGACAAACTCGACGGTAGAACTCTGGCGGAGGCCACCATCGATGAATACACCCACTACTCGCATTATGGGCGAGCGATATTGCATATGCTCGAGCGCTTCCCCTCTGGGTATTAAAACCTCCAAAAAACGATTGACTCCCGACCAGAAAGCCGGGAGTCCTTTTTGCGTTTAATTCCCTGGGGGCGCAGTCCTGGAGACATTGTTTTAAGCCGCGAAACCAGCTAGCTCCGCGCGGCGCGTTTGCGTTTCACGGGATCGAGCTCGCGCTTGCGTAGGCGCAAAGATTTCGGCGTCACTTCGAGCAATTCATCATCCAGCAAAAAGTCAATACACTGTTCCAGCGAATATTGGGTATAAGGCGTTAGTTGAATCGCGCCGTCCGATGCGTGCGTACGCATATTAGTCAGCTGCTTTTCCTTGCAAATATTGATGTCGAGATCCTCTTTTTTATTCGAAAGGCCCACGATCATACCTTGATAAACTGGCACACCTGGCGGGATAAAAAGGGTGCCGCGAGCCTGAGCAGCATCCAAAGCATAAGCCGTCGAAGTACCAGATTCGAAGGAGATCAGAGCCCCATTTCGCTCCGGTTTATATTTACTATCAATTGGCTTATAGCCGTGCGGAATCGAGGACATAATCGCCGTGCCTTTAGTGGCCGTCAAAAGGTTATTGCGCAAACCAATCAAAGCCGCGGTTGTAATTTCATAAACAAAGCGGGTACTACCAGTGCTGGTCAATTCTTGATTCTTTAGCTCCGCCTTGCGGATGCCGAGCTCTTGGGAAACCGCACCGACGAATTCTGGCTCTACCTCGATCGTCAAATCCTCGACCGGCTCACATTTTTGGCCATCAATTTCTTTATAAACTACCTCGGGGCGCCCAGTTTCTAGCTCATAGCCCTCGCGCCGCATGGTTTCGATCAAAACCGACAGATGTAATTCTCCACGCCCCGAGACTTTATAGCCTAAACCATCCGGGACGATCTTCAGCGCGATATTGGTCTCAAGCTCCCGCTCTAGCCGCTCCGCAATCTGGCGCGAAGTCGTAAATTCCCCTTCCTGCCCTTTGAGCGGCGATGTGTTCGGGCCGATATAAATACTAAGCGTTGGCGGTTCGAGTTCAATGGTCGGTAAAGCTTCTGGGTCCTCACCAGTCGCAATCGTATCGCCGATATTAGCTGCCGCGATGCCGGTAATTGAAACAATCTCGCCAGCGGCCGCCTCCGTGACTTCCTCACGCCCCAAACCCTTATAAGTAAAGATTTTCTCGATTTTTCCCGGCAAGATTTTTGCTGTTCCGTCAGAGCTAGCCTGAATCATCTTGACGTTCTCGCCTTTTTTCAACTTCCCGCGAAAAATCTTCCCGATCGCGTATTTTCCCAAATAGCTATCGCTGGCCAACGCCGCTACCAACAGCTGCGCACCCTTCGAAGCATCTGGATCAACTTTCGGCGCCGGAATATCATTGATGATCGACTCAAAAATCACGTGCAAATCGTCATCTAGCTCCGTAGTTTTTCCAGCCTTACCGTCGCGTGCAATCGCATAATAAATCGGGTAATTGAGCTGGCTTTCGTCGGTGGCGAGCTCAAGGAAAAGATCAGCGATTTCACTCTCCACCTCCGGAATCCGCGCCGCTGGCTTGTCAATCTTATTAATAATCACGACCGGCTTCAAATGCAGATCCAGGGCTTTTTGTAAGACAAATTTGGTCTGCGGCATCGGCCCTTCTTGCGCATCTACCACCAAAAGTACCCCATTCGCCATATTCAACGTCCGCTCGACCTCACCGGAAAAATCAGCGTGCCCTGGCGTATCAATAATATTAATCTTATAATCCTGGTAAAAAACCGAGGTTTGTTTCGCCGTAATAGTAATTCCCCGCTCGTGCTCCTGGTCCATGGAGTCCATAATCAGGGTTTGAGACATTTCGGCTTGGTTTTCACGAAAGGTGTGCGACTGTTTTAAGAGTCCATCCACCAGCGTAGTTTTGCCGTGATCCACATGTGCAATAATCGCAATATTTCGTATTTTTTCTAACATTTTTTACCCAATTCAACTTTTAACTAATATTTTCGCAATTCTTTCTATTCTACCACGTATCTTCGTAAAAAGCGAATTTGACCTGTCTTTTTTGTCCAAAATTCGAAATTTTCTTTGCAAAAATCTCAAAAAAACCGCAAGAGGTATTGACTTTTTAAGCAAGGTGTGCTATAATGGAAAAATTCGGGTTGATAACCTGCGGTGGGCTTTGCTCGAGGAAGGGCTACATCTGGCGGGAGACGAAGAATGGGCCAAGAAACGGCGTTCAATTCGCAGCATGTCGCTCGCGGAGGTACGCCAATTACCCATTTCGCGCCTGCTCTTCGAAGAGTACGCCAAAAGGGCTATGACGATGATGAAAATCAAGGCTGTTAGCGAACTACTCGGTTATCCAGAAGCAGAGCTCAAGTAGCGAAAAGATATTGGAGACGACACATTCAATGTGATACTGTTCCATCTGGAGTATTTCGGTTTGAAACTGAGAAACGACGAGTAGAATTGCCAGGGGTTTCAGCATATGTCTCTAGCCGTCCAGATTTCAATATAACTCCTCTTTCCCCGCTATCTACGGTGGGGAAATTTTTTGAAAATTCAAAACGCCCAGCGGCTTGCTGGGCGCAATTTTATTTCTGAAACTCCGAGCCGATACTTTGCCTGGTCAGCCGGTATCGCATCCTACGACACAAAATTTTCAGCAGCGGATCAGTCATTTCGACCTCGTAAAGCGTGCAGCCATAATTAGTCGCATAGCGTTTTACAACCTTGAGAAGATGTTTATGCTGATCAATTACCTGGTTCAACTCCTCGCCATTAGTCCAGCCTTTTTCGCCGCATGTAATACTATAGAGAAAATGCGGAGTAACCAGAACCAAACGCGACGCCTGCAGCCTCTCTGCGTACAATAGATCATTGATTGGGGGTGGAGTGTCGACGCCGTAATTATAGACCATGATCACGCCCGGACGGCCAACACAAAGCTGTTCTTGCTCATCCGTCAGCTCAATCCGATTGCATTGATAAATGGTGGCGCTAAAGATAAGCTCGCCCTCCGGAGACAATATCTCCATGACCTCATACGGAGTTTTCCAAATCCGCCGAGCCGATTCTCTGACAGCTGCTTCTACCTTAATTTTCTGTACTTCTTTCATCGTTCCCCCTTTCAGAAATTTAACAGTTCCAAGGTTATGCAAAAATGCACCCTATCTTTCCATTATAGCACACTTTTCATTTTTTGTCCAGACTTTGAACACTAAATTTGTTCAGTTTTGGTGGTTTTTGTTGGGAATATTGTATTTTTACAGCAAAAGTATTGACATAAGCTTTGTAGCGTTGATTACGCTTAAGTTTTTTGAATCTTTGGTTTTCTGCTGGAATTCTGCTTATGCTTACATATTATATAATTACTGTAATCTAGCTAGGCAGCGGAGGGGGAAGCCATGCCAGCGATCGTAGCTGTTGGACGGGTTGACGCCAGACGCAAAGAAGTTGAGGAAGTATGCTTGAGTGACATCAGAAGAATAAGCCCGTGACGACCATCCGTAACCGTAGAGGCCAGAGTACCTCAAACGACCGTTATCGATATTGACGCGCCCGCTGCGAACATAACCTATAGTCAGGAATAGAAATCTTTTTTATTATCAAACTTCCCGTAAGCCAATTTCCTAAATTTTCAGACGACAATCTTAGAAATTTTCCTTCTCATCAATCGTTTTTATGCTACAATAGTGGGAACTAAGCGAGGTATGGTTATGGAAAATTCAGAGCAGGACGAAAAAATTATTACCACGACGGAAGTAGAGGAAGTGGACGAAATTAAAGACACCGAAAGTAATGCAGCGATCGAGGAGGACGAGGAAGACACAGCTGAAGATATTGGAGACATAGAAGATGATGAGAAAGAGCAAAAAGAAAGTACTCCGCCAGTTCGGCCTGCAGCAAGTGCTCCGAGTAGCAGTTTCGATGTTTTTCATTGGGCGAACGAAGTCGACGAATTCAAGAATAATGTCTCAGTCGAGCTTTTCTTGTTTAATAAAAATTACACCCCCTATCGTGTTCGTTATTCCGATCAGCTCACCGCGAGCGTGAAAGCCTTTTTTATGCAGGAAGCAACCGGCTATATCATCAAGGAGGCTGACAAAGGCCTGGAATGTCGTGAATACGAAAAATCAGACGGCGAGGAAAAAGTGATTTACCGCACAAAACTTAGCAATGTTGGCCGCGCTGAGACTTTACTTCACCTGATCGAGCATGAGTATCGCGATATTGACGATTTTAATGACCATGCCGACGAGTTTAAAAAAGTAAAGGGTATCATCGCGAAATTTTCCTATCCAGGCAACGATGGTGATACTAAGGTTTTTTATATCGCAAAAGCCTTGTCGCCTTCTTCTGCGCTGAAAGGTGGATCGAGCTGGGAGCTGAATGGTGAAGGTTTTGAGCCGTTTTCGGCCGAAGTTGCCTTAAAAGTTCCCGACGATAACCAAGTCGCAATTATCGAGGGCAATGTAATTATCTTCAATCAAGCTAAGTTTGCCGCCTTGTTTCAATACGACTATAAGCAGCAAGTGATTGCTGATGAAAAAGCTCGCGAATTAACCGAAAAATATAAATTATCTTTCGCCGAAGGTTTGACGCTCAATTCCCTACTGCAAGATCGTAAGCCATTGATCAAGAAGTTGCAGTCTCTTGATATCGCCACGGAAATGCCTCAAGAAGAAGTGATTGAATATGCTGACCAGATGCAGCTGGAGCTCATGACGGACGATGACGGTTCAATTATCATCATGGACGATAAGGATCTGACAATGTTCGTCAATCTTTTGAGCGAGGACTACTTCGTTTCACCAGTTAATGGCAAACGTTACGAGATCAAATCAAAGAAGTTGCTTTCCGAGCCGGAAGGTGAGCCACCGCGCGGATAGCAATTTGAGCGCTTTTATATTTCAATAAATTAGTTCGCGTCGCCAAGAAAATCGGAGTAGGTTAGTAGTACTGATATTTATGGTTTGAAGCACTGTTCGTCTTTAGTTGCGGTGCGTAGACCTTAAAGACACCCTATCCTTCCATTATAGCACACTTTTCATTTTTTGTCCAGACTTTGAACACTAAATTTGTTCAATTTTGGTGGTTTTTGTGGTCTTTGTTGTGAAAACTACAACAAAAGGCTTGACAAGTAAATCTTCGCAGCGGGTTCGTCTATATCAATGGCGGTCGTTTGGGGTACTCTGGCATCTACGGTTACGGATGGTCGTCGCGGACTAATTCTTCTGATCTTCGTCATGCGTACTTCCTCCGCTTCAATGCGTCTGGCGTCTACCCGTCCCACAACGACGCTCGCTGGTTCGCCTTCCCCCTCCGCTGCTCGAGCATAGACAGTAATAATGTATGGTAAGCATAATTATTTTTTATCATTTTGCCTTATGCTTGGTGTGCGAGCTATAAGGCAAGTTAGAAACAGAAGTATTTGGCCTTATTGAGACTGGTTTTATGCTTCAACAGATTATTAGATTTTTAATGCCCCATAGTAAATCAACCCCGAGTTATGCACTCACAGGGGTTGATTGCTGTAAAACAATAGCGCTATTACATCATTTTGATTTCGGCGTCGACGCCGGCCGGCAGAGCCAAATTCTGTAAAGATTCAATCGTCTTCGGAGTAGCGTTCGAAATCACGATTAACCGCTTATGCACTTTCATTTCAAAAGCTTCACCGCCAGTTTTATACACGTGTGGTGATTTTACGACGGTAAAAGTACTGCGCTTCGTCGGCAGTGGCACCGGCCCAGAAACGGTCGCTCCGGTACGAATCGCTGTATCGACGATCTGCTTCGCGCTTTGATCGATCACTCGATGATCATAAGCCTTGAGCCGAATACTGATCTTTAATCCTTCATCTTTTTTTGCTTCGGTCATATTCCCTTTCCGCCCCATAACCTCAGATAGCCGCTAGACGAGCCGTCGATGAGTTTTTGAGACTAATTTATGCTTTTCTTATACTTTTATAGTAACACACTCCCTATCAAAACGCAAGATTCAATTGGTTAGAATACAGCCGTTAAAATCAGCTCCGTACGAGCGAGGTAAAACAAAAGAGGTATTTTTCCTTAAAATAGTCTAGACTTTTGCAAAAAGGTAATGTATAAATAATAGTAAGGTCATACAAACAGGAGGATGATGAAAAAAGTTTTTTTAAGCGCAATAATG
>CANENS010000007.1 GCA_947428935.1 uncultured Candidatus Saccharibacteria bacterium | reverse complement strand
GCATAAATTGATAAATTGTTTTTTATGCTTGAGTTTTAGGTTGTGATGTGGGGGGTAATAATAGAAGACAGTGACTAGAAGAAACGTATACTAATGAGTGAAAGCTTAATGCCTATCATAACTATTACTCAGTATGTCACTGTCTTCTATTATTACCCCCGCAGATCAAAAAGTAAAACGCAAAAAATAATATTGACAAAAAGCATAAGATGTGCTAATATAGAAGTTAAGCTGCTTGCGACGGCTAGATCTGTAGTGGGAAAAACATCAAAAAACTACCAGATACGCAGGCATTACGCCTGCACTCGGGCACTCCGTTTTTACTGGAAGAAACAGAGATAGAGCGTCGCGCCGGCCACCACGCCGAGGATAATCGTGAAGATAATGAGACAGAAAAGTGGGGTTTTCGAGCGATGTGCAGACGGCACGATCACAGTGGGACGAGCACCACTGTCGCGCGGAGACGGTTTCTGCTTATGTGTTTTCGGAGTCTTGGCGGTCTTTTTGTGGCCTTTTTTGGGTTGGACAGATGTAGTTTTGGCGGTCACGCCACGATTGATTGTGCGGGCGGGTGATATAGAGGCATTATCGGAAAGTGGACGCTTTTCAACATTAGCCGACTTGAGTAGAAAGGGCGAATCGGGGCCGAGAGCATAGCGATTGTCTGGCTTCGCGGGGAGAGCAGGGGTCGGAGTCGCTTGAGCAAAAGCGGCCTCAAGATCTTTTTCGATCCCACCAGCTCGATCGAGCGAAGCCAGAACTGAGCCCGCGGCAGCCTCGGACTCCGCGGAATACGAACCGGCTCCGCGGCCGGCAGTAGCACTGGCGGAACCGTAACGGCCCGCGGCATTGTTCATTCCGGCGGATGGGCGGGCCTCGCGCCCATTCTGCGAAGAATTATTTTGCAAAGAATCGGCCGGCGCAAGTTTATTCTCGGCGCGAGGCCCGCCTGCCGAATCCGCCTTCTTCGGTGGGTCGTAATAATCCGCGCTGTAGTAATCAATGCTGGGGCGGACGGCCGGGGCGACTCCAGACTTTCTCCTCTCCAATGCTTGCGTAGCGAGGTCGCCCTGGCCTGGCGCGCGGTCATCATCCTCCTCCTCACGATCCATCGCCTGAACCAGCTTCCCCAGTCTTTCAGCTTCGGTAGCAGCGCGCGCCGGCTCGCGGTCGCGAGCGTCCGCCCCCAACTCCGCAGCGGATTCGGCCACATAGCCCTCTCGATCATACGGCTTAGTTTTCGCCAAATCCTGATAACTCGCCGTCGCATCAGCAAAATTATTGCGTTGCACTCCAGCCCCGAGCTTGGCCTGTCTTTTGCTTTGTACTGCGCCTAAGCCGACATCACCTAATTCTCGGCTATAATCTTCAAAAGTCGCAAAATCCGAACGGTCCGGTTCGTAAGTGGCTGCCGGCAAAGCACCATTCGCCCGGCGATCAGCCAGTTCCGAGCCATAATCTTCGACAATCCCCAAACTAATCGCATTACTATCGTTCTGTTTTTTGCCAAAATCACTAGCATATATATTAATAGCGTTATGATTAGGTTGCGGCTTCTTGCTCGGGGTAGCCCCGAAAGCCGTATCATCTTTCACGCCCGCGGTTGGCCCCTTCTGCACTTTCTTGATTGCCTCACGCGTGCCTTTAAAAATATCTTTCAATGAGCGGCGGCCATTACTAGGCGATTTTGCAACCATGCCTGCGGTTTTAGCTTTTTTTACCTCAACTTGTTCAGAAAAACGCAAAGGCCGGTCATTTTTTGCGCTATTGTTTTTTTTCGGCGCTGCAAAGTTCACCTTCAAGGCATTATCAATAACCGTAGGGACTTTGACGGCCGCCGAGGGCATACCAATCACCTGGGAAATGGCAGCTTTGGTCCCTAATTTTACCGGAATGGTTTCGGCGTCAGCGGTTTTTTTTGCGATTTTTGCTTGTGCTGCTGTTCCCTGCATTGCCGCCTTCATACTTCTTTGCGCTACTGGGGTAATATCAGACATCCGCGGTTGACGCCGCGCGCCGCTTGTAGCCGCAGCTACCGTCTGCGTAGTCGGAACAGCTTTACTCGGCTTCGCCAGGGCTTTTTTGACTTCAACCGCCGAATTTGCGGATACTGTAGATTTCTGAGCTGGCTTTGGCGAAACTTTGGGCTCAGCCTCCGCCTTTAACGACTCAATAATCTCGCTAGTCTCGATAAAATCCAGCGAAGCGGCATCATAAACGTCATCCTTGGCCGCTGGGCTGGCTTTGGCGCTAATCGCTAGCTTTGAGCCGCTAGTTTTGCGACCAAGTTTGCGAGTGGCGCCGCGAGTATTCGCTTCGATTTCGACCGGGCGACCCAAATCGCCAACGTGCGCTGCTTTCACCATATTGGCTAAGCTGCGCGAAGTACTGGCTTCGAGCGCTGGGCTGCCCTGCGCCGATTGAATAGCGTTTTCCAGCAAATCGCCGGAGCTAGGCTTCTGCAAACTAGTCTCAAAAGCCTGAATCAACTCTTCATCCGTACTCATAACCGGTTTCGCCATCTGGACCATGCGGCTATTTGACGGCATGACCGCCGGCGTCTCTGCCGCTCGCGCGCTACTGCCAAGGCGTAATGATGTGCGCACGACCGGCTTCGCCGCCGGACTCTCGGCTGGTGCGCCGAGCCGCGCCGCCACAATCGGCGCCGTCTTCGCCAGAGGGTCCGCATGCGCGGTCAAATCAGGCGGCGCGGCGGCTTTGGGCGCCTTCGCCATCTTCAGCAAAGCCGAAGCCGAGGTGCGTGTGGATTCCAAGTTCTTCTGTAACGAGCTATGATGCAAATTTGCCGCCGACTTCGAATCGCGTCCATTTCCACGCGGAATCGCACTGTTGATTAGCTCCTTAGCCGAGCTAATCGAAGGCATTTCCGATTTCGCGGTGGACTTGGCACGAGCGTTGATAGCGTCCTTAGCCGACAGTACTGGCACCGCCTGCGCAGTTTTAGCAACTGTCTTTTTTGTGCTCTTTTTCGACGGCACAAAATCAATCGGCTGCTTTTTCAAGCCTGTTGCCCCCGTTTTCTCAGACCGTTTTGTGCCTTCCGCCATTAATCCTTAACTTTCTTCGCCGTATCAATAATACTAATAAACTTCTCTGCCACCAAACTCGCTCCTCCTACCAGTAAACCATTCACATCTGGTATGGTCAAGTATGCACCGGCGTTCGACGGATTAACACTACCGCCATATAGCAGCGGGATTTTCGCCGCTACTTCGCCATAGGTTTCGCGCAAAGTCCGACGCAAATATTGGATCACTTCGCTCACCTCGTCCGGCGCTGCCAAATGCGTGCCAGTCGTAGTACTAATCGCCCAAACTGGCTCGTATGCAATCAAAATTTTCTCCAAATCCTCGGTTGAAACCTCCGAAAGCCCGCCGATCAACTGATCTCGCAGTACACTCTTGGTCTCGCCAAAAGTATGTTCGGTCTCCGTCTCACCAATGCAAAGGATTGGCGCAATCTGATTGCGTAGAGCTGCCGCCACCGCCGCGCGAATATCCTTATCCGTCTCATGGAAGAGCTGCCGCCGCTCCGAATGCCCCACAATCCCATAGTCGACGATCCCCCGCAACTGCGTATAAGAGACTTCCCCGGTGTAGGCTCCAAAATCGTGCGGATTCCCGGCCTGCGCAGCTAAGCGTAATTTCTTGCGGTCAAGCTGCAAAGACAGCGGCTGCAGAGCCACAAAAGAAGGCGCAACAATCACCTCAATCTCGCGCATAGTGCGCAGCTTTTGCATCAGCTTATGAAGGTACACCGAAGCTTCCCCAACCGTAAAATTCATCTTCCAATTGCCCACGATATAAGATTTCATATTCCCATTATAGCATAACTTAGATTTTGGTGCGGAAAAGCTTTTCACCTCTTTCTTAATAAAACCTTAAGCTTTCCTTAAAATACCTCATTTTCTCCCAATTTTAAGCATTTTCTTTATGATTTTCCGAAAAAATCTGCTTTTTCTATTGACTTTTTCAATAATCTGTGCTATAATGGAAGTATAAGGTTTGATTTTGACGTATTCAGATTGTTAAAATCAGACAATTTTCTTTACTTTTACGCATTTGTATGATAAAGTATTGCGTATAGGCCGTTTTCTAACAAATATGCCTAAGTATTTTAAGGAATCAAGAGCATGAGCTAAGGTTTGCGATTTTTTGACCGTTTCCTTAGGTTTTGGATAGCAAATAGACCATACGGTATATACTCAATGGTCCGCTCGCTGTTCAAAATCTTCAGGAACGGCTCGTCAGCGCACGAGGAAAAGTCCTCGTTGAGACATGTGGGAAATCCCCAGTTCTGGCGACCCATGTAGAAATGGGCAAGAAAGGAGAAACTTATGAGTGAATTCAAGAGGACATCAGTAAACCACGAGACAGCAACATCGGCACAAATCCCGGATTCGGCATATTTTCAAATGCTGGAGCATGCCAAAAATTTTGGAACTTTGCCGAGAGTGCAAGCTCCATCAGGTACCCCTTGGACTAAAGAGGACGAGATCAATCAGCTCAAAGAGTTAGGAGCGCGGCTCGAACCACCTACGGCTGAGGTCTACATTATGGACGTATTGCAGCGGTTGGGGCGCGATTTTGAGCCAAAAATCAACCTGCTACGGGTCAAGGACCTGTTAGCCGAAGGAAGGAGCTATGCTGCTTCTGTCCTAAACAGAATAGCTAAAGCAGATAAGTCTCGCTTCATCCCAACTTCCGCAACCACAGTCAACTACCTGTGGAGTGACCATACGCAATATGCGCCGAAAGAACTCAGGTTTCTGATGGACGAAGAGTCGATTTTGCCCTTTGACCAGAACGGCAGGATTCTCAGTCCGCTGATTCTGCGCAGGTACGAAAAAGCGCTAGATCAACTAGATCCTAGCTTGGTAGCGGCAGGACACAGCTTCTATGGGGTAACGGGATATTTCACAGAGCCATGTATAGAAGGCGGCTGCGCGAGGTTTTACCCGGCTCAAACAGTTGAAGCAAGCGACATCTTATTAGTAATCGCTTGGGGCGGCAGCAATAGTAAAAGCTGCGGGCTTAGCGAAGATAAGGCTGCGCAGTTGATTGAAGATGGGCAGATCAAATTCTTCGAGAAAGTAACCTCTAAACAAGGTTATGAAGGGCGAGATTACCTCGTAATCTCGCTGGAAGATGACGATCGTCTTCGCGCCGCCGTGGCGTTTGACGAGGGAAAGGCCGCGGTCTCACAGGCGGACAAGGTCATGGAGTTTGCCGACAAGTTACAGATCATCGATCGTGCCCGGCAGTACCAAGCGGATTTTATGGAGGAATACGACAACATATGGACCGAGCTCGAGGGACTCAAGGAAAGAGTGATGTCGAATCCGATCCTGAATGAAACTTTTGTAATCGCGCCTCCTGACTTGAGCGTACCGAATTCTGGCAAAATTGTCGCCAGCAAACTTTCACCGCAAATGTCGCTTGAAGAGCTGACGTACGCGCTACCCAGCTGGGAGGACCACAAGGACCTACTGTCTAAGATTGCTCAGATGCAAATCGAGGTCGAAGCGTGGGAAGAATTCGCCCCGCGGTTTAACGAGTTGCAGGCTCCGGCGCGAAAGCTCCACGGCCGGCTGGAAATTTTCGGCACTTACGCCGAGCTGCACCTGGGCTGTCTGGCGATCGTAGAAAGCGACATAAATACCGCCGATCACCCCAAAAAGACTTTTGATTTTACGGAGGCTGATCTGCTGAAATGTGCGCAAAAGATCGCGAAGCATCTTGAGAAAGAAGCGGACAATAAAGAGGCGAGTACTCAGCTGATTGGGGAGTTGCTCGGCAACGAAAAGCCGATCGACAACGATACTAACTCCGAGGAAGCACCCCAAGCGGTCGCAGTAGATCCTGGCAATGACACTGCTTCGGACAGCAACTCTTGATTCCAATCTCCTTCCCTCCCAGTTTTGCTGGGAGGGTTTTTGCACTTTAATATTCCTGACTTAGCTCGGCGAAATTACAATATCTTCATATCATATATGATATATGTGGCACTTAGGTATTATTCATGTCATGATATAATTCGTGCTAATATCTTCCATTTATAGGCTTTTAATCCATCTTTAACACATAATTATATCACATGCGATATAATTACCGGGGCAAGGTCTTGAAGTAGCAATCTTTTTCCCACGATAAAAACTTCGCAAAATGAAACCTGCATGAAGATTCAGCGGCATCTTATCCCAAAATCCCCAGAATTCCTCTGAGCGCATAAGTCGTATCTTCGTGCGAGCGCACCGTGATAGCATCAATCCCCATCTCCACCACCGGATAATCATTTCCTCCCGGTTGCGTCATGTCGCCGAAATACAAAATTTCTTCTTGTTTAACACCAAGTTCTTCCATTAAATGCGTCATACCAAAAGTCTTGTTCATACCGGGCGCCGCCACGTTGATCGAAGTCGTACCGCCAATTTCGTAGAGAAAATCCGGCAACTTTTCGCGACATTTCGCCACGATCGCCTCCCGCTTCTTCATATCGGGATCCCAAGCGTATTTTTCCTCAGTGCCAGCCGTCTGCCCCAAAGCCGAAAAAGTAATTTGCGAAAGACGGTTTTCGATAATCTGATCGCCCGGCTTCAATTTGCCCTCTTCCCAATAGCCCAGTTCGCGCGCCGCCGCCTCAAGCGTAGCCGTAATCTGCGCGATTTGTTCCTCGGTCAAGGGATAATTATAGACTTGCGTCCAATCTTTCTGTTCAAGATCATATCGATAATATTGCGTCCCTTGAGCTACGAAGAGATGCAGATGCGTAAGTTGTTGCCCAGAAACTCCTGCCTCGCGTAGCGGCTCAACGATTTGAATCAAAAACTGCTCGAATTTTTGCCCCGAAATCGGGCAAATCTCGAAATAGCCCAGAGATTTAGCCAGCAACTCCGCAACCTCCGGCGGAATCGGCGTTTTCGCGATATTGAGAGTTTGATCAACATCAAAAGCCAAAACTTTTTTGCTGATATTTCGAGCTGCTTCCATAGTTATCTCCACTTACTTCCCTTCATCATAGCATGAATCCCCAGAAAAACCAATTAGCTTTACATTTTCACCAATCTGTGCTAGAATGAGACTAGACCTCGGTGAGGTTGTATCTGTAGTGGTAAATACTACCAAGTATTTTAAAAAGGAGGGGCTTGGCTTATGAAAGATGCCTTAGTTGAGAAATTACAGGATTTTAAAGATTGGCTTAAAGATTTACGATGGAGAATCTCACATCGAAAGGAGTTTGTTGACCCGAATCTGCGCATGCGGAGGAAGGTTTTGCGAGATCGCATTATGACATCAAAAAACGAACAAGACAACAGGATATTGGAAGATATCACAGGATTTATGTTCGGGATACTACTAATTTGGTCGGTTCTTATGGTGGCTTCTATGGTAGTTATTAAAATCGTGGGGGTCGAAACGTCTTTTTCGTTAGTCACGGTTCTGCCATGCGGTCTCTGGTCCGTATCGCTACTGTGCGCAATAGCATATTCAATAGTGCGGGATCACAAATATTACATAGCAGATTTTCCAGAACAACTAAATTTAAGCTGTATTCTCCTACTACTAATTAGTTTTTGGCCGGCGGTATTAGTCAGTTATATATGCCTCTGCCGTACACGCAGACAAGTCTATTACGAAGATTATCTGCAGATTAGAGAACAACAAAGACGAGAAACCTACCTTGCGAAATTATCCGACGAAGAGCGTTTTTCTACCGAGGCGGAAGAGCAAATCCGAGAACGTGATCGCGAACAATTCTTGCACCAAGAGACATGTGACCGCGAAAGACTGGGGCGGAATATTGCGAATGATCGAGCAGAGGTGCTTGAGCTGCAAAGGAGCCTGAGATCTCGATGCGCGACGATTCGGCAGTGGCAACGCGCCCTGTGCGAGCAGCCTGAGTCTGAGCTAAATCATGAATATCTGAAGCAAAACATCGCCCGCGACCGTGCGGAGGTGGTGAAGCTGCAAAAGAGACTGAGGTTCCGGTGCAAAACAATTCGGCAGTGGCAGCATGCCCTAACCGTTCGTGACGATCTGGATCCCAAGATAATCCAGAACATCGAGGCGGGCGCTGGTAGACTGCGGAAGCTTCCGGAAGTGGTTAAAATTAGCTACATTCATAACCGTATTATGATCGAGCTGCAAATTACCTACGTTGATAAGATTTCGCGGCGTCTGCTCGGGGACTTTATCATAGAAGTGACACCGAGCGAAATTATTTGCGAGCCGCTCAGCTTTGGTTTGAGGGCAAACGCTCGGCGTAAATTTCCTTATCTCGTGAGTGAAGAATTCCTGGCCGAAATTATATCGCGCAATAGCGTGCGTGATGGTTTTACATTAGGTTTCGTGCAAGGGTTTATTGATGAATTTCGACAAGAGATCGAGCGGTATATTCCGCGCGAGGATTTTTACCGTTATTTCGTGCCGATTATAGAGACGCAGAAAAACGCAGAGCTCTAAGTTTTTTTCGTAAACAATCCTGGGCCGGATTTTACCATTGACATTTTCACCAATCTGTGCTAGAATGAGACTAGACCTCGGTGAGGTTGTATCTGTGGTGATAATGTTACGATAATATGACTATGCAATTCCTTGATTTTATCACTACGGCTCTTTAACTATTAATCTTGCATCACAAAAAAAAGGAGGGGATATGATGCGAAAACTGCTGAAGAAAATGATTGTATTGATGGCCATCGCCAATACGCTAAGCTTTTGCTTGGCGCGGCTGCATTGGTTTAGCATGAAAAAAGAAATGCTAGGCGCCGAATTTGACGTCATTAACCCGGCCGAAGACGGCCAGAAGATGTATTATCTGGTGGCGGGATGCGTCAACCAGCCGCGCTCAGCCTTTGATTTTTTGCTCGAGGAGCTGGACGGCGGAGTGACGCTGGTGAACTACCAGCCGGAGCGAGGCTGCAGTATCAAGACCATTGCCGACCAGGTGATCGCCGATGCGAAAACGCATAATTACCAAGCGAGAGTGATTGGCATTTCGATTGGCGACTATGTGGCGAGACGGGTCGAAGACGCGGTGCCGGGCGCGAAAAGCGTCGGGATTAATCCGGAGCCGGAACCGAGTATTCTGCGACCGTGGTCGAGGATTGCAAGCAAGGCTGGCTCGGTTATAGTCGAAGCCTTGACTGTCCCGCTAGGTTGGCTAAGCACAATTCCGTGGTATGACGGCTGCGGTAACCGTTTTTCGACGGTCTTTATCGCAGATCAGTTCCGTGACATCGGCTTCGTCAACGATACGCCATACGCAATTGACGGTACTGCCGGCGTGATCATTAGCGACCGCCCAGGTAAAGCCGATGGTGATGAGTTCCTGGATAATGCCAGAATTAAGCAATATTTCAAAGGTATCCCGGTTGCGACCGCTAAAGCTAATCACGGCGATACCGTGGGTTCGAATGAGGCGTACATCGAAGCCTGGCATGCGCTGGATCTGCAGGATTTTTAGCCCAAATTGCGCCCCTTCGGGGGTGCTTTTTACTGAGCTATGCTATAATATGCTATAATATCTATTATGAAATTATCAGAAGAACTAATCTGGAGAGGTTTTCACGCCGAAACCTCGATTAACGACTTGGCGGAATTGGATAACCGGGCAAGCAAGAAGTTCTATTGGGGCTGCGATCCGTCAGCCGATTCCCTAACCATTGGTAACCTAGCCGCTGGCATGATGTGCGCCTGCTTCGTGCGGCATGGTTATCAACCATATCTTTTGGCTGGAGGTGCTACCGGGCAGATTGGCGATCCAAAGGAAAACGGCGAGCGTGATTTGAAATCGCTGGAGGAAATTGAGTACAATAAGGCGCAGATCGCCGAACAGATGAAAAACATCGTCAAGAGCGATGATTTGACGATGGTGGATAATTATGATTGGTTTAAGGAGATAAATTACCTTGATTTCTTGCGTGAAGTAGGCAAGGTTTTTTCCATGACCCAATTACTTGATCGCCAGTTTGTACAGAATCGCATTGGTGAAGACGGAGGTGGGATCTCTTACGCCGAATTTTCTTATACCTTGATCCAGGGTTACGATTTTTTACATTTGTATCGAGAATATGGTATCGATTTACAACTTTGTGGTGCGGACCAATTCGGAAACTGTGCCAGTGGTATCCATTTGATCAAGCGGCTCGAAGGCGCCAAGGCTGACGCTTGGTCTACCCCGTTGATTATTGACCCAGTGACGGGGCGGAAATTCGGCAAATCGGAAGGCAATGCGATCTGGCTCTCAAGCGAGAAGACTTCAATCTTTGATTTCTACCAGTTCTGGATTAATCAACCAGATAGCGCAGTCGAGAACTTACTAAAAGTTTACACTTTTTATGATAAGCCGACAATTGAAGGCATTCTGGCCGAACATGCTAAGCATCCAGAAATGAGATTGGCTCAGAAAGCTCTAGCAAAGGGCGTAACTACAGTAGTGCATGGCGCTAAAAACGCGGAGGCGATTATTGCACTGAGCGATCGGCTATTTTCCGGAGAGCTCGACCAGCTGAGCGGAGACGAAATTAGCGAATTTGCACAATATCTGGCAAAGGGTCAAATTGGCGAAAAGTTATTCGACATCTTGGTGAAAACTGGGTTGACTAGTAGTAAAAGCGAGGCGCGCAAGTTGGCAGCTGCCGGAGCAATTAGCGTGAACGGGGTCAAGGTGAAAGACGACCAACCGATCGACCAAATCGCCCTCTTGAAACGCGGCAAAAATAAATTCGCCGTGGTCATGTAGGAGACATTTAAGCATAAGTTTAGCCCTCCACTTTAGTGGAGGGCTAGTTAGTACTAACTAGCAATCAAAACTTTCGGGTTCACTCAATCCCGTGCTCCCGCAGCAATTTTTTAAGAGCGTTAATAGCCGCTCTATACTCCGCTTGAGTATATGGAAAGTCACGTTTGTTATACTCAAGACCCTCCGCATCACACTTGCAACGCAATACCCAGTATAGTTTATGCTGTTTGTAAGACCCAGGTAAAAATTCGAGATTATCTATGCTCGATTCTTCCATAGCCAAACAAAAATCTACATGCGTAGTCACGGCATACAGGGTGTGTTTATCGACGTCGACACTATGGGAAGAACGAAACCATTCTGGATAAGATTTGTCCGCGTTAGCGCGGACTCCGTCATTGAGAGTAGTTATGCCTCGAGCCCGTTCATGGAATTTGGTTGAATTATCGCAGGAGCCAGATTCCGCTTTTATTTTCATTTCTTTTGCTTCGGGCGCAGATTGTCTGGTAGATTTAGCCGGCTCAGTTTTTTCTTCCTTTTCTTGGTTTTCGGCTTACTTCCTTTTTTAGTTTCGGTCGACCGGTCGGTCGGTTTGGTTTCCATATTTGACGAAGAATACTTGACGATATTGATATTAGAACCAAATGAGATATCAATATCGACATGCACATGTGAGCCCGATACATACGAGTTTACGCGCGCGCAACTTCGATTCCTCCCAGAATTATGTTCCTCTCGCTCCTCTCCAGACTTATTGCAATGATCGCCGTCTTGATTCGCGGAATGGTCAGCAAAAGCCTCTTTAGAATCTTCGGCCATATCGTCCATCATTTCGTCGAATATCCTCACGCCCCATTCAAACATGTTCCCCCAGAAGTTCATGATTTTCCCCCTTTCTAGTTTGCACCACGTTAAAGTCCCAAGGTTTACACCATAAGACCTCAAAATCCTGGCGCAAGTTCATCACTTCACCTTACAACATCATTGTAGCACAGATTGCTAAAAAAGTCAAGCTTTTTGATGTTATTTTCGCCGAAAAAGCCAATTTTTTATGAAGATACAACTAAAAACCGTAAAAATATCCGGCGTTGTCTCAAATACAAGACATTACTCGCCTTTTATTAAGATTAATACGGGCCCCAAAGATTTCTTAATGTAATTTTAAGATTTGCGATTTTACACTAAGATAGGCGCCGTTTTTTAGACTTTTCGTGCTTTTCTATACGAATCTAAAAAGTGACTTAAAAATGACTGGTTACCAAATTAATGACTGGGAATTTAGCAGAGATGTAGTATAATAGGGATATGGTACAAACTGCGAGTGGTTCCGGCAAAAAGCCGGCCAGGCGGGGCAACATAGGCGTTTACTCCAGCCTGATGAAGCAACAAAAGGATAAACTAGCGAAAAAGGTTAATTCTGCGGCTGGGCAAAGATCGCAACCGTCGCAGTCTTCGAGTGCTAGCAAAACTAACAAAAGTAGCAAAAAGCCTGGCAAGGAGCTACGGCCGCTGCCGAAAGATCCGTGGAAGAGGTTTTTGGCGCATTTCCGTTGGGAGCGAATTCGAGCCTTTTGGTTTTCTAAGGCTGGTCTGAAGCGGATTGGTAAGTTTTTTGCGGCTTGTTTTTTGCTGGGGATTATTGGTCTTGGAGCGCTGTTTGTTTACTACAAAAATCAGTTGAAAGATATTCAGCTCAATGATCTAACCATTGAAGAAACCGTGAATCGTTATTATGATCGTAATGGAGAATTGCTCTGGGAGGATACTGGTAGCGCTAATTATCGTTTAGTGGTTGAAGAAGACGAAATGTCGACCTACATTCGTCAGGCGACGGTAGCGATTGAGGATAAGAATTTTTATAACCATCCGGGCGTGGACTTTGGCGCTTTAATTCGCGCGGTGATTTCAACGGTGACTGGAAAGGGCGTGCAGGGTGGCTCGACTTTAACTCAGCAGTTAATTAAACAAATTTACTTCTCTGATGAAGCGGCTTCGGCTAACCGTGGTGGTATTACCCGCAAAATCAAGGAGCTCATTCTGTCGATTGAGCTCGAGAAAATGTATAGTAAAGAGCAGATTATCGCCATGTATCTCAATGAGTCGCCTTATGGTGGTCGTCGCAACGGGATTGAGAGTGCGGCACAAACTTATTTCGGGAAATCAGCGAAGGAGTTGACACTGGCGGAGTCGGCGCTGCTCGCAGCTGTGCCAAATAATCCAGCAATTTTGAACCCTTATAATGAAGCTGGACATGAAGCACTGATTGAACGTCAACACAAAGTCTTGAACGATATGGTGGAAATGGGCTATATTAGCAACGAAGAGTCGCAGGCGGCCAAAGAGGTGGCAATTCTCGACCAAATTTTGCCAGAGTCAAACCAGTACGAAAACTTGAAAGCACCGCATTTCGTGATGGAAGTGCGCGATCGCTTGGAAGAAAAATATGGCATCCAAATGCTGCGTTCGGGCGGATACACTATCAAGACAACTATTGATCTGCGGGCTCAAGAGATGGCCGAGAATGCGGTGACGGCAGGCGCGCAACTAATGTATTCAACCAACCGCAGCGATAATATTGCTCTGGCTTCGGTCGATGTTGATACTGGGCAAGTGATTGCTATGGTTGGATCGGTAGACTGGAATGCGCCGGTTTACGGCGAAGTAAATGCTGCGGTAGCGAACCTAGAGCCTGGCTCCACAATTAAGCCGATTTTGGACTATTCCGCCTTATTCTCCCTGCGCGGAGACACGGTTTATGGTCCAGGCTCGATTCTGCGCGACGAAAACATCGATTCGCTCTATTGCGCTGGTTATGTTGGCTCATGCGCACTGCGCAACTTCACCGGACAATTCTACGGTAACGTGACCGCGCGCGAATCATTAGGTAACTCACTCAACATTGGTGCGGTCAAAGCTCTTTCGATTGCTGGTATTCCGGAAGCGCTGGAAATCGCGCACGGTCTAGGCGATAAATCCTACTGTGCTGACAATGCGAGCGCTGGGCTTTCTATGGCGATCGGTAGTGGTTGCACAGTCCGAGCGGATGAGCATGCCAATGCTTATGCTTCGATTGCGCGCGGTGGGGTTTACAAAGAATTGACCTATGTACTAGAAGTAAAGGATCAAAATGGCAAGGTGGTCGAAGCATGGCAGGATAATGACGGCGACCAAGTGATTGACGAAGAGGTAGCATATGAGCTGGCGGACATTTTGAGTGATCCAGCGGCTCGTCAGCGAGTCTTCGGCACGACGGCGCGAGATTATGGCTTTGTGATTCCTGGAGTTTGGACCGGCTCAAAGACTGGTACTACCACTACCAGCAATAGTTCGGTCACCAAGGACTCTTGGATGGCAAGCTTTTCGACCGCGATTGCAACCGTAGTTTGGAACGGCAACCATGATGGCGCCGGCCTCTCTTCTAGTTCCAACAATGTCGTGCGCCGGGTCATGGCGAATTACATGGAAGCTGTACATAAAGATCTATATGCTAACGAAGGCAAGTGGCATACCGAAGACAAGCCGAACAAGCCCGATGGTATTCAGACTTTGAGCGTCAACGGTCGCACCGACATCTGGCCGAGCTGGTACGGTAAAGGTAAGAAGCAAACCGAAACCAAGAAAGACACTAAAACTTATAAAACCGAAAATATCGCCTTTAACAAGATTAATCACTTGCGGGCAGCTGAATGTACGCCAGAAAGCCAGCGCGTAATGATTACAGTTACGCATGTCACGGACACTACTACGGGCGAGACCACTGTCAGCACCCCATCGCCTTATAACTACGACCAGTTTGATACCTGCGAGTTCACTCGCCCGACCGTCGGAGTGAACGGATTCAACCACACCGACATTAGCGGCAACACCGTGTCCTATATCGATATTTCCTTCTCGAAAGGCACCTACGATCTCGTGTCGTATGAAATTACAGCTGGTGGCGCCGTAGTCGACAGCGGTTCGATTAGCGGTAATTCCCTGCGCTACGATACGACTAATTTGGCCGATGGTACGACGGTTACTGTCACAGTGACGGATGCCGGTGGCTTGACCAATAGCGCTAGCTATCGCGTTAATCGCGGTTCGAGCTCCGAGCCACCCTCAGCGCCAGAATAATAATCTACAAAATTAAGCCCCCAGTTTCGGGGGTTTTTGAATATATTATAGGCTAAAAATTAGCTGGCTTCTTTACCTCGAAATAGTAAAAGTATGGTATAATAGGAACATGACAATAGCTATCCTGGTAATTGTTCTATTAATTTTTGTCGAAACGACCATCCTGTTTGTTAAAAGTAGTCAAAAGCCTTTAATTAGTTCGAACCAAAAACGCAGAATTTATATTGACACTTCCGCTTTGATGGATCCGCGACTGTTGGCGGTGGCGCAGACCGGTTTTTTGAGCGGTGATTTAATTATTCCGCGTAGTGTGACTGGCGAGCTGCAGCTTTTAGCGGACGGCAAAGACCACGAAAAACGAGTTCGTGCGCGAGCCGGCCTAGATGCGGTGCGCGAGTTGGAGCGGGTGGTCTTTTTTGATTTGTCAATCATTGATGATCCGCTGGATCATACGCCGGTCGATAATCGGCTCTTGGAATTAGCTAAGCTGAACAGCGGTATGATTTTGAGCAACGATTTTAATCTGAAAAAATTAGCAGCGACTGAGCACATCGACGTCTTAAGCTTAAACGAGCTAGCATTGGCACTAAAGAACGAATTCCTGCCGGGCGAACGCGCAAAAGTAAAATTATTATCTGCTGGCAGTGGACCAAACCAAGCAATTGCCTATTTGAAGGACGGTACTTTGGTAGTAGTCGACAAAGCTGACAAAAGGATTGGAGAAGAAGTCGAGGTTGAATTTTTGCGGCTCAATCAAAGCGCTTCCGGTACTATGATGTTTGCAAAGTTAGTTAATGCTCGCAGTAGCGATAACACACAAAGGACTCAAAGAAACCAAATCGCCCGGAAGCCTAGGGTAACGAATATCCGCAAGCGGGTTACCAGCGAGCGGACGCCAAGTCAAGCTCGACGCAAATAGTTTATCGAATTTAGTCTACGTTCAAAAATACAAAAGTATACCCTATTTGACCCGAGCTAAGATTCCAAACTCGGGGAGTATATTTTTAATCTCCGTGAGTAAACTTTGTAATAGTTTGAGTATACTTGCTCTAGTCTTGAGTAAACTTATTTTCTAGTGATTTTGGCTGGTTTTCCCAGAGGTGAATTACGAAAATATATTTTAGTATACTTTTTCATTACAAAAGTATACTTTTCTAAAGCGAGAGCAAACTTCTTTAATACGAAAGCATGCTTTTTTGGCGATCGAAGTAAAACTTTAACTATTCAGACATAAATATAATAAGGATTATGTTTATGGAAGATCTTTGTGCTTCAAACTTCCGGCATGCCTAATCTTCTAATTCGGGTGGGTCGACGCCGTGCTCGTGAGCATAATCGGCGTAGCTCTGCAATTTTTCCTGATACTTTTTTACTAAATCCGAGCGCTTTTCAAGGCGAGCCACATCGAGTGCAAGATGATAACGCGAAGCATGATTAACGCTCAACATTTGAAATGGCGTGGTAGTGCTACCACGTTCGCGGAAACCGTGGATATGCACGTGGCGGCGATTAGTATAACGGCGTAGAATCTGGGTCAAGGCTCCTGGATAACCATGAAAATTCACAATCAACGGACGGTCGACTGTAAACAGCCGACTGAATTCATCCTGCTCGAGCCGACGATGTACGGGACCGATCGCATTATAGGAAAGGGCCGAAATATTGACGAAACGAAATTTTTTATCGGGCAAGTCGGCTCGAAGCAGGCGCAGGGCGGCGCTAGCTTCCGACGTCACAATGTCTCCTGCGCCCACTAAAACATAATCGGGCTCACCATCATCAGACAAGAATTCAAATTCGCTAGCGCCGCCCGCGCTAAACTGCGCATCCGCAGCATGCGAATCCAACCAACGGGGCTGCTCGGTTTTGTTAAAAGTGATTAAATTGACTACGTTTTTCGAATCCAGACTATAGATAAAAGCCGCTTCTGCCGCCACATCATCAACCGGAAAGAGACAATTCACCCTCGCGCCCGGCACACCGAGCAAAGTTGAGATCAAAGCGGGCGATTGGTGAGTATAGCCATTATGATCCTGACGCCAACATGTACTAGTTGATAGTAAATTCGCCGCTGGATAATCCGGGCGCCAATCCGCTTCCGCACATTGATTCAAAAACTTGATATGCTGCAAAATTTGCGAAGTAATAATCGGGAAAAAGGCTTCGTAGCTGGTCATTGCGGCTGGTTCGCCCTGCATAAGATGACCAACCATACAAGCAAACAAAGTATTTTCCGATAGCATCTCCACGATCTGTCCGTCCACAGCTTCTGGTAAATCCCATTTTTCCTGCGCCAGGCTCCAAGCCCGGCTGGAAACTTCATAAACCGCATCGAGCTTATTACTGGTAGTCTCATCCGGAGAAAATAAATAAAAATCGCGGTGCTTCGACATATAGTCCGCCATAGCGGCACCAATTGCACGCGCTGGCGAAAACTTTTCCACTCCTGGTTCATCTACTACATCAATCATTCTGCCCCTTTCCCATTATTTCCCTCACAGCAAAAATCCTTTCTGCTGATCATACAACTCACCAAAACGATAACTCTTTAGCCAGGATTGAAGTATTTTAAGCTCTTCCGGATCACTCTTTGCCTCCAATAGCGGAATCTGGTGCGCCAAGTAGTTCCCCGCCACCTTCCGCTCGTGTACCGTCTGCGGACCGGTTGCGCCTTTCTCAGTACGCAAAATCAAAAACGGATACTCAAAATTTGCTGAACGTCGTAAGGCCTCCTGGAAAGTGGGCGGCTCGCCATCCTCGATTTCGATCGGCATATAGCCAAAGCCGCGCAGCAGTTCGTGTAGCTCGCGCTCCGACTTCCGTCCATAAAGAGTCGGCCCCGAAATCTTATAACCATTCAAGTGCAAAATCGGCAAGACTTTACCATTAACAGTATGATCACCGACTAATTTCACTAGGTTGAGCGAATCGAGCGCGGTGGCGGTCTCTAATTCTCCGTCGCCAATCAAAACCGCAACTGTCTGCTCCGGATGCCCCAAGGCAAAACCATAAGCCGCGCCGAGCGCATAACCAAGCTCGCCACCTTCGCAAATCACGTGCGGAGTGTAAGGGCTGGCGTGCGACGGAAAACCACCTGGCCAAGAAAAATTCCGACAGAGATAAGCGATTCCAGCTTCGTCGCGCGTAGCCTCAGGATCAACTTTATACAATTCCCCGTCGATAAAAAGATTAGCCTGCAAAGCTGGAAAGCCGTGCCCCGGACCCAAGACGAAAGTATAATTCGGATTATCAGCGAAGATATCAGCGCTGTAGTCCTTGACACCAGTCGCCGTACGCCGATGGCCAAAATAATATTTCAGATTAGCATATGCAACATTAATACCATGACAGGTCCCCCAATGCCCCAGAAGACGCGGCTTGATGTCATCAAAGCTTAAATCTTCCTCTAGTAGAAAATTTTTTTGCAAAAAAAGTTGCGCAACTGTCAAATAGTCACAAGCTCGCACCCGCCGCGTGATCTGCCCAAAGCCTTCACCTCCGTCATTGCTGTACATATGTTTATTATAGCACAAGAATGATAAAATAAACATTTTTGCCCGCCTTTTTATCATATGTTATAATTATGAATAGAAATGGCTAATCGTCCCAAAAATCTTAATCAAAAGTTTGATGCTTTAATGAAGCGACATGCCTTCCTATCGAACCTGCTCCTGGCGATAGTTTTTGCCGTATTGATCACGGAGCCCATGGGGTTACTAATCGGCTATAGTGCCACAAAAGCTGAAGTTGCCTGTCGCGAAGTGCCTTTTTTACTTTTATTACGCTTTATCTTTCTGACTATTTGTTTTGTTTTTGTTGTCAAAGCTTGGGCTTCGCAACAAAAATATTTGGACGAAGGTGGTGCAACTAAAATAAGCGCATTTGTAAAATACCGTCCAGCGACGGGAGTAGGGTCTATACTCGGAAAAACTGACGTTTTCTTTCGAGATCAGCGAAAAACGATACAGGGGATATTGACAAAATGCTTATGGTGTGCTAGTATAGGGGTAAGCTGCTAGTTTCGGCTAGATCTGTAGTGGAAATCTCAGAAAAAGTCCAGCCTTTTAGACTCGTTTTACCTTCACCATAGCGGCGCGAATCACACTATCACCATATAAATAGCCAGAACGCAAGGTCTCAACAATCACCTCGTTGTCGCCATCGCCATCTTCAACGGATACTGCTTCGTGAATATCGGGGTTAAACTCAGTGTCTGGCTCGGAATTAATCTTAGCTAAGCCAAGCGTCTGTAATGTCTTCTCGAAATTCTTGCGCAAAGGCTCAAGTTGTTCTGGATAAGCCCGCAAAGCACGATCAAAATCATCAATCAATGGCAAAAATTTTTCTATAGTTTCTGCTTTGGTCAAGGCAACAGTCTGCATCCTCTGTAGGTCAATTTGCTTGCGAAAGTTCTCGAAATCTGCTCGAGTGCGCTGCAAATCGTTCGTCAGCTCGGCAATTCGCAAATCCGCTTCCTGCGTGTCTTGCGGATTTTGCAAATGCTGTACGTCCTCCGAGACCACTTCTTGCGCAGGTTCGGCTTCGATATTTTGTTCTCGCTGCGCTTCCAGATTTTCAGCAGGTGATTCTTGTTGCTTATGCTTCATTTTTACTCCTTAACTTATTTTATCCATCATTAAAGCTTTTTCTAAAATCTGGCCAGCGTAACGCACTAGCGACATAACCCGACCATAATTCTGCCGAGTAGGGCCAAGCACACCAATATAGCTATTGTCTGAATAAGGCGAACGGAAACGGCTAATAATCAGGGAAACCTGAGAAGTTTTGCCGATTGGATTTTCTTGACCAATGAAGATATTCAAAGGCTGACCCGGAGCGGCTTCTCGAAGCCAAGGCTCTAGGTTGTCTAGCAACTCTGCGACTGCCTGCACTCTGGCGTTGTCTAAAAATTCCGGTTGCGTAAAAAGCCGCGAAATGCCAGAGATATAGAGTTGATCGCCGATCGTAGCTAGCCCAAGATTCCCCGTCAGCTCAACCAGCGAATTCACGGCGCCACGAATCGCATAATCCGCGCGGTTTTGTGAGCCGACTCGCACTTCTAAGACGCGATTTTCGCGCTCGATCGGCTTAGATTTGGATGGCTTAGATTCCGGATTGGCATTAATCGCGCGTGCTTTGGTGCGCTCGGGATGCTCAGTCAAAATATTAACATAATAGCGATAACCGGCATCGGTTGGCACCCGTCCGGCCGAAGTATGCGGCTGCGCGATATACCCCATTTCTTCGAGGCGCGACATCTCGGCACGAATCGTGGCCGAAGAGACACTAAAAAGCTTCGCTAAAGTTACGCTACCAACCGGCGTGGCTAGCTCAGCGTATTCTTCGATAATCGCAAACAGGATTTCCTCCTGTCTCGTCGTCAAACTCATAATTTCATTATAGAGCTTTAGCACTCTAGTGTCAAGTGTGCTAAAGGGATTTTTCTCGCGACAATGACTATTTATGCTATAATACTGACATGGAAGAGCAGTTGAGAATTATTAAAAAGTGGCTAGGGACTGGTAGTATCAATATTTTCGGTCTACCTATGAGCGGAAAAGACACGATTGGCGTGGAGCTAGCAGAGAAACTAGGGGCGAAATTTCTTTCTTCTGGCATTATCGCGCGCGCAATGGAACGAGCCACTAACCAAAATGTAACGACGGAAGGCAAATTAATGCCTTCAAATCTTTTCTATGAGTGGGTTTTACCTTATTTTGAAAAGAAAGAACTGTGGGAGTATCCCCTAATCTTATCCTCCATCGGACGCTGGAGCGGCGAAGAAGATCAAGTTATGAGCGTGGCAAAGGCGAGCGGACATCCAATTCGCGTGGCGATCGCGCTGCAACTTCCCGAGCAAAGTGCTTTAGCGCGTTGGGAAGCAGCTAAGATGCTCAACGATCGTGGTTTGCGAGCCGACGATGCTGACCCCAAAATCTTACAGACCCGTTTCCTAGAGTATCGCGAAAAGACCATTCCAGTTTTGAAGCATTATCAGGAGTTAGGACTACTTGCGACGGCGAGCGTGGACATGCCGAGACCGCAAGCTTTTGCCAATGTGGTGAAGGCGCTGGCGGACTTTGCGCAAAAAACGAACAACCTCGCGGCGGAATTGTAATATTATATATATCACACCGATCGCGACCAGCCCCGCGACCACACCAAAAGCAATGAAAGTGGAATTATCTGAGTATGTAACTGGCGTTAAGGCGTAGCCAGCGCCGTCGTTTTCGCGCTTGATTTTGCGACAACGGTTGGTTTCTGGATTGCGTTCGTAGCCTTCTGCACAAGGTTTCGGCCCGGATTCCGTCTCGATATTCTTACAGCGTCCCGTTAGTGGATTACGATATTTCCCAGCCGGACAATCTGTGGGTGCAGTACTAGCAGCAATCGCTTTCACACAACTTCCGGTGGCGGGATTAATTACTTTGCCTTCTGGGCAGGAACGATATTCTTGGTAAATATTCGGAGCCGCAGGAGTTGGCGCGTAAGTCATGAGCCAAGTTTCTTCTCCGGCTGCACCATAAAACTGCGCATAAGCGGTTGATTTCTTCTGACCGTGGCTATATACCAAAGTGTCAACCAATTTACCATCCGCGTCAATTAGCTCGACTGTGTTTGATGAGTTAGGATTTTTGGTCAGACTAAAACCCGCCACATTCGGATAGTAAGCATAATAACCATCCACTGCCATTACGCCCGTCAACCCATACTTCTTCTTTTTATAACGAATATGGCAACCGTTAAGATCAATATCATGATCTGTCGGATTGTGTAATTCAAGAAACTGCTCGTTTTTCTCGTCGGCATAGTAAGCAAAAACTTCCGAAAACTCAAGTCCTCGACATTTCGGTGCAATATTAGTATTAGTGGTAGACTCGGATTTTTGATCATTGTTATCACTCGGTTCTTCGGGCTCGGGCGGCAAAATCAAGGAAGGTTTGGTAGGATCAAATTGCGGTTCGTATTCTTCGATATGCTCAAATTTACCCGTGCTCAGGTCACGCACTAAACTAGTAGGTTTGTTGCTTTTGAACGCCTTTTCACATGTATCCTTTCCCGTCCAGCAAACACTATCAACCACTTCGCCATTATATAAAATCTCCAATGGCCCGCCCGATAATGCTAAAGTAGTATTGTAGGTTAAATCCGCAGTCGCGTCGCCGGCCGAACGTGCCAGCCGAGCCAAAAGAGTCTCGCCAGTCATTATGCTACCCTCGGAGAAACTGAGAAGGAGGGTGCTTTTTCCGCTAGAGTTCATATAACGAATCTCATAACCAGCGAGCGAAAGTGAAGCGTCGGAGATTTTCTGCAATTCAATGAGTTCGCCGACGTCTCGAACACCATCAATCGTATAACCAGGATTGACTGCCTTAATAATTAAATCGGTTTTGACGGTAGCGCTCCAAGCCGGCTCTTCGGGAGTAATCGGCTCAGATGGATCAGGCTTAATTCCTGGCTGTTCCTCCATATCCCCGTCTTCATCATCGCCCTGTTCTAGCAGAGCCCGAAGTTCAGTCGGCTGTTTTTTCTGATTGGAAGAGTTGGCTGAATTCAAAGAAGCCATCATGGATTCTGATAACTTTAAATTGCGAAAACCGACTTCAAGTGGAGATAAAAGGCTAAGCAGAATCAGCAGAGCGAAAGTGAAGCTAGTTCGAAAATGTATGATGTATTTTTGCATACCTGGAGCATAGCACAAATTTTTCTAAAATAACAAGCACTAGTTCGATATTTTGTGAATTTTATTTTTTCAACCCCTGTTAGCTTCAGGAAAGCCGTATACTAAAACTCCAATATACGTAGATTAATCCGCCTGTCGTTTTTTCGCTAAGCCAATTGTCGAGCAGCCACGCGCACAGCTTCCGACCAGCTCATCGCCACGTGCGGCGTCCCGGCTAATTCCGAAACTTTTAGACCACAACGCACTGAGAGCGCCAACTCTTGTACCACAAGATCTGCGTCAGGAGAAACTACCGTAGCACCAATTACTTGCGATTTCAAATCTACCAAAATCTTCACAAAGCCAGCACGAAAATCATTCGTATTTGAAGCACTAATTTCGTCAAGTGGCACAATAGTAGAACGATATTTTTGACCGATTTTTTCACAATCCTGCTCGTTCAACCCAACCTTGGCCACTTTCGGTAAGGTATTCGTCAGGCGTGTGAAACCGGTATAATTGACGACAGTATTTGATTTTTGAATAGCGTTCATGGTTGCCAATTTCCCTTCGTAAGTCGAGCGCTCAGCCGAACTTTCGCCGCCTAGAACATCGCCGGCCGCCCAAATATGATGGTTTGAAGTACGCAAATTTTGGTCCACTTCGATGCCAGTCGGGCTATATTTTACACCAGCGTTCTCTAAGCCAAAGTCAAGCGCTGGCTCTGGAGCAGTTGCGATAATAATCGACTCGACACGTACAGCCTTCTTCTGACCATTTTGCACAAAAATCACCTGCTCGCTATGCTCGTCCTGCCGTAGTTCAAACACCCGTGCGCTAGTCAAAATATTCACGCCAAAACGATCCCGCAAGTGCCGCTCAATCACCGTACTTACTTCGGCATCTTCGCGCGACAATATCCGATTTTCTGCTTCAAGTAAAATCACATTCACACCCAGGGCCGCAAAATATTCCGCCAACTCGCAACCGGTCGAGCCACCACCGACGATCAGAAGCACTTTTGGCAATTTCGCCATCCGCAGCGCGGTGTCGGGCGACCAACAATTTACGCGATCAATTCCCGCGATTCCGCCTACGCTCAGCGTGGTTCCAGTGGCTAGCAAAAACTTTTCACTACTAATACGCAGGTTATCGATCTCAATCTCATAGGGATTAACAAATTGCGCAAAACCACGATAACAATCGATCCCGGCACTCTCGAAAATGCGCCGGCTGCCACCACCCGCACGCCGCACCGCGGTCGCCTGCCAATTCAGTACGGTCGGATAATTATAGCGCAGAGTAGTGCTCGACATGCCAAAGCGCGACCCGGCGATCGCCTCGGCGTAGCGCTGGGCAAAGCCCAGCGCAGCGGCATATGGAATGTCACGGTAATTCAAAGTAGTGCCACCCCAAGAATCAGCCTCGACGATCGCCGTGCGAGCACCCAAGTTAGCAGCCATCAAAGCCGCCGCGCTACCAGACGCACCGCTCCCAATCACAACATATTCGTAGTCTAATTTTCTTCCCATCTGCCCACCTAATTCTTACTTCTATTGTACCACAGTTTAATTTTTTGAACCAGTTTCTGTTTATAGTAAAAGCAAAGATTTATTTTTTTCAATTCAGCCCATGCTAAGACACTTAATCTTATTGCTTATTTCTCTAAACGTTTGTGCTATTTTTGATAATTTTTGAGTTTAATTTTAAGACTTTTATGCCTTTCTCGAAAATTCTATAGTTTATTTTTAAGTCAATTATGCTAATTTTATCTTTGTTCCATAATCGGATACCCACTTTTGTTGACGACGTCAAATATGTTGTAAAAATTGCAACAATTCTTCTATAGAAAATTATTTATGGAGCGAGACCGCTAATTTTGTTTCCCTTATAGCTTATTTTTGAAAAATATTATGCTTTTCGCATAACGCCTAAAATTATATATAACGCAGCTGATAAAAACAGGCGATCCATTTCCCTTACAACAGGTTAGTATCTATATCTAGAGTGTGATGGATGAAGTCCACGCTACAATGGCTTGTTTCTGAAGAATTACCACTACAGATAGAGCCGATCGAGCAGCTTACCTCTATCTTATCACACTTATGCTAAAAAGTCAAGAATATCTTTAAGTTCGTTCTGGCTCAGCAACGATAATGGTGCCGGTCTTCTGCTCCATACTACGCAAAAGCTGCTCCGGCGAAGCAATAATGCCGATGGTTTTTCCAGGTATTGACTCCGCGAACTTTGTAGCCGCTTCGATCTTGGATAGCATCGAACCATGCGCGAATTGATCTTCGGCGATATATTGACGCGCCTCTACACTCGTAATCTTTTCGAGCTTAATTTGGTTACTCTTACCATAATTCAAATAAGCGTAAGGAACTGCAGTAACCGAGACAAAAATCTCCGCCCCGACTAGTTCCGCCAGTAGCTCCGCCGATAAGTCTTTGTCAATCACAGCGTCAACGCCTTGCAAAATTTTGCGGCGCGAATTGTAGATTACTGGGATGCCGCCCCCGCCCGCCGCAATCACAATCGCACCGGATTGGACCAAATCGACAATTTGCTCTGCCTCCACGATACCAGTGGGCTGAGGAGAAGGCACTACTCGACGATAGCCACGTCCGGCATCCTCCCGCATCGCCCAGCCTTTCTGTTCGGAAAGATATTGTGCTGTCTGCTGGTCATAAAACTGACCAATCGGCTTAGTAGGATTCGTAAAAGCCGGATCGTCAGCGGCTACTAAGACCTGCGTAATCACAGTGGCAGCGCGACGAGAGCGCCCCATCTTCAGAAAAGCATTATCAATCGCCTGCGCCAACCAATAACCGATTTGGCCTTGACTCATAGCGACGGCTGTTTCGAGCGGCATGGCCGGAGCCGCTTCGGTAGCGGCATTTTCTTCATGTAGGAGGATATTGCCCACTTGCGGACCATTACCATGGGCAACGATCACTTCGTAACGCTCGGAAAGTTGCGCAATTGCCGCGCCCACCTTGGCAGCAACCCGTTTCTGGGCTTCCGCAGTCGATTCGCCATTTTGCTGCAAGGCATTTCCACCCAGAGCCACCACTACGCGCTGGCGTCTTTTTGATCTTTTATGCTTTAGCCCCGCTGGTCTAACCTCCATTTTTTAACCTCAATTCTGTTTTCAATATATTTATTATACTACACTTATCCCGAAAATAGCTCAGACTAGTTTATTCATACCCTGGTTTACCAAGAAGTTTAAACATATTCTCCTTATAGGCCTCGACTCCGGGCTGGTCGAAAGGATTGACTCCGGCCAGTTTAGCCGAAAGCGCACAAGCTAGCTCAAAGAAATAAACCAGAGCGCCGAAACTGCGAGCCGAAAAATCAGGCGCCGTAATTTCGAAAACAGGGATTCCACCTGCACGATGCGCATCGATCGTGGCCTCGAGGGCTTTCTGATTAAGATAACTTAATTCTTGACCGGCTAAATACTCCAAGCCGTCCAGACTGGACTCTAGCTCTGGTACGTAATAATCAGAAAGCCCGGCATTTTTTTCAGCCGACGCCACATCGAGCTTCAAATCCTCGACTACTGGAGGTTGAGTGAACCGTAAGACGGTCTCAAAAATATTCCGTCGGCCGTCTTGCAGGTACTGCCCCATAGAATGCAAATCAGTAGTATAAATCGCGGAGGCTGGAAAAATCCCTTGTTGGTTCTTTCCTTCCGATTCGCCAAAAAGCTGTTTCCACCATTCTTCAAAAATCCGCAAGCTGGGCTCAAAAGCGGCTAACACTTCAACATCGTGGCCCTTCTTTGCTAACTCTTGGCGAGCCACTGCATATTGAACTGGCGCCGCATCGGCCAAAATATCTTCGTCCGAGTCAATAATTTCCGCGCGTTCAGATTTCGCACCCTCAAGCAATTCAGCAATATCGACCCCAGCAACTGCTAGCGGCAAAAGCCCGACCGAACTCAAGACAGAATAACGACCGCCGAGATTATCCGGGACCACGAAGCGCTTGTACGACTCCTGCACCGATTCTTCGTAAAGGGCACCTTTCGCACGATCAGTAGTGGCATAGATGCGATCTTTCGCTGATTCGCCATATTTCGCAAATAGTTTTTCACGCAAAAAACGGAAGGTGACGGCTGGCTCAGTAGTGGTGCCAGATTTTGAAATCACGTTGACCGAAAAATCCGCATCACCCAAAATCTCGAACAATTCTGCCAAGGCACGCGAGCTGAGGGAATTACCCGCAAACAGTACCTTAGTAGGGCTTTCCGGCCGAATCGCCTCGATCAAAGCGTGATGCCCCAGATACGAACCGCCGATACCAATACAAACCAAGAACTTGGAGTTCGATTGAATATGACCAGCGACTTCATTAATCCGCGCAATCTCGATCTGATCAAGCTGCGCTGGCAAGTCAAACCATCCCCCCATTTCATCCGACTGAATTTCTTGCAACAAAGTCTGGATGTGCGGAACATCAATCGAAATTTTTTGGTGGGCGCTGAATTCTATCATAGGTTATTCCTTCTGTTTACCTTTCTTAATATAAGTATCTTCCTTTTCCAAAGTTGCGCGTAACATGAATTCTTGGCATTGGTTCTGATTATTACAATTCGCCGCTTCATAAACATAAGAGCTGGCTTCTTTGCCCAAATTGACGCCCTGAGGATCTGTAAATAACTGCGGGTCAATCACCGGCAGCTCCTCTTCCGTCAACTGGTTCGGATAATAGCCGTATTTTGGATAGTAATAACCTTCTAGAGCATAATACATCGCATTAATCGCGGTTTTGCGCTGATCATCACGCTGCATCGCAGCAACATTCGCCTTTTGCAAGAAGAACAGAATCACCAAAAGCCCTGCGAAAGCCCCCACAATCAACAATTCAATCACCGTAAAACCTTTGCGCTCACTCTTCATACTGGTATTATAGCACAGTCTAATCGGAAAGAGAGAAAAGAAGACAGAACTTTTCTACATACTTTGTTTCATAAACATCGAACCGCAGAATTGGTTTACCGTTCTCTTTTATTTCCACAAAAAATGGGCTTTTAGACCCATCTAATGACAATATGGTAGTACCGACTGGAATTGAACCAGTGACCTTGGGCTTATGAGTCCCACGCTCTAACCAACTGAGCTACGGTACCAGATTGCAAATTCCCCCTTCTTTTTCTTAAATACCTTTCGTAATCAAAAGATTACGAAACAGTATCCATGGCGGAAGGGACAAGAACGGATTCTCCGTTTGCCTCCTTGAATTTAGGGACAAGAAGCGGAATTACTTCGTAATTCCTTATCCGCCGGTCGTCACCTCGGAAAAGAAAGTAAACTTTCTTTTCTCTCAATTCCTACGGCGGGCGAACTTTCGTTCGCGGCTTGCCCTCTTTCATAGGATTTTCTTACCTATAGGTAATAAAATCCTATGGCGGAAGGGACAAGATTCGAACTTGCGAGGCTATTAACCTGCTGGTTTTCAAGACCAGTGCCATCAACCACTCGGCCACCCTTCCGCTATCATTGTAACATACCTTGACTTTTGTTGCAACCTGTGCTATAATGGGGGTGAGGACCGGCGAAATCCGTCGCCTGTGGATTCTGGTGGGTGAAAACTCGGCAATTAGATTCCCATTTTTGTTATATAATCTACGGGTAGCATCAAATTGTTTATCTATAAAGATCTTTTCCGCTTCCGTTGATAGCTAGTGCGATGAGCCAAAATACTAGCCAAACTACGATCGCAAGAATAGATAAAACGATAGTAGCAATTGCCAACCCACGCCTTCTAGTCTTCAAGCCTTCAACTGCACAACCAATAGCCAATATGATCGGCAGAATAGGTAGCGCAAAAGGGGCTACCAACATTGAAATAATACTAATACAGAATCCCACGATACATAGTCTTTCTTTTGTTTTCTGGTCTTTATCTCCAATCGGCTGAGCATATTGATTCGTATTATTCCAGATTGGTTGCTGAGACCCGGCTTGCCCCATATTTGTGCCAACATTAGGATTCGGCTGAACGCGGAAATTCGGATCTTGCGATTGGTTGTTTGGTAGATTGGGGTTTATTTGACTTTGATTAAGACCGTTGTCCATATTGTCTCTCTATATAAAAATTTATTTTTACTAATTTACTAAGACTAAGTTGCGGAAAACTCAGCCCAAACAGCATATATTTATGTCATACTCTGAGATTCGCTATATTTTTCAAAGGCAGTTCCTTCTTCTTCGGCGTAAACCGTATTCATGATGTCGCGCAGATCGTTCATTTTTACCTGTAACTCGTCAATCTTCGCAATATCTATGCCATACACACTCACCTCATCCAATGCGTCAATATAATTATCGAACGTGGTATAGGCGGTTTGTAGCATGTCATATCCTGAGAAGCTAGGATTAGCTGCATAGGCTACCGCTGCTTGATACAAATCGTCAAATCTCGTTTCACATTCATCTGCAAAAGCAACGGCTGCAGGAACATTCGTTTCCCTAATAATATCGAGCGCTCGGCTAAGCGCAGCACGGTTTTCGTCCGGATTTTCGAAGAAATTGCCTGCCCCTACCTCAGAAATGATTTTCATAAATTCATGCCAAGCACCGAAATTGTTCATTTTTGCGCGCAGACCGCGCTCATCAGTGTAAAAAGTATCAAGTGTATTTTTATAAGCTTCGAGTCCCGCCTTAATCTCTGGATTGTGTTTCGCGCCATAGGTTTTGGCAAACTGACCAGCTGCTTCTATGGCGGCAACAATATCGTCTGCACAACTTGAAATATAACCTTCGTAAGTCGTCCCTGAAACAGTCTCGGAGCCTATCTTCGAAGTCATCTGAGAGCAGCTATTACCATTAGCAATTTCAGCCATTTTTTTGTCAAATTCGTCAAAAGCGGTGAAGGTTTCCGCATAGCTACCGACGCCAAATATCAAAACGACCACGGCCGTGCCCAAAATACCCAAGATTACCACAATTGGAATCACAATCGCGCAAACGATTACGGCTTTAGACGTGCGTTTTGGAGCTGGCGCCGCTTGGTAGCCATTATTGAACGGCTGGACCGGTTGAGGGCCAAATGTATTATTTTGGATTTGAGGATTGTTTGGCCAATCTCCTGCTGGGGTTCCATCTGGCTGGCCCATATTGGTTGTATTATTAAAGGTGTTATTATCGGTTGCTTGATTCGGAGTCGATACTTCGTTCATAATTGGACCTTGAAAAGTCGATCCGCCCTGACCATTGTTCGCTTTTTCCATACCGCCTTCCCTTTTGGTTATGATATTGTTATTGCCGCGGTGCCCTGTGTAGTTCTAGGTTTAATGATTTTGCTTGCTGGAGAAAGCTCGGAGTGGTTGAGTTTTTGACCCCAACAAACAAAAAGGGCACCGCGAGGTGCATCACTCTTATCAACAACTATCTTCTGCTTTCATCAAGCCAATAGTCTCAAAGGGTACTCTCGGCGCCCTCTACGGACTATTTAGCTCGCCATACGTAGACTAATAGTTGTCTGTTGATAAAAGTGATGCACCTTCATTATAACATACATATTTTTTAAAAGACAAAAGTTAGTCTAGACACTGAAATTTACCTCTGCTAAAATAGGCTTATTGGAGGAGGTCAGATGAAAGCAAAGTATAAGCCATATGTAGAGAGGACACCGGATGAGCAGTACAAGAATTTGATTCGCGCGATTTTAGATCAGGGGATGTGGAGCCGTTCACCGATGGTGGATGAGAAAGGTGAAGAAGTGCGGACGGTGGATCTGCTTGGTGCGCCAGTGCTGCGGTTTAATGTTTTAGAGAATGGGGTGCCCTTTTTGACTGAACGCAGTCTAAAAGGTTTTTGGAAAGGTGCGGTGGGTGAGCTTTTGGCTTTTATCAATGGTGCTCACACACAGGAGGACTTGGAAAAATTCGGCTGTAAATGGTGGGCGGCTTGGTGCACGGAAAAGAAATGTGCGAAACGCGGGTTGAAAACTGGCGATTTAGGATCTGGTTCCTATGGTGCGGCTTTTCACGATTTTCCGACCGCCGAGGGTAAGTCTTTTAATCAGTTTGCAGAAATTATCGAGCAAATGCGCGAGCGTCCCGAGCTGAAAGCACATTTCATCACGCCTTGGATTCCGCAATATACTATTCGTAATACAAACCACCAACAAAAAGTTGTGGTTTGTCCGTGCCATGGCTGGATTCATTTTCGTATTATAGAAAATAAGCTAAGTATGGTTATGTTTCAGCGTAGCTGCGATGTTTTGATTGGCTGCCCCAGCAACTGGGTGCAATATTCTGCGCTACTGCTAATTATGGCAGACTTGCTTGATTTAGAGCCGTATGAATTCATCCACATGATTTCGGATGCGCATATTTATGAAAACCAAATGCCATTAATTGACGAGGTTCTGGCGCGCAAAAGCCATCCTTTCCCGACTCTTGAAATCAAGAACCGCCACGACAGTATTTTTGATTACCGGGCGGATGATTTAGAATTAAGCGATTACGAACCGGAACCCGCGGTCAAGGGCATACCAGTAGCGATTTAAAAACCGGGGCAGACGATGGACGAAAATTGGTTAGCAAATACGAAAATTGCTCGCAAAGCCGGTCAGAAAATTGGTTTGGTCCAAGGCTCTTGGGATCTTTTCCATCTTGGCCATTTACGCTACATTTTGAAGGCGCGGGCTCTGTGCGATTTTTTGATCATCGCTATGGATAGTGATGAAAAAATTCGCAAACGCAAAGGCCCGACTCGCCCAGTGATTCCCGAAAAAGAGCGCTACGATTTTATCAATATGCTGAATATTGCTGATGCGATTGTGATTAAAGGGATTGATGAGCCGAAGTGGAATTTGATCAAGACAGTGAAACCGGACGTCTTGATCGCGATTAAGGAAACCTACTCGGATGAGGATATCAAGAAACTCGGCAGGTATTGCGGCGAGGTTAAAGTACTTCCCCGTCAAGCCAAAACCTCGACTTCCGATAAAATTCGCAAAATTATGATCGCCAGCCGGATCAAAAAGGCACAAGATATTGATGAAAAAGTCGCTTTGGCCGCAGCAGGCTTGAAACGCCGAATTGGATACAAAAAGGGTGGAATGCCGGAGCCGATCCCACAGTTGCTCAAGGAGGTCAAAAACTCTAGCGATCCAGTTTGCCCAGTGGCGGCGGCTTGCAATTGGGGTGGAAAGTGGTATTTCTCCTCGAACCAAATCGACTTTACTATTCCAAAATACGATATCGAACAACGCACCGAGCTCTTTTATGCTACGACAGAGCACGCCGAGATCAATCTTTTGAGACTACTCGGTGAAGCCAATACAATTGATACACCAATCTATATCACTTTATTTCCTTGCGATAAGTGCATGAAAGTTTTGGCTGATAAAGGCGTAAAAAAGATTTATTATCTTGAAGACCACCCAGAAAGAAATTGGAGTAAACGCTCGCATGCTTTGGCTGAGAAAAAAGGTATTGAAACCATCTGTTTGGCCAAAAATCCGGTCAACGCGGATCAGAATGATAACTAGAAGTTTCCTGAAATTGTATCGCATATTTTGCTACACTACTTCAAGATTGTTGTAATTTTTATAGTAATCTTATCTGGAGAAAGCGGTCATACAATAACGCCGATTCTTGGACTGCCACCTTGCTTTTTTGAGTATTAAACGATATGATCTATATATGAATGAACCATTAGAAGTGCCCGAATATAAATATATCTACCCCCCGAATGCCCGAGATCAAGAGCAGCTTGATATCATGCTGAGGATGGAAACGGAAGACAAAGACCCAATGGCTCCAGAGCATATCGAGCAGGAGATTCTGTTTCAAACCGATTTTTGGCATGTTTCAAACAACCGCTTTCCCTACGCAGGGGCGGAAAAGCACTTCTTAGTCGTGTCGATGCAGCCGATTTACCATCTCGAGGATATGCCGGTGGAAATGTGGATGGATTTACTCGCGGTTTGGAAGAGACTAATTGAGGAATATCACCTGGAAGGTGGAGGTTTGTGCTTCCGTTTTGGCGATCCGGCTAAGTCTGGAGCTTCTCTGACGAGGCTGCACTGCCATATTTTCATGCCGAAGGAAGGAGAGAAGGTTAAGCCATCAATCGGTGGACGCAAAGAACTCAAAGAGGGGCTAACGGTTCGAAGTTTAAAAGACTTAATAGAAAGATGAACGAAAAAATAAAGATCCGACGTGCAACTACTGATGTTTTAAATATAATTCAGCAGCTAGGTACAGAATTAGCAGAGTTTGAACATAAAAATTGGGATTCAGACCTTGACCCAAAATGGCCCCTGAGTACGACTGGCGAGCAGGCTTAGAGAGTTAAGTCTCGAGCCTTTTTACTCCGCATTGGTGTGGACGGCGGTCACGTCGTCCAGGTCGTCGAGCGCATCGAGCAATTTCTCTAGCTTGGCCGCATCGTCGCCCTCGACCGCTACCGTAGTAGTGGGCAAATAACGCAGCTCGGCGACCTGGACCGTTAGACCGCCGTCCAGCAGCGCTTGACGCACCTTCATGAGATCGCTGGCATCCGTGATGATTCCCAAGCCTTCTTCCCCTTCCTCGACGTCTTCGGCGCCAGCGTCAAGCGCGAGCATTATATTATCTTCGCCACGCTCAGCAACTTCAATAAAGCCCTTTTTTGCAAACTGGAACATGACCGAACCAGGATCCGCCATCCGGCCGCCATTTTTCGAGAGAGCGTTGCGAACGTCCGGCATGGTGCGCTTCTTATTATCGGTGGCGACCTCGATAATAATGCCAACACCGCCCGGCCCGTAGCCTTCGTAAACGTCTTCAGTCAAAGCCGCTGCCGACTTATCTGACACACGCGCAATCGCTCGCTCAATGTTCGCCTTCGGCATATTAGCTTGGCGCGCTTTTTCCAACATCATGGCCAGCGACGGATTCATATTTGGATCAGTGCCAGCGCGCGCTGCAATTGCAATTTGATTAGCAATTTTGGTAAATAATGCACCACGCTTAGCATCTACTACCGCTTTTTGGCGTTTAGTCGTCGCCCATTTACTATGTCCGGACATGTCATTCCCTTTCTTTAACTTGATCTATAAATCTTTAACTTATATTATAGCATAGATGACTATTTCGGGGAGCTTCGGGAGGATGTTTTCTGCTTTCACTTCAAAGGCAAACCCCACACCATCATTCCTGCATTTTAGGAGTTATTGAACCTGGATTTAAATCCGAAGTATTCGCCACTAGATTCTCCGAACACGGCGAAGGGCGCAATGGAGTGGCCGGCGTTTCTTCATCAACAGATAACGGTGTTTTTACGCTAACATCTTATGACTAGTCTTGAGCAAGTCTCTGTTCTGAATTGGAATTCTGCGACGCTTATGCATTTTGCACTGCTGTTCCCGCATAATTTTTACCCACATTTCTTGTTCAATCTGCGTACGCAATTCCGCCTCGGTGACCGAATTTTTCGTCAAAAGTGAAATTCTATCATCATGACTCTGTCGCATCTTAATCAAAATCAGCGTCACTACCAAACCAAAAAGTTCTTGGATCTCAATAATCAGGATCAATTACCGGCCTTGTTGCATAATTCCTTGACAAATACGTAAAAACGACTTTTTGACAAGTCGTTTTTTCTAATACTCGAAGTTTAAATTATCTATCAATCTGGTGCTGCTGACGTAGTTATTTACAACTTTTAAAATTTTAAAAGAAATTCAAATATTAAGTATAATACTATTTTTTATAAGAGTATACAAAAATTAATAATTTGCTTTTAATCAAATTAAATATGCTATTATTGAAATAAGAGGTATTTATGAAATTATATATAATTAGACATGGATTAACTGATTTGAATATAAAAGGCATTTATAATGGACATCTAGATGAAGATATTAATGATATTGGAATCAGTCAAGCAGAGCAAACAAAAGAGTTGATGAAAGATAAGGCTTATGATGTAATCTATTGTTCTCCAATGTTAAGAACTAAGCACACATGTGAGATAATTAATATCAACAATATTCCTGTAATATATGATAATAGACTAAAAGAAAGAACTTTGGGCAACTTAGATGGAAAAGATTTAGAAAAAGAAGGTCTTGGGAAAAAAATATTTTTTGATTACAATTACAAATCTGAAGATGCAAATTTTGAAGATTTACCATCTTTATTTAAAAGAGTTCATAATTTTTTAGATGAAATTATAAAAAACAATGAAAATAAAAATATATTAATCGTAGCTCATGGTGGTATCTTAAGAGCAATATATTTTTATTTTAATGAAATACCAAAGAATGGAGATTTATCAAGTTATGTACCGAAAAATTGTCAGATAGACTTTTATGAAATATAATATTTTGGGTGTGTCAAAATATTTAACCCCCTAGGTATTTGACACAAGTATCAAAATCACTTGTGGGGATTTTTTATTAAATAAAAAATCAGTCATATTTCAGACTGAAAGTATATTCAAAGTTCGAATAGTTCGAACAGATTCGTCACTGGTGCCCGAGACAGGAATTGAACCTGCACCTGATTACTCAGACTAGCACCTGAAGCTAGCGCGTCTGCCAGTTCCGCCACTCGGGCATAAAACAATTATATCACAAGTACAGGGGTCGGGTAAACATTGACTTTTAGAGTAATGTATGCTACAATGGAAGCATGGCATTGATTTTCGACGATGAGCTTTTTGGTGTCTGTGATCAAGAACCCCCCTCAATTAGGAGGGGGTGTTTGGATTTTGGAGTTTTAGAGTTTATTGTTGCAATTGTTTCTGTTTGTTTAGACGCACGATCTGGCGTTTTGCTACCAGCGTGGCGCCGGCGGCGGTCATAATGACAATGAGGCCACCCAAAATTGAATTACTCCAGGTCGCTGTACCATCAGCTTCTGATCCGGGTTGTGCACCCGTCATTGGAGCAGCCAGATTAGCAACTGCCTTCTGGACTTTGCTTAAGAGGTTGGACAATGCAGCCGCGTTTGTATCATCATTCCGTAGGGCATTTTCAGCTTCCCAAATCGTACGTACTAATTCCTCATATTTATCGTAATCGGGTACCGCCTTGGCCTCGCTGATAGCGTTGCGCAAATCATCCGCCGTTGGATCCACGATATTCTGCCCTAACGTAGTATTGACGCCGAGATTGCGCATGGCGTCGCCAACATTACTAATCGCAACTGCAGTCTCGGCACTGCTGGAGGAAAGAGCTCGTATCTGCGCATCACGCGATTCCTGTAAGCCATCCAAGACCATTTGCGCCTCATCAACGGCGATTACTAGTTGTTCATATTTCAAAAATGTTTCATCATTACGATAGCGGTCAACCAATTCCTGCAACTCTGAATTACTAGGAGCGCTTTCAGTCGCCCCCTCGCCAGGCTTCGAACTGCCGGCATTACCTAAAACAGCATCGACCGAAGAAAGGTCGAGATTGTTCTTTATATCGAAAGCGGCGTTATACAATTGATCGTACAAAGCGCCGAGATCAGCCATTGAAGGATCAGTATCTGGCGTCGAAATCACTCCGGCTACGTTCTGCCAAGCCTGATTGAGAGCGCCATATTTCATATAGGCAGTTGAAGCCTTGACCTGGGCGACTAACTCCGGCGCAGTAAGCGTAGAATCCGGAGTGTTAAGATATGTCTTAAGCGTCGCGGAAACTTGATCGATTTCCGATTGGACCGCAGCGGTCTTGGCTTTCAGCTCCTCATTCGTAGCATAATCTGGTGTGCTTTCGGCAATTGCAACTATTTCCGGAAGGGTTTTGTTATCCCAATCTGAGACATCACCTCCCGCCGTTTCGACTATGCTTTTTAGTTCGCTTACGCTCTGATTATCGCTTGTGCGCTCAAGCCGCGAAATTGCATTGCTAGCACTTCGCCAAGTCATATAGTGTGTATCGTCCTCATTCATAACCTGCTGACGTACAGCATTCATGAGCGCGATAAGACGCTCTTTACCCACAGCCACCGAATCTGTACAAATTCCAGAACAAGCCGCGTGCGACGGCGAAGCGATTGGTAATGTTGTTAAGCCAATCGCAAAAGCTAGCGCCAATAGGTATACTATTGAACTTTTCTTCATAAAACAAACCTCTCCACTTACTAGTTGTGTTTTGATTATACTCTAGCGGAATCTATGTGTCAATGCTTTTGTGAATTTTGTTGTTGATACCTGACTCATTCCTTATTGCCAAACTGCTTTACTTATCAATCATATTTTGACTTAGCTATTTATTTTTTATATTTTTATATTATCATGGTAGCATAAAGTTAATTATGAGGATTAAAATGATTAAAACTACGCCGAAAATTGTCACGGGTATCATCGGTGCACTGTTTGGCGGAGCTGCCGTAGTCGGTGGCATACAGAGCGCCAATATTAATCACAGCGAGGCTCCCATTAGTGAACAAACGCAAGTTGTGGCGCCAGTCGAGCAGAAAATCGAACCCAAGGTTGAAACCAAAACTGAGACACAAGCCGTCGCTATACCATTCGAGGTTATTAATATTGACGACGCGAATTTACCCCAAGGCCAAACCAGAGTAGATAGCGAGGGCACGCCTGGCGAAATCATGATAACCTATGAAGTTACTTATATTGATGGCGTCGAAACAGCACGCCGCGAGACTGGTCGAGAAGTAACCCGAGCCCCGATCAATCGCGTCGTAGCTAATGGAATTTACATCGCTCCAGCTCCCGCGCCCCAAACAACTTGTGCCAACGGCTCTTACACCAACACGGCCGGGCAAACCGTCTGCCGACCAAGCTACGAGGATAACGGCAATGCGACGGCAATTTGCAAAGATGGAACTTACAGTTATAGCCAAAATCGACGTGGAACCTGCTCCCATCACGGTGGAGTACAAAATTGGCTCTAGAAATTAGTGCAGCTTCGCTGAATCCGGCATCTTAGCGTTCTTCAGTAATGGCTCGAGATCATCTTCCTCAAGTGTTTCCTGCTTCAACAAAGCTTCAGCCAAACTATCGAGTACGTCGCGATTAACCTGGAGGATCAACTCGGCCCGCTTAGCTGCTTCATCACTCAAACCACGTACTTCTTTATCGATCAGCTCCGCAGTTTTTTCCGAATAAGGCTTTGACGTACCAAGAGAATAATAACCAGTATCTGTTTCTGGGAAGACCAAGTTGCGAGTTTCCGCGCCCATACCTTCTTCCACTATCATGCCTTTGCTCAATTCAGCGACATTCTTCAGATCCGACGAGGCGCCAGTCGTAATTGCTTCTGGTCCAAAAACAATTTTCTCGGCAATGCGCCCGCCCATCGCCCGCGCTAATACATCCTTCAGCTCATAAATATTCTTATAGCTGCGATCCTCGGGAGGCAGGAACCAAGTCACTCCGCCAGTATGGCCACGTGGGATAATGGTTACTTTGTGTACCGGATCAGAATCAGGCAAAACGTGACCCACGATAGCGTGACCAGCTTCGTGATAAGCGGTTATTTTGCGTTCTTGGTTATTCATAACTTTACTTTTACGCTCGGGACCAATCGCAACTCGCTCGAAGGCCTCAGTTAAGTCCCTATTGGTGATTTCTTTATGACCTTCACGTGCAGCAGTAATCGCAGCTTCGTTGGCAATATTGGCAAGATCAGCACCAGAGCTTCCTGCTGTCTTGGCGGCCAAAGCGTCCAGGTTTACATTCTCTTCTTTTGGCTTATTCTTGAAATGCACATTCAGAATTTCCAAGCGATCTTTGCGCTCCGGCAAAGTTACGTTGACATGGCGATCAAAACGTCCTGGACGCAGCAATGCTTTATCCAGCATATCAACGCGGTTGGTCGCGGCAATCACGATGACGCCAGAATCATTATCGAATCCATCCATCTCGACTAGAATTTGGTTCAAAGTCTGCTCATCTTCGCGACCTGCCCCGCCACGAGCGTCACGCTTATGTGCAACAGCATCAATTTCGTCGATGAAGATAATTGATGGGGCATTTTTCTTCGCCTTGGCGAAAAGATCTCTCACCCGCGATGCGCCAACCCCAACAAACATTTCTGCGAATTCCGAGCCCGAAATACTAAAGAAGGGCACCGATGCTTCGCCTGCTACCGCGCGCGCCATCAGAGTTTTTCCTGTACCCGGCTCACCAGCCAGTAGAACTCCACGTGGAATTTTTGCGCCCAACTTCTCGTACTTTTTCGGCTCTTTCAAAAAATCAACAATCTCGGCTAGGTCTTGCTTGGCCGCTTCATTCCCTGCCACATCGCCAAAAGTGACTTTTTTCTTGTCTGGGCCGTACAGCTTTGCTTTCGCCTTACCGAAGCCCATTGACTGATTATTCATGGATTGGGCCTGACGCATCATATAATTAAAGAAAACGATCACCGCCACTACCGGTAGGATAATAATGGTCAAATCTAAGATATTGTCCCAGAAATTCGAGACCTCGACGTACTCCACAACCGGATACTGTTCGCGGCATTTTGTCAACTCGTCGCCAGAAAGGTCCGCGCAGTGATCAATGAGACCCTGATCATACAGCGTTCCGGAAGAATCTTTACGCGAAGTCTGCGAATAATTATTCTCGCCTTTTTTGGTAATCTTGAGCGTGCTACCCTCAACGGTGATTTTCGCAATATCGCCTTTTTCGTCATTCGCGCGCGCGATCACGTCGGAAATCGGCACCTCTTCCACGGCGTTTTGTGACATCAAGGTATTAGTGAGTAATAAACAAAAACAGCAAAGCAAGACCACAAAAACTATCCAACGCAAAAAGTTCGTATTCTTCGCTGGTTTCTTCTGGGTATTTTGTTGTGACACGTTCCCTCCTGTCTAATGGATCAATTATATATTATATAGAACTACGATAAATAATATTAAAAATTACTAAATAGCGGTTACCATTTCCCAAAATCGGGTAATATCCTCGAAGCAATTCTGGTAAAAGTTACAAAAGTCGATCTAAAACATTTTAAAGCTAAGCCCTACCCATCAACTAGAACCCAGTACAACTTTTTAAATAATTAATGGCTTCCGCTCATAAAATAATGGTCTGGGTGATCGGATTTGAACCGACGACCTCGCAGTCCCGAACCGCGCGCGCTACCAACTGCGCCACACCCAGTAATATATACTGTATTATTTTATCATGAACTCTAGAGAAAAGAAAGGTTCTAAAGTGGATTTTCCAGGCCTTGTCCCGCAAATACTGGCCTCTGTTTTTGGCTAAAATGAATTTTTGGTCTTTTTGCATGAGCTTTGTACTATCTCTGTTTATTATCAAAAGAATCTATTCGCTTTAACCAAAAACTCATCTCATCGCCATAAAAGCAGAGGTCAATAGCTAGAAATATTTACGGAGCAATACTGATTCTCCAGGGTTGTCATTGACTTAATGGTGATTTACTATCGATAATGCGAGACGGGCTAACGCTATTCGAGTGCTTGTTCCCTACATTTAGGTGCAACCCGCCTGGATATTTTCTTGCACGATTCAAATTTTGCATCACAGCGGTCTGGTAGATTATGAAAAGGTGTGGTATAATTGAAGTATCGGGGCGTAGCACAGTTGGTAGCGCACACGGTTTGGGACCGTGAGGTCGCTGGTTCGAGTCCAGTCGCCCCGACCACACAGAATATAAAGCCCGTTTTTGACTGTTTTGCCCCTGTAAAACTGCGTTCTGGCCCTTAGCAAGTTCAGGGGCTAATTTTTTTGACGATTTTACGATTTTTTCGAGCCATGGATACGGTTCTACCTCTATAATTTTCCGCGTTATGGCCCTTAAATTACCGCCTCGTAACACTTCTCGCTCTGTAAGTACAGCTTTTGGCCCAATGGCTTGTAATATAGCACGTTTCTCGCCTACGTCTAGCGCTGCATCAAATTTTTCGGTTGGGCTTTGAAGAATCTCTAAAGTTTTACCAATAATCTCATACCAGTTTCGGTTAAGCTCCTTAACTTCTCGATGAGCTTCTTTAATACGTCTAATTTGGTCTTTGAGTTCTTTTTCTTTTTGCCTATACATTTCGTCATCTTCTTCATCGTAATCGTCTAGGTTCAGGCGCATATCTAGTAGTTTACTCAACTTATTCTGGCATTTTTCCAAAGCTGTATTATGCATTTCGGAAATGTTATAGCGCTCCTCGATCTCTTTCTTATGAATTGATTCCATAATCTTTTTAGACCATTCGTATAATGTAGGGTGTATCCTATAGTCGTCAAGTAGGGCGTAAATTTGGCGCGTTGCTTCTTCTTCGGTAATGCTGCCGCGCATAGTACATTTGCGGTGCGGGCTTTTCTTAGTACACTTATAATAAATGTGTTCGTGCGCACCACCATCCAGCGTTTTTCTGATATGTTTCTCACCAATAATAGAACACCCGCAACAGCCGCAAATAATTAAGCCTTTTAAATCGTAACGATTACCATGCGCACGACATTTAGGTCGTAAATTATGTTTAATAGCATAAGCCCCCTTTAGCTCTTGGACCCTCCAGTATTCTTCTTCGGTAATCATAGGCTTCCATGCGCCTTGATGAAGAATAGTTTCATCTTCCATATCTTTAATCTTACCCATATAAAATGGATTAGAGAGAATACCGTTAATAGTAGTCGTGCTTAGTGGCACTCCGCCGCGCTTTTTATGTTTTTTAGTCAAATACCCCCACTCATTGTTGACTATATCGGCTAGCTCCGGAATACTATATGTACCAGTTAAATAAAGGTTAAACATTTTCTTGATAAGCGGAAACCTTTTTGGATCTTCAATAATAATTGCTTGCCCATCGTCAGTATGGCTATTAAGGTAGCCTTGCGGCGCAACGGTATTATATCCACCTCGCTTATTCTTCCTATAAACTCCACGTCTTACATCCTCGGAAAGCTTCTTGGGGTATTCCGCATTCATGCCAGCCTCAACGCTAAAGACAACCATGTTATCTTCTGGATAATAAATCTTATCATGAGTATGAATAAGTTTAATTTTGCCGTCAATTAGTAACTGTTGAATCATACCACTTTCAAGCGGATTGCGAGCCAGACGATTAGTATGCCAGCAGATAATCGCGTTCACTTCGCCAGATTCAATCATTTTAAGCATTTTATTAAATTGTGGGCGATTGTTAACCTTACGTGCGGAGCCGGATTCACTAAATGTTTTTACTACTTTGTATTTGTTATGCTTGGCGATTTCTCTAGCTACGTCTAGCTGGTCGCCCAATGAAGCAATTTGCCTCTCCGCACTCTCAGTAGATTTTCGAGTGTAGATAACGAATTTTAGTTTCGAGGTGTCTGTTCTCATTGACATATCTACTCCTTATGTTCTAATTATAACCTAAAATCGCTTAAAAAGATGCCCCTTAGGCTCTAAACCTAGACTAACCAAGAGCCTAAAGGAAAAATCTTTTAAGAATTAACGTTTTGCCGTTTTAGCGTTTTTACCTTATGCGCTTTTGCTTTTCGAAGCCCTAGTGAGTAGTCCTTGCTTAATTTTTGCTTCAAGTTCTTCTAGGCTATCCTCAATGCTGCGAGATGAAAAGTCGAAATCTGCGAGACCGACTTCTGCTAGATCGATTTTCTCAAGCCCCATTGCCTCGAGGAAACAGTATTTTTCAACGTTATCACCTGGAAGGAACTCAATAAACGCCGTAAAAACACCTCTCTCGTCCGGCTCGGAAACCACTTCGCAGCTTAAAAGACGGGCTGGACTACTAGTTGTAGTATATGGCGCTTTAAAAGTTGGGATTTGCAATAGATCATGCTCAAGTTTCTTTCCAAGCTCCTCCATACTAAACTTTCTCCATACATTAGCTTCACTATTTTTATCTGTATAAGGCTTCCTACAAATATCGCCTGTCTGAGCCAAAAGCGGTAGTTGATTTTCTTGATTCTTTACTTCTTTCATTTGTTCTCCTTATTTTCTTTAGTAGTTGTTTTAGTACCTAGATCACTGGTCTCGGAATCTGAGTTATTAGCCTTGTTTTGCCAATTAATATCAGTAAGCGTAATCCAGCGTTGCCCATTGCGATATATAGGACTTCCGTCCGAACCGCGTTCTAGGACAATCCCCAAGCTTTTTAGTGTAGCCTCAGCTCTATTTAGAGATTTACCGAGCGCTGATACATTCCTGCACCACGTAGGCTGTTCACGAATTGACTGAATGATATTTAGATCATCAGCCGTAGCGACTCTACCGTCATTAAAAGTGAAGTTTAGAAAGTCTGTTGCTGTGCCTTGCCAACCTCCAGTTTTACTAACTAGGAATCGTGCCGCTTGCGCTGTCGGGCTTGCGTTGAGAGCGGTTGCAACTTGACGATCTTCAACAGCGTCATACGCTTTTATGAATTCATCTCCGGAATAACCAGTCATAGCTTCCGCCACTGCAAAAGCATAACCAGCGAAATCCGCCATGCGTGGATATTTCTCCAGCTTTACGCTAGGATAAATGCGCAATACATCCACCAAAATGTTACAGATAGCACCTAGAATGATGGGCTTGTCTGAATTGAACTCATTCATAAGTTTGTTTTCATTCAGTCGCTTATTTCTGTCAATACGCTGTACTGAGACTGGGATCGAGCGGTCAAGAATATCTTCGCGACTCAGGATTTCCGTAACGCCATTCAACATTACAGAGCGTTGTACTTTATATATAACTTCTTCACTATCTGTGTACATTTTTCGATTTACTAGGCTTGTACCAGTTGCAACTCCACACAAAGTATCAGAAATGTCTTGATTTACATAACTGATGTTATCGAAGTAAAGCAATGCATGCTTTGAGGCTGGCCGAATGATACTCTCGCAATTGCGAATTTGTCCTATACCGTCTATTAGTGACGGATCTACCAATTGTTTGGTTAACTTCATTAAAGTGCTTTTGCCTGCACCAGGCGCTCCCACCAATAGCAATAGTGGCTTTGGAAAGTCAGGGATAAAAGCCGAAATCATAAATGTAAGAAATAGTAGCCAGTCGTTTCTGTTCTGAATGTTAATATATTTATGTAGCAGTTCAATATCACTTTTTCTGCTTGTAGCCTCTGGTAGAACTTGTTTCTCTTGGTGAGAAAAGCGTCTAAACACGATCGGTGGATTGTCCACAATTTCCCATCTGTCGCGGGTAGTATGTACGGCTGCATCGCCTAAGTCGTAATATAGCTCCTTAGGGTTAGCATTATTGTCATCCACCCTACTTACTCTAATACCAAGCTTATATGACTGCTTATTGATATACTGGGCAATGGCGCAAGCATTCTGAACTACTTCCTCTACGATGGCTCGCCTCAAAACTTTTCCATATTGCTCTAAGTGCCAACCTAGAAGCCATGCCCTAAAATCATCGCTTTGAATTTGAAATACAACTCTTCCGCTTTTTTGAATCGCTATATATGCCTGTTTATCCTCACTATTGCAGAATAGTGTGTTGTCCTGCGATAATTTTTGAACAACTTTTTCGACTAAAGTAGAGTCATCTCTTTGCTCGTTATTATCGCTCATGTCTACGCTCCCATTTCGCCATCTCTGCATAACACATGTCTACTATAATACCTTCCAATTCCTCGACATCAAAATGCCTCGGCGAGATATAAGCCATCCCAAAGCCATCGGTAAGCACCAATGCTAGCTCTTTGGCAATCTCGGCAGAACCTTTCCGCTCCGCAGCGAGTTTATATGCGTCAAAGAATTCCTCATCGCCGTATTTACTGGTAATACGCGTAATCTGATTTAATCCTTCATCTACACGAATGTGCGTATGCCATGTTAGAGCTTCGGCTGCCCACTCCAGTTCTTCTTGAGTCGCAGTTTTAACTCTCGGCGTGCTAGATTTGAATACTGCTTGCGTCTTGTTGTTCGCCATTATTTAGTTTCCTTTCTGAGGCTTTTTGACGGAGCATTTTCGCGCATACAAATCGAACAATGGACACTGCAGCCGTAGTGAGTTCTTCACTGCGTAAATTTAGCCCTAGTTCGCGTTCTAGAAGCGCCGAAAGCATCGTTAGATCTTCGGAGGTAAACAATTCCGCCATAAAGCCTTTCTTCTCGTTATAGTCGTCTATCGTGGCGACCTAGTTCCATTGTAGGAAAAAATGCCACAGATTACGGCGGATGTATGTTATGTGTTAGTGCGCTATATGTAACATGTAGTAGGATAAGGCTTTATGCGTCCGCCCGCACCAGTTGCTCGATTTTTTCTACCGACGTTTTAGCAGCGATTAAATCGGCATACGTTGGTTTAAAATTAGCAATAATTGCCCCGTTCTTACCTTGAATTCCGAAAAAGGCTTTGTAAATAAGAGGATCTCTCATCGTCCTCTGCAAAAGATTATAAATATCATAGGTAGTCTTGCCAACATCAGACAATTTAAAGGGTGTGTTTTGATGTTTTTCTGCATAGTCAAAAAAACTGGCAAAATAGATACTCCTTCCGAGATCTCTTAAGAAATACCTTTTGCATTTTTGCACTATATTTATGTATAACTTTTCGCTTTTTACGATAAGTTCAAGAACTGTATCGTCTATATTCGGCAATTCCTTCTTGATTAAATCGATCTTGCTTGCATACTTTAGCTGATTATGGAAATCATCACCTATTTTTATTTTAAAATCAATAATACCTAAACTATACTGAATACTATCTTCCTTAAGATATGGCGCAACATCACGCAAATCAATAGCATTTATTTCTATTTCGCTCATCAAGTCAACATCATTATATAATGCATCTTCATTTGGATATCTGTAGTGATATTCGAAGCTAATACAACCCGATAAACGCGAAAGGTGCTCCAAAATAATAAGTGCCTCCTTTGGAGAAATATTTGGAAAATGCTCATCAGTACTCATCATAACGTATTCGGGGTGTTCCACCTCAGATTGTTCTGCCTCTAGAAGTGCTTTTATAACAATAGCACTTTTTTCTTGTCGCGTCATCACATCAGCCATGCTCTTCATTATATCATTTTACACCCGTAAAAGTCAATGCTGACCTCTGTTGGGAATGCGTCTTCCCATTTGCGACGAAATATGATACAATAGTATTGCTTAAATCTTAATTAACTCTCAGGCTAATGGCTTCCAGTGCCACTAGCTCCAAGGAGAAATGCGGCTATGTACGCAAATTAGGTTCTTGGAGCTGAGTTTGTTAAGGTTTAAGCGACTAGTACATGGTCGCATTTTTGTTAGCAGGCGACCGAGAAAGGACGAGCAAAATGAGCACTATCAAACTTACCGATCTACTAAACCTGCCAGAAGAAAAGCTTTCTAAACTGAAGCTGGTTTTTAATAGCGACTGGGATTATGACCCGAATAATACATTGGACGAGTTTAAACCTTGGCTCGGAGATAAGCCACGCCGTTTTGAACTCCTAAAAATGTACAGCCAGGGCGAAGCAGATCTCGTTCGCGAATCGGTCAAAACTCATAACCCCAATGGTCGCAAGCGCTACATTAACGGCGACTACGTGCTTAGTTTTATTCCATTCGGCGACAAGGACTGGCTACTTGTTAATGCTTATAAAGTTCTCGATGATAGCAGAGTTTTTGTCGAGGCAGACGAATCGGCGTTTCCGGAGGTGGCGGGCTATATCGGCAAGCTAGTGATTACTTGGGAAGACCGTAAAACAATGAATATCGTCATGTGTAACCCAGAAGCGATTTCTCACTTAACCGTTAAAACCATTCTCGAACAGCCTTATGACGAGGCGGAAACAGAGTTTCCGGGCTACGAAAATCTAAGCCTGTCTTGGTCGGAATTGAAATACGTCTTAAACCTTAAAACTTGGCAAACTGCTCTGAAAAACCAAAAAGGCGTTTACCTCATAACCGACGTCGCCACGAATAAACGCTATGTTGGATCGGCTTATGGCGACACGATGCTGCTCGGTCGCTGGCAAAGTTATGCTGAAAACGGACACGGCGGGAATAGGGAGCTGAAATCCCTAGTTGAAACACAAGGCTTAGATTATGTTAAGAACAATTTCCGCTACTCGATTCTCGACATTCATAAAGCCACAACGGACGATAAAACTATTCTCGATCGGGAGTCGTGGTGGAAAGAAGTACTACTAACCCGCAACCCGAAATTTGGCTATAATGCAAACTAAAGTTTGCCGAAAGTGTGAAAATATAGGATAATTAAGACAGGTATGAATATGAATGATAAAAAAGCCAAAATCAAAGCCATAGCAGATTATATAGAAAGAGCGATGGAAACCCCTCCGGAGAAACTGGGTGACGATAATATATATCTGAAAGCAGCCGAGGACGTACTAGCTAACAAACCGAGAGTTTGGCAAGATACGATGATTTGGCTACGGTTAATTAACCGACAACTCAACCATCTAGATTCTCTAGAGGTGATAGATGGGCGGATTGCAATTTTGGCTTACATGGGGAAATATGCGCTTGAACATCCAGGCGAAAAAGGGGTCGAGGAGTTAGTTGAGATTTTCTACAACCCGACACAAGCAACGGTAATTGACGTTGAGGATCTGAAAGATTTTGATAAATTTTTCGAGTACCCTTGTCGGATCGAATTTACGCCTAAAGCTCACGAGGAGATTATCCAGCGGATTTTGCATGACAAAATGCCTAGCGAGCAAATTGATTTTTATCTAGGTACAGAAGAAAGTTCGGAGTTTGGTTACTCGAAACTTTATCCTGTGCTCAAACATATACTACAAACTACAAGTGACGAACATCTTTTTTGGACGGCAGGCGATGTTTTGTCAATTATTTGGCGGTTGTTGCCAGACGACAATAAGGAACTCGACAGCTGGTTTAATGAGGAACTTTATGACATTTTCTGGCCAAGAGTAAAAGATAACTACTTAAGATTATTAACTAGCGAAAACATAATCTTTAGCGATTCATTAAGTTGGGTTGTAAACGATCCTGATTGTAAAAAACTGAACCCCGAGCTATGGAAACAGTTAGAAGAAATAGCAAAGGACGAAAAGCTGGGTAGAGAGGATGTTAACTTAGGATCGGTTTTCGGGCAAATCCTTAATATACGCACCGAGAAAATGTCGCCTGCGGAGAAATTTGATTTTGTCGCAAAGTATTATGAAGGTGAGGAAGTCTATAACTTCTTCTGCCGCCCCGAAACAACCGAGGAGGCCAAAGTTTATCTCGAAAAGGCTGAGGCTGAATCTCAATTTAGTCAAGCAGAATGTGCAGAAATTATTTGGAACGATGATGATCCGCGAGGAAAATGGTGGTTTGCTAAAACTCTTAGAGCAGTAGAAATGCTTTTGGCAGAACCGCTAGAGCCAAAAGTCCAAGAGTTTATTTTGGAGTATGTGGTTGAATGGTTTAGCGGGATCTGTCGCTCTCATACTGTTTCCGCCATGCGACTATTATGGGCAGCATGTTCTGGAGCAGTTGAACAAAGTAAAGCAAGGGAGCAATTGGCTGAAAAGTGTCGGGAGCTACTAGCTAGCCAAGATGAGGACACAGTTCCAATTGATACAGCCTTAAAATTAGCCCAAGAAAATATTGCGTTCCGTACGTTCCAAACGGACGACCTCGTAAAGAGCTTACGCAAATACGCTGAAATGACCGAAAAATAATTGGGGAAAGAAAGGAGACACATGGCTTTATATCAAGAAACACCTTACGATTATATAAACACAGCCTTAGAACTAGCAGTTAAGGCTCATATTGGTCAAGTAGATAAAGGTAACGGCTTACCTTATATTCTCCACCCTCTCACCGTTGCCAGTCGAGTCCGAACTCCAGAGCAAAAGGCAGCAGCGATCCTACACGATACACTAGAAGACACCGATCTAACACTAGACGACTTGTGGAGTGCTAGCATTCCCGAACGAGTAATAGAACTAGTGGGAATCCTAACCGATCCAAAGGACGGTGACTTTGCGAGTTACATAAACAAAGTAGCCGAAGACTATGACGCTGCGGTAGTTAAACATGCCGATTTAGAAGATAACCTCAGCCCTACGAGAAGTAGAGGGCTAAATGATGAGATTCGGAGCAAGGTTTACGCTGGGTTGGAGATCTTGGAGAAGAAGTATCCGGAACTAAAATACATGTAAGCACAACGAGAAAACAGCAAAACGGCACTTATATGCAAAAGTTGGGTAAATACTTGAGCTTGTAAACTTCGGACGCAGGAGCACGTTCTAGAATGCTTAGAGCGTGTATTTGTGTGGCTTAGTTTCCGATTCTAAGGCTCGATATTTTGTACCTTATTATGGCAACGTTACTTGTCCGAGCTTCGATTTTGCACTATGCTATATTTAGATATGATTGTCAATAAAGACTGGAGACCAAATTTTTATAAGTACGAAAAAGTCCGTCGAAGCGGTAGATACAATATGATTATGGAAGCTAAGCAAGCGATTAAGGCTTGCGGCATAAGTAGTAAAGAATATCGAGATATTTTACTTGGTTATAGTACTTATAAACATTATATTGAAGCACAGTACGGTTCAGTAGATAAGTTTATGAGGAAGTTTAGAGAATGAAGTTGCTTGATTACGAATGTCAGACTACCTTTTGGGAAGACTTTAGTATTGCGGAGGCTTTTTTGGGAAGAAGCGGTTAGAGACACCTATAAACGAGCTACAGCCGAGTGGAAGTATGATCGTATATACGGCACAGAACTCTCAATAGTTCTTAATCATAAGTGTTGGTGTTGGTACGAGGAACAGAATACAAAACTTAGCCAACTTTGTAGTGAACTTTGGGAAGAATGGCACAGTTGGGTGCTTGAGAATTGGAAGGATAGAGATTTGGGGTATTATTTGAGGGTGGTGGATTAAGCGTGCTTCCGAAGAAACATCCTGGTATGATGGTAACCTCTAAGATTATGTGGTATAATCATATCATGAAGGCAATTGATTTTCAGACAAAACTTCAGGGAGCGCTAGCGGAAAATGTTGCAGCGCTTCAGGATGACAAAAAGGATTGGATAGTTAAGGGCTTTATTGATATTTACAAAACAATATATACAATTTCCATAGATACTAAGGTTGTTTCTAAAATTATAGAACTCATGCTTTTTCCGGTAATTCTCAAATTTGCAAAAGACAATGGTCTAAAAATGGTTCTAGCAGCACACCAGAATCATTACCCGGATGTTACTTTTATTGATGAAAGCGATGACACATATTTTGCAATGGATATTAAGTCAACTTATCGATTAACCGCAAATAAAGTGAACGGCTTTACCCTCGGCGCTTTTACCGGTTACTTCAGGAATCGAACGAGTACCAAAAATATAACTCTTCCGTATGAGAAATATAATCACCATTTCGTCTTAGGCGTTATATATTCGCAGCAGTCCAGCAAAATAGACGAGGAGCAGGTTTATTCTATAAACGATTTGGATAGTATTATTTCGGTTGCTTCTGATTTTGATTTTATCGTTCAAGAAAAGTATAAAATTGCAGCTTCGAGGCCAGGATCTGGAAACACGAAAAATATAGGGTCGATAACGGATATACAGAAGTTAAAAGAGGGTAGTGGGCCATTCTCTGAGCTAGGAGCTGCCGTATTCGATGATTATTGGATGTTTTACCAAACAAAAGATATGGTGAGAGGTGACACAATCCCATATTCAAACCTGAAAGAATATATCCAATATAAAAGTAATCTTCCAAAACTAAAAGATATAACAGTCTTAAAGAATGGTGATTAAAAATGAGAAATTTAAGTGCACCGATACAATGCACCCTTCTTCCACAGATAAATAGGGAGTCAGTAACTGTAAGTGATGAAATTCACCCATTCCCATCAACTCGCTATCAGGGATCAAAAAATAAACTCACCGATTGGATTTGGGAAAGCATTTCCGACATCGATTTTATGACAGTACTAGATGCTTTTGGTGGCACTGGGTCGGTTTCTCATATGCTAAAACGAAAAAATAAGGTTGTATATTACAATGATATTTTGAAGTTTAATTATATTATCGGCAAGGCATTAATAGAGAATGACACCACGTTGCTGAACGCTTCGGACATAGATTTTTTAGTAAAAAATAGGACAGGAGAATATACCTTTATACAGAACAATTTTGCAAACATTTTCTATACTGATGAAGAGAATATATGGCTTGATGAGGTTATTTATAATATTCATCAACTTAATAATGAATATAAACAAGCTATTGCCTATTTTTCATTATTTCAGTCCTGCATTATTAAGCGGCCATACAATCTTTTCCATAGAGCAAATCTATACCTGCGTCTTTCTGACGTAAAGCGAAGTTTTGGTAATAAAAGTACCTGGGATAAGCCATTTGAAGATTATTTTAGACATTTTGCTAAAGAGGCAAACGATGCTATATTCTCCAATGGATTTAGATGCATATCCTACAATCAAAATGCCTTAGATATTGATGGTGACGGAATTGATTTACTATATCTCGATACTCCATACATATCCGACAAGGGATCCAAGACTGATTACCTTGACTTCTATCACTTTCTGGAGGGTATCGCAAATTATAAGTTATGGCCAGATCTTTTGTGTGACAAATATAAGCATAAACCGATTAAGATGCAGCAGCGAAGCCCATGGGTGGACAAGAATCAAATTACTGTGGCATTTGAGGATATTATAAAAAAGTTTAATACCTCTAAAATCGTCATCTCATATCGTCAAGATGGCATACCTAGTATTAATCAGTTATGTGGGCTTTTAAAAAAATACAAAAGCCATATATCAGTAAAGTATAGTCAAGATTATAAATATGCCCTGTCGACGAAAGAAACGAAAGAAGTTTTAATTATTGCTACATAACTTTTGATTTGGCAATTTAGATTGCAGACTTCAATGGTGTTTGAATTTAACTGCTATGGCTTGCGCAAGTTCGAATAGTATTGGCGCTTTCTTATCTATGTTCTTTGTATCATAATCACTTGAAATTTTGGTTTTTACTTCATCCATAATCATATTTAGCTTTTCCTTTTGCTGTTTTGCGGTGAGTGTTCCGTCCTTAGACAGACTAGTTTGTAGATGTTTAACAAGCTGCTCGCAAAATAGATTATCTTCCGTAAGTTCTATGTTAGGTAAATTATGCTCAGGCTCAGTTAGTACTGAGTTGGCTTTTGTCTGTAGATATTCGTTTGGTAATGTGTCCTCAACCGTCGCGCCATGCTTGATAGAACCGACCAAATCTCTAATAGTATACACGCTATCTTCATTAAACCCACCTTTAATTTTAAGTATGCTTTCTTTAGATGTTTGCCCGGCTATATCGTCATCAACGATAACAATCGGATATACATCATCAAAAGCCAGTTTGGATGCTATGGCAACTATATTGTTCCCATTACCGTTTGTAATACGTATATCTAATTCAGGGGCAACTTGTCCTAAAGCTTTTTGCAAAAGAATTTTGTCGGATGCTCCTTCTACTAAGAGTTTGTAGGGTGACAAAAAATCTCTGATTGCATCAACACCAAAAGCCGCTAGCAAAATTTCATCGTCACACAGATTTTCGTCCGATGACACTTGCTTCGCCTGCGTCACACCTCGCCGCTTTGTCAATAGAAAGTGTCTCTCTTTAGCGTTACGGTCAATCATAAAATTTGAATGAGTGGCCAAGAAAACATAATTATTCTTACCTATTTTTACCAACTCTTCAAGCATATAGCGTATACCAGATGGATGTAGATGTACTTCAGGCTCATCGATTATAATCAGATTATCCTTAATAATTCCAGATTGATTTTTAATGGAGATGCTTAAAAGCAGCGATATAAACTGTTTAAAGCCCTCACTTCTATCTCGCATATCATAATAGCAATCCTCATTGTCACCGTCTTGAACCTTAATCTGGATGTTAAGTTCATCTGATATGCGAGCATCGATTTTAACCTTGTGCTCTTTCCATTTAGTATTAATATACTTAGTTGATTCATCTGAAAGTTTTTTATCTAGCTTCCGTCGATGATTGGAGTTCTTCTCGATTTCCTGAATTTTCCTTTGGATTTGTTCTTTATTGACAAAACCAGAAAGGGCAAACATATTCTGAAGTGCAGGGTACGCAGATGGCTTTTCTGAAAATTCCTTGAGTGGGATGCTGCCTTGAATAAGATCACTATCCTTTGCGCGCCAAACTGACACAGGGATTTCATGCATATTGAAGTACTCTTCCAGGGTTGGCTGCACAATTTCAACAAATTTATCCCAATTGAGTTCCGAATAGCCGCCCAACTCTTCTTCGGTTAATTCTTTCTTATCCTTGATTGAATAGGTATTTTTCTCAACATCGTTACCGTTAGACATTGTTTTTTGCACGTAAAAGACGTCTTTTAGAATATTCGGTATCAGGTCTATTTTCCATTCCTTGCCATATTGGTCGTTACCATCTTGCAACCATACTTCTTCCACTGCTTTGGTGACTTTAATTTTATTCACAAGGCTTTCCGGAAGCGTTAGTTTTGCGGCTACAAAATCGCGGTATGTATCATTTTCTGGCTCAACCGAATAAAAAACCGAAACAGTTTCCGGTTCTGGGTCAATCTGTTTCTTTATAGCTGAAAAATCCACCTTAGTTCCGTTACGTACTTCATTTAGCAGAGCAAGCGCACTTAACACATTACTTTTCCCGGTCTCGTTCTTACCGAGCAATATTGTTGTGTAACTAGTGCCGTACTTTTTAATCGGGAAAGACAAATCATCAATTGATTTGTAACCTACAATTCTAATTTCCGTCAGTTTCATAACCTCATTTTAGCACAGTTATTAGCACTCTTCAACCTTAAGTGCTAACATTCTGACTGTACGAGTTTCTAGCAAAAAAAACGCCAAAACGCCAAAACGGCACTTTTCGCTTATTCTTCTTTTTCGATTCCCAACTAGCAATCCATATGCTATCATAAGTACAGGTCATCATTTTCCGATCTAACACCTTGAAATTCGGTTATAGCTTCGCGAAGTTGGGTCGACCAGAGTTTATATAAATGTGATTTTAGTGAATTCAGCCCCAGTAGAAGGTATTTTTTTAATAGAATATTGCATTAAATATAATTTGCTTTTAGTACATTAATGCCTGTTTATTTTTAAGAAATAGGTCGTTGATGAGCTACCTCGGGAGACCGTAGCCATGGTTGTGAGATGTTATTGTAACAGTATTGGTAGTAACATTGTCCTGCTATGGTCTATTGGCGGCTTTTTTAATTTTCCGATATAAGCTCTTCCACTCTCCTGACCATTTCTCATTATATTTATTAAAAATCTTCGACGATAACGCAATCTGACAATAGCTCTTTAGGCACTCATAGTCAATTACTGCGTCGAGCAACAGAGCATTAATCCCTCTCTGGTTCGACGCTCTACATTTTATCAAGATGCCATAGAATTCTCCTTGTACCGCATTGAGCTTAAAATAATAGAATACAAGCTTAATGATACCGATTAGTATTTCTCCAGAAAATAAGGTTTGCGTCACAAGGATGATAATGCCAAGATCGCTAGATGAAAGCAATAGTGCTATATATAGCGCTATTGTCATTAGTCCTCCAATGCTACGGGGTATAAGCATTTTAGCAACAACCTTTTTTGTAAAGAAAACGCTTTCATAACTATTAATCCCAAGCCTTACAACTGACTGCTTCTCTGGATTATTGTAATATAAACTTGTCTCCTTTGATGAAGCATCTATGCCCAAAGCATTACTAATTAGGACTTTTCTTCTTTCAGACTCGGCTCGATAGAAGAAAAACATATCGTGAAGGTTTGCCAAAATGACATAGGTTATGGTTGAGACGACCGCAATAACTTCGATGACGCCTCTAAACACGCTCTCGAAATTAATTAGCAAAATTGCTGAGCAGACTAAGCTGATAATAAAAGTAGCCTTCGCCGCAATACTTACACTAGATGCAACTCTATATAACTCGTCCACCTCGTCCTTACGCTCAGAGACGGCCATGACTACAACTCCGGAAAAACACTCTTAATGCAGTACATGGCTCTGTCTTGCTGATTATGATTTTCGTACCAAACAGCATCATGGATGCGACTGATGGCATTGTTCGTTCTAGTGGCGCCACCTGAAGTTGTATAGCCATACAAATAAAAGCAGCCGTAGAATTCTTTTAGTGTTTTTAACAGATAATCGACATAGTTAGAATATCCGCATTGAGGGCAGTATAATAAGTCTGCAATCTTTTGTTCCATCTTGAAAGAGGCTAAGTCTCTGTTATTTTTGGCGATATTCCAATGCTTGATCAAGCGGATAGTGGGTTTAACCTTATAGCCGTTGTTATTGTTTGCTTCAGTAAGTTTTTTGTTAAAGTTGTTTGGGGAAGTGAACATCCACCCTCCTCTTCCGTCCGGAATGTAGTAAGCCTCATACTCAGTGTATGCAGGCACTAGCTCAAACTTGATATGGTTTAGTTCAAGCACCATAGTTGGAGATGACTGATGTATCTCTGAGGCTCGATAGTGGTATTCGGCAAAGCCCTTTAGCCAATTCAAGCAGGTTTGAGGTGCATATTTCTCGCCGCCGTTGAAAACCACCATATAGTCAATATCTGACTGCTCATCGGCGGAGCGGGGCAAAATTGTTCGCCTAGTATAGGAGCCAAATGCGAAGTCTTCAGCCAAGTTGTCAAAATAACTATTGAGACGCGACTCTAGTGTAGTAATTGATGTTGCTACGTTACTCTTTTCATTCTCAGACAGTACTAGACTGCTTCCTAACTCTTCAAGATATGTATTAATGGTCATTTTTACCTCCTCGCAGTTAAACTGCTATTATTTTTATTTCTCCACCATTTCTAAATTAAGTTTATCAAAGAGTATTGTTGCGGTCAAGCATATTTTATGGTATAATACTTATGTTTATTTCGTAGTTGCTAATTCGTCCTCTGTTTATATACTGCGATTTCGATTTTCATAAGTTTGCCTAGGATGAGTCTTTAGTTATATTGTAGCGGCATATATTATTACCTCCACTATTCAAGAATTAACTTTTTCTACTCTCCCTCTAAAAAAGCTGTTAAAGCCAAGCCTACTACGCTCGACCAGGAACTATTGACTCCCAAGGGAGTTATTTTTATGGTTACCTATATAACCTTAATCCCGATTTCTTTTAAATAGTCGTAAATGTCTTCATAATACTCGTTTTTGCGACTCTGATCTCTATCATCTCCCTTTGGTATAAAAATTACCATCCCCTGCCTTGCGCGCGTAAGTAATACTCTGTATGCATTTTTCAAATATAGCCGGCGCTCATTGGAGCTAACTCTATTCCAGCGACTACCAACAAAATTATAATAAGCCCATTCCCCGTTCATAAAACGAAAATCTGCGTCCCATGCCACAATAGAATAATCCAGCTCTAGCCCTTGAATATCAAATTCTGTCACAACATCTTCTAACGCATAACTCGACCGCACATCATTTTTATCGTTCAAAAACCAATTAGCTACAGAAATATCATTTTTGACAAAAATACCTTCGGGTTTTAAACGTAAAGCACCGCTACTGGCGAGTAAGCCGTATCGTGTAGTGCCTCGACAATGATCACGCACCCAAGTTTTCGCCGTTGCTAAATCTCGCGTAAGTACAATCGGATACTTGTCCTTAATGCACTGATATAAACTTTTTGCCTTATCAACATCCACGTCTAGCATTGCTTTTACAAAAGCTGCTAGGTGTGGCGTCCTAAACGAGCGGACCGAAGTAGCTAAATGCAATTCGGTCCGCTCAAAAGTTCGTATGCCGTCAATCATGCCGCTCCAACTTCTGTCTAGACGATATTCATTGTCATTGAGTTGCGGCGTGATGTAAATATCCCAGTGCAAAAAAGATTGTCGTAATGCGTCGAACCATTCTGGTAAACCCGCTTCGCCAGTGTTGATCTCCTGTCCGCCGCCAACAAGACACACGATAACCGCCCAGTCATTATGACGATCCATTGTACTAATTAAAAATTCCGGTTCACTATACGGAAATGACGAAATACCTTTCTTAGTTGCCATAAATTTTTTAATCATGCCTTGCGTCCAAGCGCGCTGCGCTTCATCAAAAATCGCAACTCGCTCTGGAGGAATATTGTCATTGTCTACGAAGGAATCTCGATATTTGTGGACAATTTGGATAAAGGCAGACGTACTACGCAGGGCATCTGTTTTGGAGACACGAAGACCATTTTGTTTTTCACGCTCTACTTTGTCGCGAGCAAGAGCTTCTTGCAAAACCGTTACCAGTGGATAGTTACCAGATAAAAATACTGCGTGCTCGCCCTGCTTAGCGTTAGAACGTTGTATAGCAATATTTAAACCTACTAAAGTTTTACCGGCGCCAGGCACACCCGTAACAAAACAGATTGATTTTCTACTATTTGCCTTGCTGTATTCAATAATGTGATTGATTTCGCTTGTTGTTACGGTTAAATTTTCCGCACCCGCGTCGCTTCTTGTTATATCATGCACATTGTGGCCACGATATAATGCTTGTGCCGCTTCCACAATCGTAGGCGTAGGTAGATATTCCGAATTCTCCCAGGCTGTATAATCAAAGTTCCGCTCATTGTAGCGTGAAGCTGCGGTTTCGACTGCAGTAGAAATATTGTTAGCATTACAGTATAGCGGCTCTATGATTCGTTCACGTTCGCAAATCTCGCAGTCTACAGCAGGCGCCCTAGTCGACACAACAATCGGAACGATTAATTTGTCATGACTTTCTTTCTGAAAATTACGCAAGTCTAGAGCATAATCATACACTTGATCATATGCAGACTGTTGATATTCTGTTTCACCGCATTTGAATTCCAGTAGAAAAACAATATTCCAGTACAGCACTACTACATCTATGCGTTTGCCCATCCTAGGGATCGTATATTCAAAAATAATTCTGCCATCAAATCCCTGAAGCTGATTCTTTAATATTTGTATCTCAGATTCCCATGCTTTGCTCTGTTGGATGGTTACATCTGCGGAAGCGCAGTTAGCATGGAGCGCGCCCAATATTTCATTGTTGGACTGGCACAAAAAATCTTTTATCGCTGCGGAATAATAATATCTAAAGCTACTCATGCAACCCTATTAACACTCTATATTGATACATTATAACGCTTTTAGCTTTATTGGTCTATAATGAGGCACGACGGCCAATGTTTAAAATATGTAGTATGTCAAAACGCCAAAACAGCACTTCTCGCTTATTCTTTTATTCCAAATTCTAAACTCGCAGTCTATATGCTATCATAAATACAGGTCGTCATCTTCTGAACTAATACCTTGAAACTCGGTTATAGCTTCGTGAAGTTGAGTCGACCAGGATCGTTTTTTGTTGATAATTTTAATTTTATAATTTGAAGTCATGAACTCTATGCAGCAACCGCTTAAAGATAGTTATATCGTAAGTTTACGTATGGCGGGTTTCAATTGTCGTTATGATGGGACTAGTAAATATAATGCCGTAGTCGCCAAGATTATAGATGAGGGGCGGGCTTTTCCTCTTTGTCCAGAGCTTTTAGGAGGGTTGCCCACACCACGCGAGGCTGCTGAATGTCGATATGTTGAGAAGGAGTTAAAAGTTTTTACCGAGGCTGGCGACGATATTACTGATGCTTTTTTGCGGGGTGCACAGGCAGTTTTGGATTTTGCAATAGAACATAAAATCACGAAGGCGGTTCTTTACCGCAATAGTCCTTCCTGCGGAAAAAGAACTTATGATGGAACTCTTTCTGGTAAGCTAGCTGATTACCCGGGCGTAGCGGCGAAGTAATTGCGAGAGAATGGCATTGAGGTAATTTCTTCAGATGAGTTGGTTGAGCTGGAGAGTGAGTTGTAAACTTTTGAAATAATCACTAGATATTGAGGTGATTATAGATTAGGCCAAATAACATATACAATATGCCCGTAGAATCCGACAAAGCAATTAAGGTCTGTGGTGTACTTTCAGATTACGAATGTCAAACTACCTTTTGGAAAGATTTTAGTATTGAGGAACATTTTGGAGAGGAAGCGGTTAGAGATACTTATAGACGAGCAAAAGCCGAGGAAGCATGATTGTATATAGTACAGAACTATCAATAGTACTTAGCCATACGGAATATGAGGCTTAGCCAACTTTATAATGGGCTTTGGGAAGAATATCGCAGTTGGGTGCTGGAGAATTGGAGAGGTGAGGATTTGGGGTATTATTTGAGGGTTACGGATTAAGTTTTACGATCTTAATATTATATTTCTTTTCTATAGCTTTAGTAATCTCCTTAAGGCTTTTGGTTGTAATATGTATATAATCCTGAATTTTTTTCTTGTCAGTTGCCTATTCACGTCTAGTTCGTGTATAATTCTGTGACGATATTCTATTAGTTCATTTAATTTTTCATATAAACTAATCCTTGGGACGATTCTTCCTAACGACACTTTTTCTAAGAATCCCCTCTACATCTATGTCAAAATATTCCGAATAAGCCGCTTTAATTGATTTTAAATTCTGAAAATTATACCTTTTTGCTATAATTTCTTCTGGTAAAATATATTTTCCTCTACTTGACATAATTCGTCAAATGATATGACGATTTCTTTTTTGCCTTTTTCACGCAATTTCTTTCTAGCTTCATTATCATGTCTAAGTAAAATTATGAAGGTTTGTTTTAGAAAACTTTCTAAAACAAGCAACAAGAAAAGGCATTAGCTCGTTATAAAGAACTCTGGATGGATCCATGCTACATACAAACTCGGTGAATGAGATACTATTTCTATCTAGCTTTCTGCATTTCTCTTTTTGCTGCTTCTTGATGTTATCCGCTATTTCTTCCTTAGGCAGACTCCAGCCGATAGCCCTAATATTATCACTAACTTTATCGTATAATAAACCAATGCCTCTACTTATTGGCGTCACTAAACTTCCCCGCTATTACGAGTTCTTTAACTTTATCTAAATCATACTTACTTTTACATATCTTAAGTCACTTCATATCATAATTATTGATGTCATGGTTAGCATACAATTTGTCTAACTCGTTGCAAAAATCATTATATTCTATCGACAGCTTTGGGCTGACATCATCAACATGTTTCTGGTGTTCTGGCAGAATTTTCTTTATTATTGTCTCGATTTTGGCCTTACGAACAATATTACTGCACTTCCTTGCGGCAGAAAAACATTGATTGAGAAAGAGCATCCTTTTCTTTTGGCTGTCTTTAACATTGTTAAGATAAATCTCATACGCAATAGTTGGGTCGCCCTTTTCTAATTCTTGTTTTGTACATTCATAGTATGGGACGCTGGAAATCTTTATTTTTTCAAAGTATTTTGGCGGAAAAGCATATTGTTTCTCTTCTCTTTCTCTATGGCTAAGTTCATCCATACTCTTAAGAAAAAACTCGTATGCAGAATCAAAATCCCCATTATCAATGTATCCATTGATAAGTTGTATATTATTCTTTACGAATGGTGTACCCATATGCTCATTATACTATGCGCAGCCTAATGTCGCCCTTTGCAGTAAATTTGTCATTGGCTTAGCTTAAAAATCGTTGACGCCCACTCCACATATGAATATGTTATAGTATAATGTATGGGATATTGGCAAAAATTGTGCGAAGTGATGGTGAAACCACAAACATCCGAACAGGAGCTGGTAAATGTTTATGTAGCAAGCCTGAAGGAGGTTCTGGGATGGGATGATACAGAGATTAAACGAGAATTCCCCGTACAAGTAGGGCATGAGACCAAACGGGGTGATGTGATGCTGGCGAACTCTGTGGTAATAGAAGCAAAGCGACAGGGAGTTAGCTTTAACGATATGCATATTCTGCAACAATTAAAATCTTATATGCGGGTTAAATACAAAAAGTTTGGCTGCCTACTGGGTAGCGAACTCTGGTTCTTTTATGATGATTATAGTGACACGCGAGAGGACCTCAAAATAATTGGGAAGTTTGATTTTACGGATAAGGATAATCCTGTAGCGAATGATTTAGCGATGATTTTGACGAAAATGGAGTTTTCTATTGATAAGTTGACGGAATTTTGTAAGAAAAATTGGTCCGGAGAGTATATGGAATCGTTGACGAATTGCGCACTGGCATCTAAAACCCGGAATGTTGGGACGAAAAAGGAAAAACCGCGAGAATCAAGTGAGTTTTGGACTAGGTATTGGCTGGATTTTAAGAGAAAATATCAGAGATGTGATGACGATGAGATTCTGGCGCATATGGAATTGGGTTCGCATAATGATTTATATATCAATGAGCGAACATTCAAACAACTTTTTAATCGAACAGATGGAGTACAATTTGGGTTAGCGAGAGGAAATCGACCGAATATGCGCAAGGTTGAAGTGCGTGTAGGTAATGTGCAGACATGGCAAAAATACTTTGAGTCGAATTTAGTAGGGATCATACAGCGCATTGAAACCTTGGGCGGTACTTACGCCCCAAAGAATCCCGATAATGTTATTAATTGTTATTTTCCGGTGACCGATGATACGAAGGTAAGTCATGAGCGAATTTTTGAAATGTATTGCGAGTTCAAAGATATAATCCTAGATTATTTAGAGAGGAGGTAAATGGGACTATTTAGAAAAAACAGCAAACAAGAAGCGCGGGAACGTGCAAAATGGATAGCCAGTAAAAATGGTCTGGCAGATGAGGCTATTGAGGAATATCGCAAAGGCAAAGCGGATAGAGAATCTGTGCGACGAGAGTTGGCTCGACATGATGATTACTTCAGATATACAGATGATGAAGACTAGTTTTTGCACTATTATAGAAGTTTAGTGAATAAGTAATAATTAGAATTTTCATCTCTTTTATACTAAGAACGGGTTTACTTACTTTTTAGGTGCTACAACTGGACTGCGCAGGAGGCTTGATCGTGTTGAAAACTCAATACGGACAAACCGGGTTAGTTGAAGGGTTCAATAAACGAACTTAGAACAGCCTCTAAGTTTTAAGTAGCTATCTACATTATAGAATAGTTCTGGTCTATTGTAACGATTTTCCCATTCTCGTAGGATTAAGTTAAGCTGTTTGAGCGAGAAAGTAAGATCACGATAGATGTGACGCAGGGTTCACTCAACGAATCCAGAAAGGAATAGTTGAAGCATATTCAACAAAATAGG